>NZ_CP159258.1:0-300000 GCF_040438925.1 Pseudomonas sp. MYb327
CGGCTGCAGCGTCGAACGCCGGGTTGAAAGGATCGCAGCCTGCGGCAGCTCCTGCAATGGATCGGCGTTCATCCTGTAGGAGCTGCCGAGAGCGGCGATCTTTTAATTTCCTGCGTTGGTGAGAGCTTTGCCGGATATAGGCGTCTTATCTCCTGTGTATCTGGCGTCGATACATTTCCACGCCTAGGATAGGCGGCAGTTTTCATGGAGTTTTTCGATGAGCAAGATTTTGGTTGTGGGTGCACTGGGCGCAGCGCTGCTGCTCGCCGGCTGTCAGTCGGTCAACACCACCAGCGGTGGTGCCGTAGGTGTTGAGCGCAAGCAATACATGTTCAGCATGCTGTCCACTGATGAGGTCAATCAGATGTACGCCCAGTCCTATCAAAAGACGGTGGGCGAGGCGAGCAGCAAGGGTGTGCTGGACAAGACCAGCAGCGATGCCAAGCGCATTCAGGTGATTTCCGATCGGCTGATAGCACAGGCGCCGGTCTTCCGTCCGGATTCGGCCCAGTGGAAGTGGGAAGTCAATCTGATCAAGAGCGATGAGCTCAACGCCAACTGCGGGCCTGGTGGCAAGATCATTTTCTATACCGGCCTGATGGACAGCCTGAAACTGACCGATGACGAAATCGCCGCCATCCTCGGCCACGAAATCGCACACGCCCTGCGCGAGCACGGTCGCGAGGCCATGTCCAAGGCCTATGGCATCGAGATGGCCAAGCAAGGCGCCGGTGCCTTGTTCGGCCTGGCTCGGACACCCTGGCGCTGGCCGATACCGTCGCCAACTACGGCATGACCTTGCCGAACAGCCGGGCCAACGAAAACGAGGCCGACCTGATTGGCCTCGAACTCGCCGCACGTGCCGGCTACAACCCGAACGCCGCGATCACCTTGTGGAACAAGATGGCCAAGGCGTCGGAAGGCTCGCCGCCGGAGTTCATGAGCACTCACCCGGCTTCGTCGAGTCGTATTGCATCGCTGCAAGCGGCGATACCGAAGGTGATGCCGCTTTACGAGCAGGCCAAGAAGTCCTGAACTGCGTTCACTGACCTGTGTGGAGAGGGAGCTTGCTCCCTCGCCACAATGGCTGCCTGTCGCGTCAGACCCAGCCGCTTGCCTGCATCGCCTTGTACACCGCGACAATGGCCAGGATGAAGAACGCCGATGCCGCCAGGCGACGGATCAACGTCAATGGCAGTTTGTCCGCGGCAAAGTTACCCGCCAGAACCACCGGCACGTTGGCAATCAGCATGCCGAGGGTGGTGCCGATGATTACCAGCCACAACTCAGGGTATTGCGCAGCGAGCATCACAGTCGCGATCTGAGTCTTGTCACCGATTTCCGCGAGGAAAAACGCAATCAGCGTGGTCAGGAACGGCCCGAACTTGCGCGCAGTGCTGGCTTCGTCATCGTCCATCTTGTCCGGGACCAGGGTCCACAGCGCAGTTGCCGCGAAGCTTGCGGCAAGGATCCAGTGCAGTAACGTATCCGAAAAGAAACTGCCCACCCACGCGCCTACCGCGCCGGCTGCCGCATGGTTGGCCAGGGTCGCGGCGACGATGCCGGCGATGATCGGCCAGGGTTTGCGAAAGCGGGCAGCGAGAATGAGCGCGAGCAATTGCGTCTTGTCACCGATTTCGGCCAAGGCAACGATTGCGGTGGGAACCAGTAGTGAATCCAGCATCAGGGGTTTTCCTAAGGGGCGGGTCGACACGGCTATGACACGTACAGCCTTCCCGCCCCGGGTAAGGTGTTCGTGTCATAGGTCTTGTCAAACCCTGCGATCCGTCTGATGCGGTCGCTTGGGTCGCATACGCCATGGTCTGAGGACCAAGTATGTTGACGTATGCCGGACGAGCATGGCGCTCGTGGGAGACTACTCCCCTAGGACGGAGCGGATTCTGCCTTGGCAATATCCATTCGGCAAGTACAAATTTCTAACCGCGTTTAGCCCGGTAGATTCTGAAACCCTGTCCTTCAGCCTTGATCGCACACACGCCGAGGTGCTCTTCGATCAGCGGTTGATACTTCAGGAAGCTATTCGCCACAAGACGAAGTTCGCCACCGTTTTTCAGATGTTTGGCCGCTTTTCTCAGCAAATTCTCTGTGGCGAAGTAATCGGTATGGACGCCGACGTGGAACGGTGGATTGCTTAGAATCGCGCTTAAGCCCATCGGTGCGGCGTCGATGCCGTCACCGGTAATGACGTCCGCTTCCAGACCATTGGCGGCTAACGTCAGCCTGCTGCTGGCGGCGGCAAACGCATCCACGTCCAGCAACGTGACCTGGTTGTGCGGATAACGGCGTTTCACCGCTGCCCCCAACACACCCGCGCCACATCCGAAATCCAACAAGTGGCCGCTCGGCAATTTGTCCAGATGTTCCAACAACAGCGCACTGCCGCGATCCAGTCGACCGTGACTGAATACGCCCGGCAGGCTGATGACTTTGAGCGGGCCTTCGGCCAGCGGCAGTTCATATTCCTGGGCCAGGCTTTCCAGCGGTTTGGCTGCTGGCGCATTGGCGACGGTGACCAGCCATAGCTGGCAATGCCGTGCGCTGTCGAGTTTGCGTGGCTTGCCGAACGGGTTGAGTTGCTTGGCCGCACCTTCGATACCGCTTTTTTTCTCGCCGACCAGATACACCTCACGACCTTCCAGGCGCGAGGCCACGGCGTTGAGGATGTAATCGGTCAGGTCCTTGGACTTGGGCAGGAACACCACCGCGCTGTCGAACTCGCGCTCCGGGACGTTCACGCCGAAATGGCTGCGCTCGGCAAAGCGAGCGTCGAGCGCGGCTTGATCGCCGGCATGCCAGCACCAGCCATGAGCGGCAGGGAGGCGGCCGAGCAAATCGTCGGCAGGCAAACCGGCCAGCAACACCGAACCCTGGAATAACTCAGCCTGACGAAGCAGTACTTCACTGCGCGGATCCATAACTGCTCCTGTGGAAAAAAGTGCCGCAGTTTATCAACTGACGACCCGCAGCGCCTTACCGCTGAAGTAACCGAGGGCGTTTTCCGTGACCTGGCCAACGATTCGCTGCCGGGCTTCGCGACTGCCCCAGGCGTTATGCGGGGTGACGATCAAGCGTGGGATGTCGTTGCTCAGCAGAGGATTGCCTTGGGTTGGTGGTTCGACGCTCAGCACATCGGTCGCGGCGCCACCCAGATGGCCGTTACGCAAGGCATCTGCCAGCGCTTGTTCATCGATCAGGCCACCGCGCGCAGTGTTGACTACAAATGCTCCGGGTTTCATCGAAGCCAATTCACGCGCCCCAATGAAATGCCGTGTGTATTCGTTGAGCGGGCAGTGCAAAGTCAGCGCGTCGATTTGCGGCAACAGTTCATCCAGCGGCAAGCGATCCGGACGGGCAGGGCGCCCCGGAATCTGCCCCAGCAGCACCCGCATGCCGAAGGCTTCGGCCAGTCGCGCAACGGCGCCACCCAGTTCGCCGTGACCAAGCAAACCCAGGGTTTTGCCTTCCAGTTCGACGATCGGGTAATCCAGCAGGCAGAACTGCTTGGCCTGTTGCCAGCGACCTTCACCCACGGCTTTTTGATAATCGGCCAGGCGCGTGGCCAGGTTGAGCAGCAACATGATCGTATGCTGCGCCACCGATGGCGTCCCGTAGCCCTGGCAGTTGCAGACGGTGATGCCGTGGGCACGGGCGGCCGCGAGGTCGACGTTGTTGGTGCCGGTCGCGGTGATGAGGATCAGCTTCAGCTCGGGGCTGGCGGCCATGGCGGCGGCATTGATGAGGATTTTGTTGCTGATGGCGACGGTGGCGCCCTTGAGGTGTTCGATCACCTGGTCTGGCAGGGTCTGGGAGTACAGCTGCAATTCGCTGAAGCAATCGCGCAACGGGCTGAGGTCAAGGTCGCCCAGGTCCAGTGAGGGGTGGTCGAGGAAAACGGCGCGGCGAGAGTTCGTCATCAACTGTACCTTTTGTGCAATGAACTGAAGGCGTAATCTGCCGAGCCTACCAGATGAAATAAAAAGTTACGTGCTGTCCACGCGGGCACTAAATCCGTGGCGAGGGTGCTTGCTCCCGCTTGGCTGCGCAGTAGCCCTCAATTCAGACAACCGTGTTTTATCAGGCATGCCGCACCTGGCGGATGACGACTGCTTTGCAGTCGAGCGGGAGCAAGCTCCCTCGCCACAGGTGATGTGTATTTGAAAATCAATTGATCATCCAATTCCAGAGGAGCCCCCATGTACTGGACAGAATTCTTGACCGTTGCCCTGATTCACCTTTTGGCCGTGGCCAGCCCCGGCCCGGACTTTGCCGTGGTGGTGCGAGAGAGCGTGACCCACGGTCGTCGTGCCGGCACCTGGACGGCGCTCGGCGTCGGCACGGCGATTTTCCTGCATGTTGGTTATTCGTTGCTGGGCATCGGCCTGATCGTGTCGCAATCGATTGTGCTGTTCAACGCCTTGAAATGGGCGGCGGCTGCTTATCTGCTGTACATCGGCTTCAAGGCATTGCGTGCGCAACCGGCGAAACCGGTGACTGATGATCTGCACAAGGAAGCGGGTGTGCGCACGGCGCGTGGTGCGTTTACTTCAGGCTTCGTGACCAATGGTCTTAACCCGAAAGCCACACTGTTTTTCCTGTCGCTGTTCACCGTGGTAATCAACCCGCACACGCCGTTGGCGGTGCAGGCGGGCTATGGGGTCTATCTCGCGGTCGCGACGGCTTTCTGGTTCTGCCTGGTGGCGATGCTGTTCAGCCAGCAGCGCGTACGCGCCGGTTTCGCGCGAATGGGTCACTGGTTCGACCGCACCATGGGTGCAGTGCTGATCGCTATCGGTGTGAAACTCGCGTTTACCGAGATGCATTGAGTCTTGATTGAGGTGGCCGCGACATGCCCTGTCGCGGCCAATCCAGGATTAGCTGACGGCAACAGTCGACGACTGGCGTTGGCGGGCGTATTCCAGAAAACCTTCCATGTCGCTGCTGCTTAGAATCCGCGACGCGGCCTTGACCTCTTCCATGGGCCAGTCCCACCAGGCGGATGCCAGCAAGTCACGGCGCACGTCCTCCTCAAACCGCCAGCGAATGTGCCGACAAGGGTTGCCGCCGACAATCGCGTAGGGCTCGACATCGCGTGTCACGACGGCACCCGCCGCCACCACCGCACCATGACCGATGGTCACGCCAGAGAGGATCATGACGTCGGCGCAGATCCAGCAATCACTGCCGATCACGACATCGCCCTTGGTCGGGCTGCTGCCGGGAATGTCTCGGGCCTCATCGATCATCAAGGGAAAAGGATACGTGCTGACCCAATCGGTGCGATGACCGCCGCCCAACAGAATCTTTACGCCCTCGGCAATCGAAGTGTATGAGCCGACCTTCAGAATCGTGTCGTCGCCAAACTCTACGACTTCCGGGATGCCATAGGTGCCCACGCCTATTTCATACCGGGGATAGCGCAAACGGATTTTCTCTGGAGCCCTGTGCAGTTTCTCCAGGCGTTTTAAATGTTTTCGGGTTTTTCGTTCTTTGAGTTTTTCGAGAAATTTCATTGGTAAGGCCTGGCAAGCGGGAGAGGTGATACCGGGTAGCTGGCGTGCTAGCGATGAAACATCAGTCGCTTCAGACGTTTGAAACTGGTTCGGTTCATGTGTCGCCAGGGGATGGAACGCAACAATTTCCAGGCTTCTTTCTTGTCCTCGACCACCGCATATTTGAGCGCCTTGTTCACCAATTGGGTGCGTGCGCTCTGGTAGGCGGGGTGACTCAGGTACGGCTCGATGGCCTCGAGATCCGCCTGCAGCAACACTTTGTATTTTCTCGACAGATTATTCGGATGTCGGCGATAACGGGTCACGCACACTGGCAATTCATGGATCTCATAACCCAGGCGGGCAATCCGCAGAGTCATCTGGAAATCCTGCACCCGCAGGTGCGGTGCATAAAACCCGGCACTGCGCATCGCGCTCATGCGATAGAGCGCTACAGGAGCGCCGATCACCACGGCCTTGTGGAGAATCTGATCGAAGTTGTACGTGCGGATTTTGTCGCGCTTTTGCTGTTTGGTGGTTTTGCCGTCGCTGTCCATGTAGATGATCAGCGCCCCGACGCAGCCGACGTTCGGGCGTTGGTTCAGGTAATCGACTCGAATACGCAGGGAATCCGGGAGCATGATGTCGTCCAGATCGGGCGTCGAGACGTATTCACCCTTGGCGTACCGCAAGCCATGATTAAGCGCCGCACTCACACCCTGATTCGGTTGTGAGTACAACTGGAAGTCATAGGTTTTCTGAAGTTGCTTGAGCAATGCGATGCTGTTGTCGGTGGAACCGTCGTCCACAATGATCACTTCGAAGTTCGGATATTTCTGGCCGAAGATGCTTTGAATGGCCTCTTCCAGATACTTTTCCGCGTTGTAACAGGGCGCCACGATGGAGACCAGAGGCGTTTGCGTCTTGGCGTCATCTGTCGGAGGTGTCACTTGAGTGTTCATTGTTGTTTGCAGCACCGATCGCAATTGACGAGACATGCCTTGAACCGTGTCCGACGCTGAGGGGTAGGCTGCAGACTGCTCAGGGGCAAACAGCCGTCCGGCTCACTATTTCGGAAACGATACATAGGCTCGCACGAAAGAGGTTGCGGCATCCATCACAACATTGTGTTTGAAACGTAAGTGATGGTGGCGTAAAGCTAGCATTTACGTGGCTCTACAAATCATTCCTTTGGCTGATTTGGCTGAGGTTCAACGGCACTACAGTGCTTACTTTCAGCCACGACCGTGCAGTCAGAAAAGGGATTCTTATGTTGCAGACTCGCGTTATCCCCCCAGCCGAAGGCGCTTACCAGTATCCGCTGCTGATCAAACGGCTACTGATGTCCGGTGCGCGTTATGAGAAAACCCGCGAGATCGTCTACCGCGACCAGTTGCGCTACAGCTATCCGACCCTGATCGAACGGGTCGCGCGGCTGGCCAATGTGCTCACAGCCGCCGGGGTCAAGCCCGGGGACACCGTGGCGGTGATGGATTGGGACAGCCATCGCTATCTGGAATGCATGTTCGCCATTCCGATGATCGGCGCGGTCATCCACACCATCAACGTGCGCCTGTCGCCGGAGCAGATTCTCTACACCATGAACCACGCAGTGGACCGCTTTGTGCTGGTCAACAGCGAATTCGTGGGACTGTACAACGCGATTGCCGGGCACCTGACCACGGTCGAGAAAACACTGTTGCTGACCGACCTTCCGGAAAAAAACGCCGAGCTGCCGAACCTGATCGGCGAGTACGAGCAACTGCTGGCGTCCGCGAGCCCGCAGTACGATTTCCAGGACTTCGACGAAAACTCCGTCGCGACCACGTTCTACACCACGGGCACCACCGGTAACCCCAAGGGCGTCTACTTCACCCATCGGCAACTGGTGCTGCACACCATGGGCGTGTCGACCATCATGGGCGCGATCGACAGCGTGCGCCTGCTGGGCACCAACGATGTGTACATGCCGATCACCCCGATGTTCCACGTGCACGCCTGGGGCCTGCCCTATGTGGCGACCATGCTCGGGCTCAAACAGGTTTATCCCGGTCGCTACGACCCGGAATACCTGGTGGAGCTGTGGCGCAAGGAGAAGGTCTCCTTCTCCCACTGCGTGCCGACCATCCTGCAAATGGTCCTCAACGCCAAGGCTGCGCAAAATATCGATTTCGCTGGCTGGAAAATCGTCATCGGCGGCAGTGCACTCAATCGTGCTCTATATGAAGCGGCCAAGGCCAAGGGCATTCAACTGACCGCCGCCTATGGCATGTCGGAAACCGGGCCGCTGGTTTCGTGCGCGCACCTCAACGATGAGCTGATGGCCGGCACCGAAGACGAGCGCACCACCTACCGGATCAAGGCGGGTGTGCCGGGTCCGCTGGTCGAGGCGGCCATCGTCGACACTGACGGCAAATTCCTGCCCGCCGATGGCGAGACCCAGGGTGAACTGGTGCTACGTGCGCCGTGGCTCACCGAAGGCTATTTCAACGAGCCTCAGAAGGGCGCCGAGCTCTGGGCCGGGGGCTGGCTGCACACCGGCGACGTGGCGACCCTGGACAGCATGGGCGTAATCGACATTCGTGACCGGATCAAGGACGTGATCAAGACGGGCGGTGAATGGATCTCCTCCCTCGATCTCGAAGACCTGATCAGTCGTCACGTGGCGGTACGCGAAGTAGCAGTGGTGGGAATCGCCGATCCGCAGTGGGGCGAGCGGCCATTTGCCTTACTGGTCCTTCGTGAAGGCCATGAGATTGGGGCCAAAGAACTCAAGGAGCACCTCAAGCCATTCGTGGAATTGGGGCACCTGAGCAAGTGGGCCATCCCGAGCCAGATCGCCCTTGTTACTGAAATTCCCAAGACCAGTGTCGGCAAACTCGACAAGAAGCGGATCCGCGTCGACATCACCGAATGGCAGGCCAACAACAGCACCTTCCTTTCGACACTTTAAGTGTCTTCTGGCGTGCCCAAAAAGGCACGCCAGCCCCACCAAGCAAGCGCTTGGCTTGTTAAATCCGAATTTTCAGCCATCCTTGTCGCGCCGACGGTTGTCGGCCTGGCGAAAGGACTGTTCCAGAGTGGTCGGCAGCTGCAAATCACACTTTAGAGGGATCAAGCACTACTACCTGCTGGCTATAGTCCGCTCAAGGATTTTTAAGAACGGAGCAACCGCACAAACCGGGGCGATGCAATTTTGGAATGATTTTGGGAAGCCTTGGCTCCCTGTCATCCACAACGTTTTTAGAAGTGCTCACTGCCATAAAAATAATGCACATGGAGAAGCGTCGATGACTTCAGTAAACCAGTTCTGGCGCCGGGCGAAACTGCCTTTGGCTGTCAGTCTTGCCTCTACGCTCGCCGGGCCAGCATTCGGCGTCAGTTTCAACGTTGGTGAAATCGAAGGTCAGTTCGACTCATCCCTGTCGATCGGTGCCAGTTGGTCTACTGAAAGCGCCAACAAGAACCTCATCGGTGTCAACAACGGCGGCCGTGGCCTGTCCCAGACCTCCGATGACGGTCACCTGAACTTCAAGAGCGGCGAAACCTTTTCGAAGATCTTCAAGGGTATTCATGACCTTGAGTTGAAGTATGGCGACACCGGCGTTTTCGTCCGAGGCAAATACTGGTACGACTTTGAACTCAAGGACGAAAGCCGTCCGTTCAAGGACATCAGCGACAGCAATCGCAAGGAAGGCGCCAAATCCGCCGGCGGCCAGATCCTCGACGCCTTCGTCTACCACAACTACGCCATTGCCGATCAGCCGGGTTCCGTGCGCCTGGGCAAGCAGGTAGTGAGCTGGGGTGAAAGTACCTTCATCGGCGGCGGCATCAACTCGATCAACCCGATCGACGTGTCCGCGTTCCGTCGTCCTGGTGCCGAGATCAAGGAAGGCCTGATCCCGGTCAACATGTTCTACGTCTCCCAGAGCCTCACCGAAAACCTCTCGGCTGAAGCCTTCTACCAGCTCGAATGGGACCAGACCGTCGTCGATAACTGCGGCACCTTTTTCTCCCAGCCGGACATCGTTGCCGATGGTTGCGACAATAACCTGCGCGTCCTAAACAAGCGTTCGACCATTCCAGCCGCGGCATTGCCTACGCTGACCCGACTGGGTGTCGACGTGGACAACGAAGGTGTGCTGGTACGCCGTGGTCCGGATCGCGATGCGCGCGACAGTGGCCAATGGGGCGCTTCCCTCAAGTACATGTTTGACCCGCTGGACACCGAGTTCGGTGCCTACTTCATGAACTACCACAGCCGTGCGCCGATCTTCAGCGCCACCGGTGCGCCAGCGTCGACCTTTGCTGGCGTTGCAGCCTTGCCGGCGCAATTGCGTGCTCTGGCGCCACTGATTGTCGCGGGTAACTCGAACTACTTCATCGAGTATCCGGAAGACATCCGCCTGTATGGCCTGAGCTTCTCCACCACTCTGCCTACCGGTACGGCGTGGAGCGGTGAAGTCAGCTACCGTCCGAACGCACCGGTGCAGCTCAACTCCACCGACATCCTGTTCGCTGGCGTGCGTCCGTTGGGCGGCGCGTTGACCAACGCTTCGTTGCTCTCTGCTCCACCGGGTTCGGACCTGCACGGTTATCGCCGCAAGGAAATCACCCAGTTCCAGACCACCCTGACGCACTTCTTCGATCAGGTCATGGGCGCCAGCCGTCTGACTCTGGTGGGCGAAGTGGGCGTCACCCACGTTGGCGGGCTGGAAAGCACCTCCGACGTTCGTTATGGCCGCGATCCGGTCTATGGTCCGGGCGAACTGCCGGCTACCGGTGGCCAGAATACCTGCCAGGCACTTAACGCCAGCACCATCGCCGGTGCCGGCCCTGGTACTCCGACCAACAACCTTAACCGCAATTGCAACGACGAAGGCTTCACCACCGCCACCTCCTGGGGTTATCGCGGTCGCGCCATCTGGGAATACAACGACGTCTTCGCCGGTGTGAACCTCAAGCCGAACGTGGCCTGGTCCCATGACGTGGAAGGTTACTCGCCTGGTCCTGGCGGCAACTTCGAGGAAGGTCGCAAAGCGGTCAGCCTGGGCGTCGACGCCGAGTACCAGAACACCTACACCGCAAGCCTGGCGTACACCAACTTCTTCGACGGCAAGTACACCACCGTGGATGATCGCGACTTCGTTGCGCTCAGCTTCGGCGTGAACTTCTAAGCACTGTATTTTCAGGACGATCACACACATGAAAATAACAAAGAGTCTGTTCCACGCCGGTGTCTTGGGGCTTTCGCTGCTGGCGACCAGCGTCATGGCAGCGGTCCCTGCGGCCGAAGCGGACAAACTGGGCAAGAGCCTGACCCCGATGGGTGCCGAAATGGCGGGCAACGCCGACGGTTCGATCCCGGCCTGGAAACCATTGCCGAAGAATGCCGGTACCGTCGACAGCAAAGGCTTCCTGTCCAATCCGTACGCCAGCGAAAAACCGCTGTTCACCATCACGGCGCAGAACGTCGATCAGTACAAGGACAAGCTCGCCCCGGGCCAGTACGCGATGTTCAAGCGCTACCCGGAAACCTTCAAGATGCCGGTTTACACGTCCCATCGCGGCGCTACCGTGCCGGATGACGTGTTCGCCGCCATCAAGCGCAACGCCACCAACACCAACCTGGTGTCGGGCGGCAACGGCCTGGAAAACTTCGAAACCGCCGTGCCGTTTCCGATTCCGAAAAGCGGCGTTGAAGTCATCTGGAACCACATCACCCGCTATCGCGGTGGCAGCGTGACCCGCCTGGTGACCCAGGCCACGCCTCAGCCGAACGGCTCGTTCAGCCTGGTTTACTTCCAGGACCAGTTCGTGTTCCGCGACAAGATGAAGGACTACGACCCGAAAAACCCGGGCAACATCCTGTTCTACTTCAAGCAGAAAGTGACCGCCCCGGCACGTCTGGCCGGTGGTGTGCTGCTGGTGCACGAAACCCTCGATCAGGTGAAGGAACCGCGTTCGGCGTGGGTCTACAACGCCGGTCAGCGTCGCGTGCGTCGTGCGCCGCAAGTGTCTTATGACGGGCCGGGTACTGCAGCTGATGGCCTGCGTACCTCCGATAACCTGGACATGTACAACGGTGCGCCGGATCGCTACGACTGGAAGCTCGAAGGCAAGAAAGAGATGTACATCGCCTCCGACGCCTACAAGCTCGACGATCCAAACCTCAAGTACGCCGACATCATCAAGGCCGGTCACATCAACCAGGACCTGGCTCGTTACGAGCTGCGTCGTGTCTGGCATGTGGTTGCAACCCTGAAGGAAGGTCAGCGTCACATCTACGCCAAGCGTGATTTCTACATCGATGAAGACACCTGGCAAGCAGCGGTAATCGACCATTACGACGGTCGCAACCAGCTGTGGCGCGTCGCTGAAGCTCACGCCGAGAACTACTACGACAAGCAAGTGCCGTGGTACGCCCTCGAAGCCTTGTACGACTTGCAGTCGGGTCGTTACCTGGCGCTGGGCATGAAGAACGAAGAGAAATCGGCGTATGACTTCGGCTTCACTGCCACTACCAGCGACTTCACCCCGGCAGCATTGCGTCAGGATGGCGTTCGCTAACCTGCACTGAGCAGAGGCCGCATCCTCTAAAACGCCCCGAATGGTTCGGGGCGTTTTTTTTTGCGGGTTACATTGTTTCTCGAGTGGGTACGGTCCCTGTAAGAGACGGCTTGCTAGCGATGGTCGTAAACGATAACGCGTAGGGTCTGGTTAAACGCGGCGCATCCATCGCCAGCAAGCCGGCTCCTACAGATATTGCGTTACCGGAACGGGATCGCATCAATCCAGAACTTATAGGAGCCGTCGCGTGAAACGAGGCTGCGATCTTTGGTTCGTAGACTTTTTGTAGCCATTTGTAGCAATAACCTTCATTCCCTCGCCGTTTACCGCTAGTCTGCGGACATCTGCAACGCCGCCACCCGCAATTCAAACAAGAGCCGGCCATGACTGATCTGTCCCCACTACCAGGTCCTGCAAGCGTTGCTGTCGCAGCGCTGGACGAGCGCTTTTTCCGACCGCCATTGCCCGACGGCCATGTACTGCGGCCTCGATTGTGCGAGCGCCTGAGTGCGGGGCTCGGTGGCAGGTTGCTGTTAGTCAGCGCACCCGCGGGTTTCGGCAAGAGTTCATTAGCGGTGGAGTTCTGTCAGTCGCTACCGGCTCATTGGCAAAGTCTTTGGCTCGGATTGAGCCCCAGAGACAGTGACCCCGGCCGATTCCTCGAGCGATTGCTCGAAGGCCTTCAAGACTTTTTTCCACAACTGGGCAGGCAGTCCCTCGGCTTGCTGAAAATGCGTCAACGGCACCAGCCGTTCGCTTTCGAAGAATGGCTGGATGGTTTGCTCGACGAGTTGGCTTTCCACCTGTCGACGGCGACGCCACTGTTGCTCGTGCTCGATGATTATCATCTGGCCCAGGGGCCGGTTCTCGATCGCTGTCTGCAATTTTTCCTCAATCACCTTCCCGATGGCCTTCTGGTGATGGTCACCAGTCGACAGCGCCCGGACTGGCATCTGGCGCGGCTGCGGCTGTCGCGACAACTGCTCGAACTTCACGAGCAGGACTTGCGCCTGACCCACGATGAAGCCTTGAGCCTGCTCGACCGGCACAGCAGTTCGTTGCGCGGTGAAGCACTGGAAAGCCTGATCCAGCGTAGCGAAGGCTGGGTCGCCGGGTTGCGTTTCTGGCTGTTGGCGGCTTCTGAAGCCGGCAACCATGGCGCGTTGCCCCAGGCATTGCATGGCGGGGAAGGCCTGATCCGGGATTACTTGCTGGAAGAGGTGATCGATTGCCTGCCCGCCGAGGTGCAGTCCTTTCTTTACGACACTGCACCCCAGGAGCGTTTTTGCAGTGAACTGTGCGACGCCGTTCGCGACGCCCATGACAGCGCGGAGATCCTGCGTTTTCTGTTGGCTCACCAGGTCTTTCTGGTGCCGCTGGACGAGCACGGCCACTGGTATCGCTACCATCATTTGTTTTCCGATCTTCTGCGCACGCGACCGACCGCTCCGACCATGGTGCCGGCGGCCAGCTTGCACCTGCGCGCCTGCCGCTGGTTCAACGCCCAGGGGCTGCTTGATGAAGCGGTAGAACAAGCGTTGCGTGCCGGGCATCTGGATGTCGCGGCGAACCTGGTGCAAAACCTGTCCGAAGAACAACTGCTGGCCGAACAGAACGTCGGCATGCTGCTGCGCTGGAAAATGGACTTGCCCGACAGCCTGCTGATCAGCACACCGCGGCTGATTGTTCTGTATAGCTGGGCGTTGGGGCTGGCCTGTCAACTGGACGCCGCCGAGGAATTGGCCAGCCACTTGAGTCGATTCCTGCCGGCACCATCGGCCACTGCGCAGAAGTCGATGCTGGCGCAATGGCTGGCCTTGAGCGGGATCATCGCTCGCGGGCGCGGCAACCGCGAGCTCACGTTGCGCTATTGCACCGAAGCGCTGGAAAGTCTTCCGTGCAAGCGTTACGGCCAGCGACTGATGTGTCTCTCGACCCTGTCCAACCTGGCCATTGCCGATGGCGATTTGTGGCGCGCGCGCGGATTGAACCGCGATTCCCTGGAGTTGGCGCAACGGGTCGGCAACCCATTGTTCGAAGCGCTGGCCCACTATGACCGCGCGCGAGTATTGCAAGCCCGTGGAGAAATCCTTCGTTCGCTGGATGAAGTCCGCCAAGGGCTGCAACGCTTGCACGGGTTATCCCCGCAAAGGCTGTATGCGGTACGCGCTCGCCTGACCTTGTACGAAGGATTTTTGCTGGCGCTACGCTTGCAGCCACAAGCGGCAAGAGTGCGTTTGCAGGCGGGGTTGAGCGAAGCGCGCGCCTGTCGCGACATCAGCGTATTGATCGGCCATTGTGTGATCGCCCGACTGGAAGGCAGCAGCGGCGAATTCGCCAAGGCCTTTGCCGAGCTCGCCGAAGCCGAACGGCTGATGCACATCTGGGACGTGCCGCCGATCTACTATCTGGCAATGATCACCCTGGTCAAATGCGAACTCTGGTTGGCCCAGGGCCGTACGGACCTGGCAGAAGCCTGGCTGACACGATTGGGCCAGACGTATAACGGCGAGCACCCGGCAGCGCCTCCGGAATTCCACCCGCAACTGCCGTTGCACATCGAATTGCAACAAGCATTGCTGGAGGTCATTCAGGGGCAACCTATGCTGGCCGAGGGACGTCTGAATTCGCTGCTCGAACAGGGTCAGAAAAGCGGCCGGCAGTTGCTCAGTGCGATGGCGCTCACGCAGAAAGTCTCGCTGTTACTGGGCAGCGGTCGTGAACCGGAAGCGCGCAAGGCACTGGCTCAGGCACTGGATGCGGCCGGCGGGGGGGCATTGCAACCATTTGACGGCTTGTTGGCCGAGCATCCGGACTGGTTGCGAGGTCAACTTCAAAACTGTCCATCGACCGTTTCACAGGATCTCGCAGAAAAGCTGCCGACACTGGCGGCGCGTCAGGCATTGGAATCAGCCCCGGCGGCCGAACAACTCAGCACTCGGGAGTTGGCGGTCCTGCGCCTGATTGCCCAAGGATGCTCGAATCAGGAAATCAGCGATCAGCTGTTTATCTCCCTGCACACAGTTAAAACCCATGCCAGCCACATCAACAGCAAGCTCGGCGTTGAACGCCGTACGCAGGCGGTGGCACGGGCCAAGGCGTTGGGGGTGTTGGGCTGAGGGTGAATTTTAAGTTACACATGGTGATAAATAGTCGGGAGTCGATTTGTGCGAACATTGCCCATCCCTGTTTATCGAGCACCCACCGATGTCCCAGCAGCCCGCCCTTATCCGCGAAACCTTCCCCGTCGGCCCTTTGCAGTGCAACTGCACGATCATCGGTGATCCGGTGACGAAAAAGGCCATCGTTGTCGATCCGGGCGGCAATCACGAACTGATCCTCGCGCGGCTTGAAGCCCTCGGCCTGAAAGTGGTCAGCATCATTCACACCCATGCGCACCTCGACCATTTCCTGGCTTCCGGCCAACTGAAAGAGAAAACCGGCGCGACCCTGCACTTGCACAAGGAAGATCAATTCCTCTGGGACAATCTGGAAATGCAGTGCCAGATGTTCGGTGTTCCTTATACGCCGGTGCCGTCGCCAGACCGCTGGCTGGCCGATGACGAAGAACTGGCCTGCGGCTGCGGCGTAGCGTTGCACACGCCGGGTCATACGCCGGGTTCCATGAGCTTCTGGTTTGCCGACGCCAAGTTGCTGATTGCAGGTGACACACTATTCAAGCGTGGGGTAGGGCGCACCGATCTGTGGGGTGGCGATCAGGCGACTATCGTGCGTTCGATCAAGCAGCGCTTATACACACTCGACGAAGAGGCGACTGTGGTGACCGGTCATGGTCCAGACACCCGTCTGGGCGATGAGATGCGTGAGAATCCGTTTGTTCGCGCCTGAATTGTAACGGGCGGAATTTTTAACCTGCAAAGCGATCCAACGCCCGCAAAGGCCCATCGTTTTAGTCCCTTGCACCATAGAATGCAAAAGTAGGAGCTCTTCATGTTCACCACGCGTCGTTTGATTATTGTCGCTACCGCTGTGGCCTTGCTGTCTGGCTGCGCCTCGCCTAACCCTTACGACAACCAGGGTCAGGCTGACGGCGGCTCCGAAGGCATGAGCAAAACTGCCAAATACGGTGGCCTCGGCGCTCTGGCCGGTGCTTTGGCCGGTGCCGCCATCAACCACGATAACCGTGGCAAGGGGGCATTGATTGGTGCTGCCGTCGTCGGTGCTTCCGCCGCCGGTTATGGCTACTACGCCGACCAGCAAGAGAAGAAGCTGCGCGCCAGCATGGCCAACACCGGCGTTGAAGTTCAGCGCCAGGGTGACCAGATCAAGCTGATCATGCCGGGTAACATCACGTTCGCTACCGACTCGGCGAATATCGCGCCAAGCTTCTATCAGCCACTGAACAACCTGGCCGGCTCGTTGAAAGAGTTCAACCAGAACCAGATCGAAATCGTCGGCTACACCGACAGCACCGGCGCCCGCCAGCACAACATGGACCTGTCCCAGCGTCGCGCCCAGAGCGTGGCGACCTACCTGACCTCGCAAGGCGTGAGCGGTGCCAACCTGAGCGCCCGTGGCGCCGGTCCCGATAACCCGGTTGCCAGCAACGGTGACGTCAATGGCCGCGCGCAGAACCGCCGCGTCGAGGTCAACCTCAAGGCGATTCCAGGTCAGCAGTACGGTGCTCAGCAGTAAGGCAACGTTCAGCAGTACTCATAAGCGTCGGACCAAACTCCAGGCGTAAAAAACGCTCTGTCCCTATGGGGTAGGGCGTTTTTTTATGTCCTCAGTTCAGAACCATCGCGGGCAAGCCCGCTCCTACAGTGGTCGATGTAACGCCTAGCCTGTTGGAGCGGGCTTACCCGCGATGGGGCCGGTTTGGGCTATAGAGATACGTGAACAGAAACAAAAAAAGCCCTCGGACAATCACTCATCCGAGGGCTTTTTGCGCCTGAAACCTGATTACTTCTTCAGGCCGTAGTGCTCGTCGAGCATGCCCGGGGCGTTCGGGGCTTTTGGTGCGTAGTCGCGCGGTGGTTCCTGATTGCGCGGCGGCGTCAGGCGTTCCCGTGGAGCCTGCGTCGCGTCGGCGTGCAGGGAGGCCAGCAGGCGCTGGCGCGTCTGCTCGTCCAGGGCCAGGCGGTTGGCACCCTCGGCGAGATGATCCTGTACTTCCTGGTAACTCGCAGTCAGCTTCTTGACCAGTGTTGCTGTGCTGTTGAAGTGGGTCACCACTTCGTTCTGATAACTGTCGAAACGTTCCTGAATATCGTCCAGCTGACGTTGCGTGCTGCTAGGCGCGGCATTCGGCGCAAGGCGAGCGATCAGGAATCCAATGGCGACACCCACAACCAGGGCAAGAGTCGGCAACAACCAAACTAAGAGCGAGTGTTCCACGAGTCCTTCCTCTATAAACGGCTTTGCTTTACGTTAACGGCTCGAACCTGCGCTGTATACCGCGATTCACTCGCAATAGACAGTTGCAGACAATTTGCTAGACGAGTCGACCCGATTCGAGGTCACGGAGTTCCTTCCTTGCTTATGCGTGAAACCCCTGTAGTGATTGACGGCCCGGTCGGCCAACTGGAAGCACTTTACCTGGACAGTGAGCAGCCGCGCGGCCTCGCGCTGATCTGCCATCCGAACCCGGTGCAGGGCGGCACCATGCTCAACAAAGTGGTCTCGACCCTGCAGCGCACCGCGCGCGACGCCGGGTTGATCACCCTGCGCTTCAACTATCGTGGCGTCGGCGCTAGCGAAGGCTCCCACGACATGGGCACCGGAGAAGTCGATGATGCCCAGGCTGTCGCCGAATGGTTTCGCGCCAAACACCCGGAGTTGCCCCTGACCCTGTTCGGTTTTTCCTTCGGCGGATTTGTTGCAGCAAGTCTCGGCGGGCGCCTGGAAGCGCAAGGCGAACAGCTCAAGCACCTGTTCATGGTCGCGCCAGCGGTCATGCGCCTGGGGGATCAGGATCAATTGCCGCAACACGGTGAACTGACCCTGATCCAGCCGGAAACCGACGAAGTGATCGATCCGCAGCTGGTTTACGAATGGTCCGACAAGCTCGAACGTCCCCATGAGCTGCTGAAAGTGGCAGAATGCGGACACTTTTTTCATGGCAAGCTGACCGATCTCAAGGATCTGATCCTGCCGCGTCTCTCGAATTGATTGCAGTCTGACAAGCGATTACCCATGACGAACCGTACCCGCATCCTCACCGGCATCACCACCACCGGCACCCCGCACCTGGGCAACTACGCCGGCGCCATCCGCCCGGCGATCCTCGCCAGTCGCGACAGCAATGCCGATTCGTTCTACTTCCTGGCCGACTACCACGCCCTGATCAAATGCGATGACCCGCTGCGCATCCAGCGCTCGCGTCTGGAAATCGCCGCGACTTGGCTGGCCGGTGGCCTGGATGTGGATCGCGTGACGTTCTATCGCCAGTCCGACATCCCGGAAATCCCTGAACTGACCTGGCTGCTGACCTGCGTTGCCGCCAAGGGCCTGCTCAACCGTGCCCACGCCTACAAGGCCTCGGTGGACAAGAACGTCGAGACCGGCGAAGACCCGGATGCCGGTATCACCATGGGCTTGTACAGCTACCCGGTGCTGATGGCCGCGGACATCCTGATGTTCAACGCGCACAAGGTGCCGGTCGGTCGCGACCAGATCCAGCACGTTGAAATGGCCCGCGACATCGGCCAGCGCTTCAACCACCTGTTTGGTCAGGGCAAAGAATTCTTCACCATGCCTGAAGCGCTGATCGAAGAGAGCGTGGCCACGCTGCCGGGTCTCGACGGTCGCAAGATGTCGAAGAGCTACGACAACACCATCCCGCTTTTCAGCAGCGCCAAAGAGATGAAGGACGCGATTTCGCGGATCGTCACCGACTCCCGTGCACCGGGCGAAGCGAAAGATCCGGACAACTCGCACTTGTTCACGCTGTTCCAGGCCTTCGCCACCCCGGCGCAGGCTGACGAGTTCCGCAGCGAACTGCTGAGCGGCCTGGGTTGGGGCGAGGCGAAGAATCGCCTGTTCCAGTTGCTGGACAACGAGCTGGGTGAGTCCCGCGAGCGTTACAACCAGTTGATCGAGCGCCCTGCGGACCTGGAAGACATCCTGCAACACGGGGCGAAAAAGGCCCGTGCGGTCGCGACGCCGTTCCTCAACGAACTGCGTGAGGCGGTCGGTCTGCGATCTTTCGTGGCTCAGACCCAGGTCGCTGCCACGACCAAGAAAAAAGCCGCGAAAGCCGCGCGTTTTGTCAGCTTCCGCGAAGACGACGGCAGTTTCCGCTTCCGTTTGCTGGCGGCCGACGGCGAGCAACTGCTGCTGTCACGCAACTTTGCCGATGGCAAAACCGCTGGTCAGGTGACCAAGCAACTGCAATCGGGCCAGCCACTGGACGTACGCAGTGAAGACCTGGGCTTCACCGTATGGCTGGAAGGCGAGTGCGTCGGCGACAGCCCGGCGTTCGCTGACAGCGGCGCCCGTGATGCGGCAATCCAAGCGTTGCGGATTGCTCTGACACCGGTTCAGGAATAATCAACGGCTCGGCCCGACCAAGGGCTGATTGCCATTCCCACGGGCCGTCGCTACAGTGACGGCCCGTTTTTGTTGCCTTGCTAACGAATTATGACGCCCCTAGAACGATATCAAGCTGATCTGAAACGCCCGGAATTCTTCCATGACGCTGCGCAGGAAACGGCTGTGCGTCATTTGCAACGCCTGTACGACGACCTGGTCGCGGCCGAGCAGAACAAACCGGGCCTGCTGGGCAAACTGTTTGGCAAGAAGGATCAGGCCCCGGTCAAAGGCCTGTATTTCTGGGGCGGCGTGGGTCGCGGCAAGACTTACCTGGTCGACACCTTCTTTGAAGCGCTGCCGTTCAAGGAAAAGACCCGCACTCACTTCCACCGCTTCATGAAGCGCGTGCACGAAGAAATGAAGACCCTCGGCGGTGAAAAGAACCCGCTGACCATCATCGCCAAGCGCTTTGCTACCGAAGCCCGGGTGATCTGCTTCGATGAGTTCTTCGTTTCCGACATCACCGACGCCATGATCCTCGGCACCCTGATGGAAGAGCTGTTCAAGAATGGTGTGACCCTGGTCGCGACATCGAACATCGTGCCGGACGGTCTGTACAAGGACGGCCTGCAACGTGCGCGCTTCCTCCCGGCCATTGCGCTGATCAAGCAGAACACCGAGATCGTCAACGTCGACAGCGGCGTCGATTATCGTCTGCGTCACCTCGAACAAGCGGAACTGTTCCACTTCCCGCTCGACGAAGCGTCCCACGAAAGCCTGCGCAAGAGCTTCCGTGCGCTGACGCCGGAATGCACCGCGGCGGTCGAAAACGACGTGCTGATGATCGAAAACCGTGAAATCCGCGCTGTGCGTACCTGCGATGACGTGGCCTGGTTCGACTTCCGTGAACTGTGCGACGGCCCGCGCAGCCAGAACGATTACATCGAGCTCGGCAAGATCTTCCACGCCGTGTTGCTCAGCGGTGTCGAGCAAATGAGCGTCACCACCGACGACATCGCCCGACGCTTCATCAACATGGTCGACGAGTTCTACGACCGTAACGTAAAGCTGATCATTTCTGCTGAAGTCGAGCTCAAGGATCTCTATACCGGTGGTCGTTTGAATTTCGAGTTCCAGCGTACCTTGAGCCGTCTGCTGGAAATGCAGTCCCACGAATTCCTGTCCCGGGCGCACAAGCCTTAGGATTATTCGGATACTGAAAAGGCCTGCGATTGCAGGCCTTTTTTTTGCCTTGAATTCCTTGCTACTGATACCCCAATCCGTAGGAGCCGGCTTGCTGGCGATTTCGACGACGCGGTGTGTCAGTCACACCGCCATCGCTGGCAAGTCAGCTCCTACAGAGAAAGGCTGAGATAGCGCGGCAACTCATGCTGCCGCTTACAGCCAAGAAGCAGCCACAACAGAACCCTGGCTTTTCGTGGGCAGAGAAACCCGGCCATTGATGCACCCTTGCGAATCAGGTCCATCTCACTGCCGATAAAACCGTAGGTGGATTGCGCGGTGGAGCCGGAGCCGGTGCGGGTCGCAATGATCACGGGGATTTTTTCGGCGATGTGTTCGATCACTTCGGCCCATTTCTGCGAAACGTGGCCGGCGCCGAAGGCGGCGATCACCAGTCCGTCGTAACCCAGCTCCAGGATGTTTTCCAATATCAGCGTATCGGCAGAAAGCGACCCCTCCAGCAGGGCAACCTTCTGTGTGGAGTGTTGCGGCAGGGGTAAACAGATCCGCTCGGTCGGCTGACGGAAATAGCGAACGATGTCTTCCACGAGCAGGCCGGCGGGGCCGAAAACAGGGGACGAGAACGCCTGCAGGGCCAGCGAATCGGTTTTGCGCACGCGGCTCGCCTGATGAATCTGCCCGTTCATCACGACCTGAACACCGCGTTGTCGACTGCCATCAGCCAGTGCGACGCGGCAAGCATCCAGCAGATTCGCCGGCCCATCGGCGCCTGCCTGTTTGGCCGAACGCATGGCACCGGTCAAAACCAACGGTTCGTCGCGGTCCCAAAGATAATCAAAAAACACCGCCGTTTCTTCGAGCGTATCGGTGCCTTGGGTAATGACGACGCCACGGGCGCCTTGCTCAACCTGGTATGTCGCCCAGGACAGGACGCTCAGCAATACCTCGAAATTCAATGAGGCGCTGGGTAACAGGCCGAGTGTTTCGACAGTCACCCGAGCCAGCGCCGTCAACTCTGGCACGGAGGCCAACAGGGTTTCGCCGCTGACAGTGGGAATTACGCCTTCACCGGCATTCCTGGCTTGCATGCTCACCGTGCCACCGAGCGCCGCGATGGCCAGTTTGGGCAGGTCCATTTGATACCTCGCATGTTCGTGATGAAAAAGGGCTGTATCCGCTGTTGAGGCTGCGATACAGCCGAAGGACAGGGTGCGTGTGTCAGTTGGCGATCAGCCATCCAATCAGTGGAATGATCAGCAACGTGCTGATGGCCATGGACAGGACATTGCCGATGTAGGCGTGCATGTCGGCCGGCAACCGCTTGGCAATCGCACACGCCAGGGGCGGGGCGATCAACGCCCCCAGCAGTGCGCTTGAGGCGATGACCTGCCAACTGCCGCCATGGGTCAACAGCGCCGCCGGCACAACGGACACCAGCGGAATGTAGGTGGGATACCAGCCGCGCAACATCCACTGTCGGCGCCAGATCATGATGCCGATGGCCGAGGTCAACGCTTGGGCGCCGATCAGTTGGGGCAGCAGGCCTGAGCCGTAAACCGGGCTCAGGGGGTTCAAGGTGTAAGCCAGCAGCGCACCGAGGATCAATCCGAGGCTGGCCAATTCATTGCCGAAGAACGGCGCCTCGGAAAAGTCCGCGAGGATCCGGCGCAGGGTCCAGATGACGCCGTAGTCGGGCGTCCTGGTGGTGGCGGGTGCAGCGTCGGAGGGCTTCTCGGCAAAGTCCGGTCGCGCGGACTTCACCAGGCTCGGCAGGTATCGACAGAGCAGGAAGGCAAACACACTGGCGACTGCCATGCCCGAGACATTGCCGATCACCACTGGCAAGCCCAGCGGGTTGCACAGGTAATTGACGATCAGCAAACACATCGGCGTGACGAGCACGGCGCCCATGATTGCGCCGTTGATGGCGACCCTCCAGCCCGCGCCAAACATCAGCACCATCGCCGCCGGAAGTGAAACAAAGGCGACAAAGGTCGGTTGCCAGCTGTTGGCCGTCATCGTCCAGCCCCACAGCAGATTGCTCAACAACAGGCCCAGTAGTGAGCTGGTGATCAGCCATGGCCACAAACCGGTCCCGTAGCAGATGGCAAAACCTTGCCAGGTTTTCCCCGTCCTGTTCGCCCAATAGGCCAGATAGGCGCCCGCCAATAACCCGATAGAGGCGAACTCGTGTTTGTAGAAGGCAACTTCGCTGATGTCGCCAAGTACCCAGCGTAACCAGGCACTCGGCTCCGGAATCGCAGACACCATGTCGCTGTAGCCTGGCCAGTGGGCCGACCATAGGGAACGGTTAGTGAAAGAAAGCCAGATAATCAGCAGAACTGTGCCAATCATCAGCAGGATGATCGCCGTATCAATGGTCGATCGGTGCGTAAGCCGGTTTTTCTCGGTGGTGATGTCCATGTTCGATGTCTCCTGTTTCAGCGCGGGAGACATGGGTGTTGGGTATAACCGAGCATTTGATCATAGAGATCGGCCCGGCGATCGCGGTGCAGGTCGTTCAGGCTGTTCCAGATAGGCGCGCTGCGGGAGCTGGTCAGGTCGATATCGGCAAACAGGATTTCCTGCTGGTCTGCCGATGCCACTGGGCCAATCGGCCAGCCGTTGGTCCCGGCAATCAGCGAGCAACCCAGATAACGGGCACCGCGCTCCTCGCCGATGCGGCTTGCGGCGGCGATAAACACGTTGTTGACGTGAGCAGCGGTCATAGTCAGATACGACGCCATGCACTTGCCAGCGTCATCGAACAGCGGCGGCGGTGTCCACACCCAGTTGTTCAGGCTGCAAATGATGTCGGCCCCTTGCTGGCTGAGGATTCGCGGTACTTCCGGAAACCAGATGTCCCAGCAGATCAACAATCCGATGCGCCCAATGGGTGTGTCGAAAACCGGAAAACCCAGGTTGCCCGGCGTAAACCAGAGCTTCTCGAGGTTCCACAAATGGGCTTTGCGGTACTTGCCGATAAACCCGTCCGGCCCGACCAGAACGCCGGTGTTGAAAAGCTGCATGCCATCGCGCTCGGTCAGGCCGGCCACGAGGTAGATGCCGTGCTCGCGGGCGAAGTCCATCCAGACCTTTACGCTCGGGCCATTGGGCACGGCCTCCGAGTGGGCAAAGGCATCCTGTCGATTGCTGAAGAAATACCCGGTACTCGAAAGCTCGGGCAACACGATGAGATTCGCCCCACCGTTTACCGCTTCCAGCGCCAGTTCCAGGCTGCGATGCAGATTGCCTTCACGTTTCTCGATGCCGACTTGTGGATCGAATTGCACGACTGCTACACGAACAGGGCTTGTTGGCTCGCTCATTCCCGATGACCTCTTTTTTATTGTTATTCACACTGTTGAACTGCGTGTTTATAAGAGTTGAATCGGGTGTGGCGCGTAAGTCAGCGGCTTCCGGTAAGGCTGTAGTCCTTATCCGAAGATGCATCGGCGGGAGATTTGAACGGGCAGGCCTGAAGAGGCGCGGAGGTAGAGCCAATGCACGTCGTGCATGGCTCCGGGGCGGGGGCGGATCAGGTTTTGAGCTGGTACTGCGGGTAATCACTCATGGAAAACCCGCCGTTGAACGTTGCGGCGGTTTTGTTGCAAATGTGAATAACCGCATCGACGGCACCGCGAAAGCACGGTTCGGTCCATCCGGCGTCGACTGAAAATGACTCTCCGGAAAAATACAGGCCTGAAACCTGTGCGAAGTCCCGGTTGTACTTCATCAGGCTGACCGCATCGTAGTAGGTGCCGGGGCGGTACAGTTTTGCGCAGCCCAGCGCGTTTTTGTCGGTGATCCAGCGCTGCACCACGGCTTGCTCAATGCTGATGTAAGGAGAGATTTTCTCCTCGATATTGGTGGCGTTCATGAGGATGCGGTCCAGCTCCTCCGCACACTTGGTGACCAACTCTTTATCGCTGAATGACGCGAGTTTGGTGGCATCGTCCTCCCAGGTGTAACTCAGGAGGATGCAGTCATAGCTGTAATGTTCGTTGTAGCGGTAGGTGTAGACGTCGTGAATAAAACTGTCGGTGACGATGGCTTGCGGGATGTTGGTGTTTTTTGAAAGAAATGATTTTTTCAGCGGTGCATAGACTTTGCAGCTGGTCTCCCAGTGCGCCGTCTTATAGGCATTGATGGTCTCGAACGGCAGCATTTCCTGGGTGAAGTTTTCCAGTGTGATGCGTGTTTCGATCAGCCAGGAGGGAAGCGTCACGATGACCGAGTCAAAGTCATCGAAGTGCTCCTGGGTTTGTTCGGGCTGGCTGTGTTTCCAATTGAAATAAACGCGTGTTTTCTGGTTGGCGAGTTTCTTGAGTTTGGTGACTGAGGAGTCAGTCAGCAGGCCGTTACTTCGTTGGCGGCTATGGTCGTAGACGGACTTTGCGGTTTCGTCGATGTTCATGAACAACAAGCATTCGTCCACCGCTGCAAGCCCGATGTAGCGAGGCCTGTCAAAGCTCAGGCCTGTCGAATCAAAAACCGCTTCGCTGTGCAGATGGGGTGAGGTCAGCGGATTGCCGTTGGTGTCGACCCGTCCGTGAATCAGTTGCAGTTGGCTGCTGAATCCAAAAATGGCGGTGCGCAGCGGATAGAGGCAGCAGACGTCGTAAAAGGCTCCCCAGCTGCCGTCACCAATGCCGATCGCGTAGAAAATCGCCGATTCTTCTGCGGACATTCCCATGCCGCCAAAGTCCCCTGGCGACTGTTCATCCCAGGTTTCCAGTGCCGGCATACTGACCAGGTCGCGGAAGGAAACGCTCTCGTATTTTTCCACGATAGCGGCCCACATGACTTCCCATTTCTCGCTGGCATAAACCTCTGCAACGTGCCGGGTCATGCGATCGGCAAAGTCTTTCCACTTCGCGTAGACCTTTTGCAGTTCTTTGCCGGGAGGCGGGGTCAGGCCATCGGCGTTTTTCCAGATCAACATCTGCGGCGTCGCCCCACCGCCCATGCTGCCCTCTCGAAGGTAGATGCCGGTCGAGTGCACCCACTGGCTTCCGGGGTTGGCAAAATCTGAATACGCCAGGTCGAATGTCTTGGCGTAGTAAGCCATGAGTGACCGGCCCTCGATCGGTGGTTCATCCGCCCGGTTGAAGAAGGGCATGCGCATGGCGCCCATCTCGAATGGGGTATGGCTTTGCGTGGAGTGTGGGCTGCCTTGAACGGTCAGGTGCCTGCCGCCAATGCGTGTGGATTGTTCGATGAGGGTGATATGGGTGAAACCGCAGCGGTAGAGTTCTCTGGCGGCGGTCAGGCCGGTTACACCGGCGCCAATGATGCAGATTTTGTGGCTTGGGTCTGTCGCCCTGGCGATGCCGTTTTCCTGTTCGACCAGTGTTCGATAGTCGAAGCACAAGTCCGGCGGGTTGGGAAAACGAGCGGCCCATTTGTTCGTGGTTGAGCGCTTGGTGCGCACGCCGTCCCTGGTCACGTATGAGGGGTAGTTGTAGCTTGATCCGATAGTCACTGTTGATCTTCCCTGTCAGCACTGATGGTGTTTGCAGGGAGAAATATTGGAGATTTGGCGGGTTGACGTACATGAGCCAAGTCGGCTTCTTCCGGGCTCCGCATTCGGTTTTTTGCGTAGGAAAGTGTGTGCATCTAGGTCCCTTGTGGGAGCGAACCTGCTCGCTCCTACAAGGGATTTGTGTCCGACTCAGGTGTTACGCCGCTTGCTGGAACTGCTGCCGATACTGGTTCGGCGACAGTTCCGTGTGCTGACGGAACAGCCGTGCGAAGAAGCTGGCATCGTCGTAGCCGACTTCATAGCTGATGGTCTTGATGCTCTTGCGGCTGCCGGACAGCAGGCCCTTGGCGGTTTCGATGCGCAGGCGTTGCAGGTAGTGCAGCGGCTTGTCACCGGTGGCGGTCTGGAAGCGGCGCATGAAGTTGCGGATGCTCATGCCGTGTTCGCGAGCGACGTCTTCGAAGCGGAACTTGTCGGCGAAGTGTTCTTCGAGCCAGTGCTGGATCTGCAGGATGATCACGTCCTGGTGCAACTTCTGTCCGCCAAAACCGATTCGACCCGGCGAATAGCTGCGTTGTACTTCGTAGAGAATGTCTCGCGCCACGGCCTGGGACACATTGGCGCCGCAGAAGCGCTCGATCAGGTAGACGTACAGATCACATGCAGACGTGGTGCCGCCGGCGCAATACAAGTTGTCGGCGTCGGTCAGGTGCTTGTCCTGATTGAGCTGAACCCGTGGGAAACGCTCGGCGAAGGCGTTGAAGAAGCGCCAGTAGGTGGTCGCTTCCTTGCCGTCGAGCAGCCCGGCTTCGGCCAGCCAGAACACGCCGGTGGCTTCGCCGCAGAGTACCGCGCCGCGCGCATGTTGCTGGCGCAGCCAGGGCAGGACTTGGGGATAACGTTGGCACAGGGTTTCGAAGTCGTCCCAGAACGCGGGAATGACGATGATGTCCGCGTTTTCCAGTCCGCCGTCCACGGGAATGACAACATCGCTGAAGGTGTTGACCGGTTTGCCGTCGGGACTGACAAGCCGGGTTTCGAACGCCGGAGTCAGCCCGTGACCCAGTTGTTTGCCGTAGCGCAGGCTGGCGAGATGGAAGAAATCCTTGGCTTGCAAGAGGGTGGAAGCGAAGACCCGGTCGAAGGCCAGGATGCAGACGCGCCGCAGGGGCGTGGAGGCTTGGTTAGACATAATTCAACTTTATTCTTATAGGGGAAAGTGGTCACCAGACGGCTGGATCGTCTTATTTTTTGTCGGATGTGTCCAGTGTCCTGTATCGGACGCGGGGCTTAGTCTCTGAAGGTCAACTCCTTCTAAAAATAAACGACAGGTGCCGCATGATTCCCAGAACCTTGTTCAGTCCCGAGCACGAACTTTTCCGCGACAGCGTGCGAACGTTCCTCGAAAAAGAGGCCGTGCCGTTTCATGGGCAATGGGAAAAACAGGGCTACATCGACCGTCAACTGTGGAACAAGGCGGGGGAGGCGGGAATGTTGTGTTCGCACTTGCCGGAGGAGTACGGCGGGCTGGGGGCGGACTTTCTCTACAGTGCAGTGGTGATCGAAGAGGTCGGGCGGCTGGGGCTGACCGGGATCGGTTTTTCCCTGCATTCGGACATCGTGGCGCCGTACATCCTGCATTACGGCAGTGAAGCGCTGAAGCACAAATACCTGCCGAAACTGGTCTCCGGGGAAATGGTCACTGCCATTGCAATGACCGAACCGGGCGCCGGTTCCGATCTGCAAGGGGTGAAAACCACCGCCGTGCTTGATGGTGATGAGTACGTGATCAACGGCTCGAAAACCTTCATCACCAACGGCTTCCTCGCCGATCTGGTGATTGTCGTTGCCAAGACCGATCCGAAGGCTGGCGCGAAGGGCACCAGTTTGTTCCTGGTGGAAGCGAACACTCCAGGCTTCGACAAGGGCAAGCGTCTGGAAAAAGTCGGCATGAAGGCCCAGGACACCTCAGAGCTGTTCTTTCAGGACGTCCGGGTGCCCAAGGAAAACCTGTTGGGTCAGGCCGGGATGGGCTTCGCTTACCTGATGCAGGAATTGCCGCAGGAGCGCCTCACCGTGGCCATTGGCGGGTTGGCTTCAGCTGAGGCTGCGCTGCAATGGACGCTGGAGTACACCCGCGAGCGCAAGGCGTTCGGCAAAGCGATTGCAGACTTCCAGAACACTCGATTCAAGCTGGCGGAGATGGCGACGGAAATCCAGATCGGCCGGGTCTTCGTCGACCGCTGCCTGGAACTGCACCTGCAAGGCAAGCTCGACGTGCCGACGGCGGCGATGGCCAAGTACTGGGGCACCGACCTGCAATGCAAGGTGCTCGACGAGTGCGTGCAGTTGCATGGCGGTTACGGTTTCATGTGGGAGTACCCGATTGCACGGGCGTGGGCGGATGCACGGGTGCAGCGAATCTATGCCGGGACCAATGAAATCATGAAGGAGATTATTGCCAGGTCTCTGTAGGAGCCGGCTAGCTGGCGATGGCGGCGACGCGGTCCGATTGGCTACCGCGTCTGCTTTGATCGCTGGCAAGCCAGCACCTGCAGGTGTGGGTTACGGTGCTGGATTCGGATGATCCTTGTGGATCGCCTCGATCCCTTCCAGTACTTCCTCCGACAGTTTCAGATCGAAACTGGCAATGTTGCTGTCCAGTTGCTCAAGCGTCGTCGCGCCGATGATGTTGCTGGTCACGAACGGCTGTTGCGTCACGAACGCCAGTGCCATCTGCGCCGGGTCCAGGCCGTGCTCGCGGGCCAATGCCACATAGCGGCTGCAGGCTGCTTCCGACTGCGGGTTGAAATAGCGGCTGAAGCGACTGTAGAGGCTCAGGCGACCCTTCGGCGGACGAGCACCACCTTCGTACTTGCCCGACAGGAAACCGAAAGCCAGCGGCGAATAGGCGAGCAGGCCGCACTGTTCGCGGATGGCGATTTCTGCCAGGCCGACTTCGAAGCTGCGGTTGAGCAGGTTGTACGGGTTCTGGATCGACACTGCGCGCGGCCAGCCACGGGCTTCGGCCAGGGCGAGGAAACGCATGGTGCCCCACGGGGTTTCATTGGACAGGCCGATGTGGCGAATCTTGCCGGCCTTGACCTGTTCGTCGAGTGCTTCGAGGGTGTCTTCCAGGGGTGTCAGGTTGGCTTCGATCTTGTGCTTGTAACCCAATTGGCCGAAGAAATTGGTACTGCGCTCCGGCCAGTGCAGTTGGTACAAGTCGATGTAATCGGTCTGCAAACGCTTGAGGCTGGCGTCCACAGCTTCGGTGATGTGCTGTCGATTGTGTCGAAGGTTTTTGTCGCGGATGTAGTCGATAGTATTGCCGGGGCCGGCGATCTTGCTGGCCAGGATCCAGTCGGCTCGATCGCCGCGACGCTTGAAGTAATTGCCGATGTAGCGCTCGGTGGTGGCGTACGTTTCGGCCTTGGGCGGCACCGGGTACATTTCGGCGGTGTCGATGAAATTGATCCCGGCTTCCTTGGCCCGTTCGATTTGGGCGAAGGCCTCAGCCTCGGTGTTTTGCTCACCCCAGGTCATGGTTCCGAGGCAGATAGCACTCACATTGAGATTGGTCCGGCCTAGCTGGCGATAGTCCATCGGGTGCTCCTTGGGCAAAACAATCATAAAAGCAGGTTGAAATATTTTTCGCAATCTGCATAATTGCGCACCTCTTTCTGCAGTGGAAGTGATGCGCCGCCGCCGAAGAATCTTGCCGTTGAACGGACGCGCCGACCCGAGCCCCCGAAAGCGTCTGTATCCGGCTGCCTTTGACTTGTCAAAGTACGCACTATTCAGTAAGATCCGCCGTCTAATTTACAGGGCGGCCCCTGAGGCTATAAAGAATGAAGACTTTTACTGCTAAACCGGAAACAGTAAAGCGCGACTGGTTTGTCGTCGACGCTGCTGGTCAGACCCTGGGTCGTCTGGCCACCGAAATCGCGAGCCGTCTGCGTGGCAAGCACAAGCCTGAGTACACTCCTCACGTTGACACCGGCGACTACATCGTCGTAATCAACGCTGAGCAGATCCGTGTTACCGGTGCTAAAACCACTGACAAAATGTACTACTCCCACTCCGGTTTCCCGGGCGGCATCAAGTCGATCAACTTTGAAAAGCTGATCGCTAAAGCCCCTGAGCGCGTGATCGAGACCGCGGTCAAAGGCATGCTGCCTAAGAACCCGCTGGGTCGCGACATGTACCGTAAGCTGAAAGTCTATGCGGGCGCTGCACACCCTCATACTGCTCAGCAGCCCCAAGAACTGAAGTTTTAACGGAATAGTACATTATGTCGGCGACTCAAAATTACGGCACTGGCCGTCGCAAGACCGCAACCGCACGCGTTTTCCTGCGTCCGGGTACTGGTAACATCTCCATCAACAACCGTTCGCTGGATAATTTCTTCGGCCGCGAAACTGCCCGCATGGTAGTTCGTCAGCCGCTGGAATTGACTGAGACTGTCGAGAAGTTCGACATCTACGTCACCGTGATCGGCGGTGGTGTAAGTGGTCAAGCTGGCGCAATCCGCCACGGCATCACTCGCGCTCTGATGGACTACGACGAGACTCTGCGCAGCGCTCTGCGTAAAGCCGGCTTCGTAACCCGCGATGCACGTGAAGTTGAACGTAAGAAAGTTGGTCTGCGTAAAGCGCGTAAGCGTCCGCAGTACTCGAAGCGTTAATTCGTTTCCACGTTCAAAAAAGAACGCCCAGTTTCCTCACGGAGCTGGGCGTTTTTTTATGCGTGCGATTTATCAAAGAATTGCGCTGTGACAACTTGCCACACGCGCAGAGCCCCTATACTACAAGGCTTGGGAGTGGCGCCTCGGGGTAATTACCTTGTCAGAATTGGGGCTTTTCATTACCATTCGGCAAAATTTTTATAAGTACATAGATTTACTTAGTAGATGCCTGATTTAACAGGCCACAAAGCTGATGGGAGAGGACTGAATGAGCAATGACGGCGTGAATGCAGGCCGGCGTCGCTTCTTGGTAGCAGCCACATCCGTGGTGGGTGCTGCAGGAGCGGTGGGGGCTGCGGTCCCGTTCGTGGGGTCATGGTTTCCCAGTGCCAAGGCGAAAGCCGCAGGTGCACCGGTGAAAGTGAATGTCAGCAAAATCGAGCCAGGCCAGCAGATGATTGCTGAGTGGCGCGGCCAGCCGGTATTCATCGTCCGCCGTACGCAGGAAATCCTGGGGAATCTGAAGAAGATCGAGGGCCAGTTGTCTGACCCGACCTCCAAGAACTCGACTCAACCAACCTACGTCGATCCGGAAACCCGTTCGATCAAACCTGAGGTTCTGCTGCTGATTGGTATCTGCACGCACCTGGGTTGCTCGCCGACGTTCCGTCCTGAAGTCGCCCCCGCTGACCTGGGCAAGGACTGGGTAGGTGGCTATTTCTGCCCTTGCCACGGCTCCCACTACGACCTGGCTGGCCGCGTCTACAAGTCGCAACCTGCGCCTTTGAACCTGCCAGTTCCCCCGCATTCCTATGAGACCGATGACATCATTGTCATTGGCGTCGATACGGAGAAAGCGTGATGAGCAAGTTCATGGATTGGGTTGATGCGCGCTTTCCCGCCACCAAAATGTGGGAAGACCATCTCAGCAAGTACTACGCCCCGAAGAACTTCAACTTCTTCTATTTCTTTGGTTCCCTCGCGCTGCTCGTTCTGGTCAACCAGATCGTTACCGGTGTCTGGCTGACCATGAGCTACACCCCGTCGGCGGAAGAGGCGTTTGCTTCCGTCGAATACATCATGCGAGACGTCGAGTACGGCTCGATCCTGCGTCTGCTGCACTCCACCGGCGCTTCGGCGTTCTTCATCGTGGTCTATCTGCACATGTTCCGTGGTTTGCTCTACGGTTCGTACCAGAAGCCGCGTGAGCTGGTGTGGGTCTTTGGCATGCTGATTTACCTGGCGCTGATGGCTGAAGCCTTCATGGGTTACCTGCTCCCTTGGGGTCAGATGTCCTACTGGGGCGCCCAGGTGATCATCTCGCTGTTCGGTGCGATCCCTGTGATCGGTAACGACCTGACGCAATGGATTCGTGGTGACTACCTGATCTCCGGTATTACCCTGAACCGCTTCTTCGCCCTGCATGTTGTTGCCTTGCCGATCGTGATTCTCGGTCTGGTGGTGCTGCACATCCTGGCGTTGCACGAAGTCGGTTCGAACAACCCTGACGGCGTGGACATCAAGAAACACAAAGACGAAAACGGTATTCCGCTGGACGGCATCGCCTTCCATCCGTACTACACCGTGAAAGATATCGTTGGGGTGGTGGTGTTCCTGTTCATCTTCTGCTCGATCGTGTTCTTCTTCCCGGAAATGGGTGGGTACTTCCTCGAGAAGCCAAACTTCGAAGTGGCGAATGCCTTCAAGACCCCTGAGCACATCGCTCCGGTCTGGTACTTCACACCGTTCTACGCGATTTTGCGTGCCGTTCCGGACAAGCTCCTCGGCGTTATCGCCATGGGCGCGGCCATTGCTGTGCTGTTCGTCCTGCCGTGGCTGGACCGTAGCCCGGTCAAGTCGATGCGCTACAAGGGCTGGCTGAGCAAGATCTGGCTCTGGGTGTTCTGCATCTCGTTCGTGATCCTGGGTGTGTTGGGTGTTCTGGCTCCGACTCCAGGCCGTACGCTGCTGTCGCAGGTGTGCACCTTCCTGTACTTCGCCTACTTCATTCTGATGCCGTTCTACACCAGGCTTGAGAAGACCAAACCGGTTCCGGAAAGGGTGACTGGCTGATGAAAAAACTATTTGCTGTATTGATGCTTGCTGCGCTGCCGGTGTTCGCTTTCGCTGCTGAACACGGTGGGCCGGAGCTGGAAAAAGTCGACATCGACGTTTCCGACAAAGCCGCCATGCAGGACGGTGCGCGCACCTTCGCCAACTATTGCATGGGTTGCCACAGCGCCAAGTTCCAGCGTTACGAGCGTGTTGCCGATGACCTGGGTATTCCTCACGAACTGATGCTCGAGAAGCTGGTATTCACCGGCGCCAAGATTGGCGACCACATGAACATCGGCATGCAGCCGGCTGATGCCAAGACCTGGTTCGGTGCGGCACCGCCCGACCTGACCCTGGTGGCTCGTGTTCGTGGTACCGACTGGCTCTACGGTTACCTGAAGTCGTTCTACGAAGACCCGTCGCGCCCTTGGGGTGTGAACAACAAGGTTTTCCCGAACGTGGGCATGCCTAATGTGCTGGTTGGCCTGCAAGGTCGTCAGGTTGTCGGTTGCAAACAGGTTCAGATCGTCGAAGACGGGAAGAAGCAATATGATCCGCTGACCGGTACGCCGCTGACCCATGAAGCGTGCGATCAGCTGACCATTGTGCCGAAAAGCGGAACCCTCACCGAAGAGCAGTTCGATGAGAAGGTCAAGAATCTGGTAACCTTCCTGGCTTACTCGGCTAACCCGGTTAAGCTGCAACATCAGCGCATCGGTACATATGTATTGCTGTACCTGGCGTTCTTCTTCGTATTCGCTTATCTGCTCAAGCGCGAATACTGGAAAGATGTGCACTGATAAAGCTTCAAGCAATTGCTGTTAATCGCGCGCGCCCAAGGGCGCCTCTGAAGGTGTAACGAGCCTGGTGATCCAGGCGTTACGGGAGGCGTCCTCTGGGCGCGCTCGTTTTTCCGCTTCCGATAATTTCTACAAGCGAGGAGGACCGCCATGGGCGTGACCAATCGGTTGGCCTGTTACTCCGACCCCGCCGACCACTATTCCCACCGAGTGCGAATCGTACTGGCAGAGAAGGGTGTCAGCGCCGAGATCATCTACGTGGAAGCTGGCCGTCAGCCGCCTAAACTGATCGAAGTGAACCCTTATGGCAGCTTGCCCACCCTGGTCGATCGTGACCTGGCGTTGTGGGAGTCAACGGTGGTGATGGAGTATCTGGATGAACGTTACCCGCATCCGCCGCTATTGCCGGTTTATCCGGTGGCGCGTGCCAACAGCCGCCTGCTGATTCATCGTATTCAGCGTGACTGGTGTGGCCTGGTGGATCTGATTCTGGATTCGCGGACCAAGGAAGCGGCTCGTGCCGTGGCACGTAAAGAGCTGCGTGAAAGCCTGACGGGCGTGTCGCCGCTGTTTGCCGACAAGCCATTTTTCCTCAGCGAGGAACAAAGCCTGGTGGATTGCTGCCTATTGCCAATACTCTGGCGATTGCCGATTCTGGGTATAGAACTGCCGCGGCCAGCCAAGCCGCTGCTTGATTACATGGAGCGCTCGTTTGCGCGTGAGGCTTTCCAGGCGAGTCTGTCTGGTGTCGAACGCGATATGCGCTAAGGCTTAAGGAGCCGCTATGAACTCCAGTCGACCTTATCTGGTCCGCGCGCTCTACGAGTGGATTGTGGACAACGACTGCACCCCGCACATGCTGGTCAATTCCGAGTATCCGTCGGTGCAGGTGCCTCAGGGTTTTGCCAGTGACGGACAGATTGTCCTGAACGTGTCGCCGCAAGCCGTGCGTCATTTGCATATGGATAATGAAGCGGTCAGTTTTGAAGGGCGCTTCGGTGGCGTGCCACACACGCTGTACGTGCCTATCGCATCGATCCTGGGCATCTACGCTCGGGAGAACGGTCAGGGCATGGTGTTCGATCTGGAAGCGCCTATGGGCGAAGAAGAGGATGACATCGAGCCGGATGACGATCTGCCACCGCCGGATAGCGAGCCGCCGCGGCCTAGCGGTCGGCCAAGTTTGAAGGTGGTGAAGTAATAAAAAAGGCGATCCGAAGGGATCGCCTTTTTTTTACATGGTGCGGGTCAGTCGATGTACTCAAACAGCTTCACGATCTTCTGCACGCCGGAAACACCCTGCACCAGATTGGTCGCTTGGGCGGCTTCCTGTTTGGTCAGCAGGCCCAGCAGGTAGACGATACCGTTCTCGGTTACGACCTTGATGCGCGAGCCGGGGATGTTCGGGTCAGTGAGCATCTGGGTCTTGATCTTGGAAGTCAGCCAGGTGTCGTTCTGGCGAGCAAGAAAGCCGGAGGGTGGCAGAACTTGCAGTTCGTTGTGGACCGTTTTCACTCGCTGAACAGACGCAGCGGCTTGCTCGGCCTTGGCCTTGAGGTCTGCGCGTGGGGTTTGCCCGGCGAGCAGTACGACGCCGTTGAAGCTGGTGACGACAATGTGTGAGTCGTTGTCCAGGGCTGGGTCGGCCTTGGCGATGTTCACTCCGACCTTGGTGTCGATCAGGGAGTCATCGATCTTGCTGCCGAAGGTGCGAGTGCCGCGGTCATCTTCGATCGGTGCTTCACGGCTGGCATTAACCACCGAGGTGCAGCCGCTGATGCCGAGGCATAGGGTCAGGGCCAGTAGGCCGAGGCGATTAGGGGTCATTCTTCACTCCCGAACAGTTGGCTGTCGATCAAATCGCAAAGGCAATGGATCGCCAGCAGGTGAACTTCCTGAATACGTGCGGTGACGTTGGCCGGTACGCGAATCTCGACGTCCTCGGGCAAAAGCAGGGACGCCATGCCGCCGCCATCGCGACCGGTCAATGCTACGACAATCATTTCGCGATCATGTGCGGCCTGGATCGCTTGAATAATGTTTGCCGAATTGCCACTGGTGGAAATCGCCAGCAGTACATCGCCTGGCTGGCCGAGGGCGCGGATCTGCTTGGAGAAAATTTCGTTGTAGCTGTAATCGTTGGCGATCGAGGTGATCGTCGAGCTGTCCGTGGTTAGCGCAATGGCTGGCAAGCTCGGGCGCTCACGTTCGAAGCGGTTCAGCAATTCGGACGAAAAGTGCTGGGCATCGCCGGCAGAGCCGCCGTTGCCGCAGGAAAGCATTTTGCCTTCGTTGAGCAGGGCGTTGACCATCACTTGGCTGGCTTGCTCGATGTGCGGTGCAAGTACTTCCATCGCCTGTTGCTTGGTGTCGATACTGGCCTGAAAAAGCTGGCGAATTCGCGATTGCATGTCCATCTGTGTGACCTTAATGAGCGCGGCTGTCCGGCACGTGAAAGTGCAGCCCGCAAAACAAAGAGCAAAAGTGTTGGGTGGTGTCCGTTTCGAGGTGCAAGCAATCAGCTGTCGAAGGCATTCTGCAACCAGTTCAACTGATCGAGGTTGCTGTCGATGGCAACCACGTCGAAACGGCAAGGGGAATTGGCCCAGCGTGACTCGCACTGAAGAAAATACTGCGCGGCAAAAATCAGTTTCTGCCGTTTGCGCTCATCAATGCTATCGAGCGCGCCACCCCATTGAGTGTTTTTTCTGTAGCGAACTTCAACGAATACTACTGTATCGCCATCAAGCATGACCAGATCAAGCTCGCCACGTTTACACAACCAGTTCTGCGCCAACAGGCGCAGACCTTGTTGTTGCAGATGCTCGAGCGCATGGCGCTCGGCATCCTTACCGCTTTGCTGGCGTGACCTGTCGGGCATCAGCGCGGGGTGTCCGGGAGGCGCTGAACCTGACCGTTGACGAATTCCGCCCACGGCAACTGGCGCACCACACGCTGGTTCTGAGTCATGCCCAGGCTGCCCGATTGACCTTCGATGCGGCTGTCAGGCAGTGCCTTGAGTTGACCCAGGCGTGGCGCCAGGCGATAGGCGTCGACGCCCATGGCGTAGAGGCGACCGAGGCTGCTGGCCGCTTGTGGCCATTGCGCGGTGACTTGCTTGCGCAGCGGGTCATTGGCATCCAGCAACCACGGAGTTTCGCAGAAGCGAATGCCGTTCATGTCGTTGTACTGGTTCACGTCACCGCTGGCGCTGAATACGTGGGAGGTGGCGTAAACCGGAACGTCACCGGCGTACTGGAAGTTCAGGGTCGGTTTGATCTGCTGGGCCTGTTGCGGTGTCGCGGCCAGGAAGATGAATTCGATGTCCTGGCGACGCGAAGGCTGGGCGGCGACCGTGGAGCCTACGGTGCTTTGCAGGCTCTTGGCGCGACCTTCGCTCTGACGCAGCTGGAACATGTCGGCAATTTGCTGGGCCAGCTGAACGGGTTGGTCGACGCGTTCGGTGGCAACGATGCTGCCGCCGTTGGCTTGCCAGTCCTGGCTGAACGCTCTCAGCACACGGTCGCCCCATTCGCCTTTAGGCACCATGATGGCGGCGCGATGCAGGCCGTCGGCGCGGGCGCGGCGCGACACTTCACGAGCCTCGTCTTCAGCGGCGAGACCGAACTGGAACAGCTGTGGTGGACCTTGTTCACCTTCGCTGTAGTTCAAGGCCAGGGTGGTGATCGGCAGTTGCGGGCGGGTGCTCAGCTGTTTGACCAGCGGCTTTTCCAGCGGACCGACGACCAGTTGCACGCCATCGGCCTGGGCCTTGCGATAGAACTCGTCGAGGTTGTTCAGGCGCGAGCTGTCGTAGAACTCGATCGCTGGCGGCTTCTGTCCGGCCTGTTGTGCCTGGTAGTGGGCGGCCATGAAACCTTCGCGTAATGCTTTGCCGACCGAAGTCAGCGGTCCATCCTGCGGCAGCAGCAAGGCGATTTTGCCCAGCGGCTGGCTGGCCAGTTCCTTGAGGTTGGTCAGGGGCAGTGGCAGCTGAATGGCAGCCGGATGTTTCGGGTGCTGGGCGCGCCAGTTGTCGATCGCGGCCTGCTGTTGTTCCACCGTGCCGGCAGATTTCACCGCCAGTGCAAGCGCCATCCAGCCGCCGAGGTCGTCGGTGGTGGTCGGCTGCAATTGGTCGGTTGGCAGCGAGGCAATCAGGGTCCAGATCGCTTCGTGGTTTTTGCTGGCGGCTTCACCGCTCATCATCGGCGCAATAAAGATGCGCTCCTTTGCGGCGGCCAGGGTCTGGCCATCGGCTTCAAGGGCGCGGGCACGTACAGTGCCGGTGCGAACCTGCTGCTCTTCGGACAGTTCGCCGAGGCGTTGCATGCTTGGGTGGCTCAAGGCGGTCAAGGCCGCTTTGGGCTGATTGCGCGTCATGGCCAATTCAGCAGCCAGGGTGTTGGCGAAAACCTGTTGGCCAGGTTTGAGCTGTTCAACCGGAACTTGCTGCAGGATTTGCGCTGATTGGCCCGCATTGCCTTGGCGATAAGCCAGGTCGGCGGCACTCAAGCGCAACAGGGCAGCCTCTTCCGGTGATTTACTCTGGGCAGCTTTCTCGAGCAGTTGCTCGATACTGGCGTCCGGGGTTCGTGGAACTTCGCCAAGGCTGGAGGAGGGCGAGCTGGCGCAAGCCGCCAGCAAGGCAGCGAGGCAGAGGGCAGTGAACAGCCGCAGGCAAGCGATCATGTAGTGTTCCTGATACTCGATCAAATTAGCGTGGAATTGTACCCAAGCACTGGCCGGGGCGCGATGTTACTGGCGTGAATCGATCAATTTAGCTCATGCAAATGTTGTATTGCGGCATAAAAGCCTGAAAAACCGAGTGTTGCTTGCGCGTATCGCTTACGTCGCTACGCGCTACAATGGCGGCTTTCTAGACTATGAGGTGTGCGCTTTGACTGCTCCAGGTGCTTTGAATTCCGCTGCTGGCTCGCTTTATGTGGTGGCGACGCCCATTGGCAACCTGGACGACATCAGTGCGCGTGCGCTAAAAATCTTGCGCGAGGTCGCCCTGATCGCTGCCGAAGATACCCGTCACTCCCAGCGCTTGATGCAGCACTTCGGCATTCAGACGCCGCTGGCTGCCTGCCATGAGCACAACGAGCGAGATGAGGGCAGCCGCTTTATTACTCGTTTGCTGGCGGGTGACAACGTAGCGCTGATCTCCGATGCCGGCACACCGCTGATTTCCGATCCGGGTTATCACTTGGTGCGTCAGGCCCGAGCTGCCGGAATTAATGTGGTGCCGGTTCCGGGCGCTTGCGCCTTGATCGCGGCGTTGTCGGCGGCAGGGTTGCCCTCGGACCGTTTCATCTTCGAGGGTTTCCTGCCGGCAAAGGCCGTGGGGCGACGCGCGCGTCTTGAATTGGTAAAGGAAGAACCGCGCACGCTGATTTTCTATGAAGCACCGCACCGTATCCTGGAGTGTTTGCAGGATATGGAGTTGGTATTTGGGCCTGAGCGTCAGGCCTTGTTGGCGCGCGAACTGACCAAAACCTTCGAAACGCTGAAAGGCTTGCCGCTGGCCGAGTTGCGTGAATTTGTCGAGTCGGACAGCAATCAGCAGCGCGGCGAGTGTGTGGTGCTGGTATCGGGCTGGTCCGCTCCCGAGAGCGAGGACGCTGTCAGCAGTGAGGCGATGCGTATCCTCAATCTGCTACTTGAGGAAATGCCACTCAAGCGCGCCGCGGCATTGGCGGCGCAAATTACCGGTGAACGCAAGAATGTGCTCTATCAGGTCGCACTGGATAAGCAGAAGGGCGAGTAAAACCCGACGCGCAGGCATGGCAAAAGGCGTTTAGCGCTTGTTCTTCGGGCGCTCTGCCGTTAACCTTCGCGGCGGAGAGTCGATCGGACAGTCGCTGCCCTCTATGAAAATTAGGGGGGGGAGGAAAGTCCGGGCTCCATAGGGCGAAGTGCCAGGTAATGCCTGGGAGGCGTGAGCCTACGGAAAGTGCCACAGAAAATAACCGCCTAAGCGCTTCGGCGCCGGTAAGGGTGAAAAGGTGCGGTAAGAGCGCACCGCACGTCTGGCAACAGTTCGTGGCTAGGTAAACCCCACTTGGAGCAAGACCAAATAGGGTCCCAAGGCGTGGCCCGCGCTGGGACCGGGTAGGTTGCTAAAGGTGTCCAGTGATGGCCATCGTAGACGAATGACTGTTCAAGACAGAACCCGGCTTACAGATCGACTCTCCACCTTTTATTTATCTCTGCTTAAATCATTAAGCAGGGCGTGGTGATGGCAAATTAGCCAGCGCCGGCACCTCACGCGCAACACCGTTTTCTCCTCCTTTCAGAATCGTCGGCGAAGCACTTTCGTAATACCAAAAAAATCTTACTCTTAATAAATCACTTTAACTTCCGAATGCAGCCTCCTGTGCTGATTCAAGTTAATGGATGTATTCGTCTCTCAGATTCTCGTTACCCCTTCTTATATGCTCCTAAATCTCAGTTCTGTAAGGGATTTCCTTTAATCCGCGCCTTGACGGTGTGGTGGGCGCATTCCTATAGTGTGCGCAAGTGGCGGAAAGTGGCATGAAGTGGGTTTTTTGAACGCAAAACGCTAATATTTGGAGAAACGCTGACGTGTTTCGCGGAGCCAACGCTATCAGTCTCGATGCAAAGGGCCGTCTCGCTATGCCGAGCCGGTACCGTGACGAGCTGGTTTCGCGTAGCTCCGGGCAATTAATCGTCACGATTGATGCCGTTGATCCGTGTTTGTGTGTTTACCCGCTCGATGAGTGGGAAATTATTGAAACCAAATTGCGCGCACTGCCTTCGCTTCGCGAAGAGAACCGCCGCCTGCAACGCTTACTGATTGGTAATGCCGTCGACCTTGAGCTCGATGGCAGTGGTCGTTTTCTGGTTCCGCCGCGTTTACGTGAATATGCCAAGTTGGATAAGCGCGCGATGTTGGTAGGCCAACTGAACAAGTTCCAATTGTGGGACGAGGATGCCTGGGATGCGGTTTCTGCTGCTGACCTGGCTGCTATTCAAGAACCGGGCGCGATGCCTGACGAACTGCGTGATTTGATCCTGTGACTATAGATAGCGGCTTTAACCACATCACCGTACTGCTTGACGAAGCCGTCGAGGCTCTCGCCGTACGTCCTGATGGCTGCTATCTGGACGGCACATTCGGGCGCGGCGGGCACAGCCGGCTGATCCTCAGTCAGCTCGGTCCCGATGGTCGGTTGCTCGGATTCGACAAGGATCCTCAAGCGATTGCCACCGGGCAGACGCTAGCGGCCGAAGACGGCCGCTTTGTCGTTGTGCAGCGCAGCTTTGCCGAGCTGGGCTCGGAAGTTGCCGAACGCGGTCTGCACGGCAAGGTCAGCGGTGTTTTGCTCGACCTGGGCGTCTCGTCGCCGCAGCTCGACGACCCTGAGCGCGGTTTCAGTTTCCTCAACGATGGTCCTTTGGACATGCGCATGGACCCGTCCCGCGGGATCAGCGCGGCCGAGTTCGTCAACACCGCGCCCGTGGAAGAAATCGCCCGCGTGTTCAAGGAATACGGCGAAGAGCGTTTTTCCGGTCGCATGGCCCGTGCTGTCGCCGAGCGCCGTGACATCAAACCCTTCGAGCGTACCGCCGATCTGGCTGAGGTCCTGAAAGTCGCCAACCCGGCGTGGGAAAAAGGCAAGAACCCTGCAACCCGCGCATTCCAGGGCCTGCGTATTCATGTCAACAACGAACTGGGCGATCTGGAAGCCGGCCTCGAAGCCGCGCTCGACTGCCTGGAAATCGGCGGCCGTCTGGTGGTGATCAGCTTCCACTCGCTGGAAGACCGCATCGTCAAGCTGTTCATGCGCAAGCTGGTGAAAGGCGAAGCCGACAACCTGCCGCGCAACCTGCCGGTTCGCCACGTAGCGTTCGAACCGAAAGTCAAAGTCCATGGCAAAGCGCAGACGGCCTCCGATGCCGAACTCAAAGCCAACCCACGTTCCCGTAGTGCTGTTATGCGCGTGGCGGAGAAACTGCGGTGAGCAAGCTTTTCGCCAAGCCACTTCCCGGCGGAAGCTTTTTCATGCTGCTGTTGTTCATCGGCGTGCTCGTGTCGGCCATCGGCGTGTCCTACAGCGCGCACTGGAACCGTCAGCTGCTGAACTCGCTGTACAACGAGTTGAGCGTGCGTGACAAGGCGCAGGCCGAGTGGGGCCGTTTGATTCTTGAGCAGAGCACCTGGACGGCCCACAGCCGTATCGAAGTGCTGGCCACCGAACAACTGAAGATGCGCATTCCCGGTGCCGCCGAAGTGCAGATGGTGGCGCCATGATGAAGCTCGAAGGCGCACTCTTTCCATGGCGGTTCCGCCTGGTGCTGGGCTTGCTCGGTGTCATGGTGATTGCGATTTGCTGGCGCATCATCGACCTGCAAGTGGTCGACCGTGACTTTCTCAAAGGTCAGGGCGATGCGCGCAGCGTTCGTCATATTCCGATTCCGGCTCACCGTGGTCTGATCACCGACCGTAACGGCGAGCCGTTGGCCGTCAGTACGCCAGTCACTACCCTGTGGGCCAACGCCAAGGAAATGCAGCTGGCCAAGGAGAAGTGGCCGGCACTGGCCGCTGCACTGGGTCAGGATCCCAAGGCCCTGGCCGAGCGCCTCGAAGCTCAAGCCAATAAAGAATTCATTTACCTGGTGCGCGGGCTGACGCCTGAGCAGGGCCAGACTGTGCTCGACCTGAAAGTGCCGGGCGTCTACGGCATTGAAGAGTTTCGCCGTTTCTATCCGGCCGGTGAAGTCACCGCGCACATGGTCGGCTTTACCGACATCGACGACCATGGTCGGGAAGGTGTCGAACTGGCCTACGACGAATGGCTGGCCGGGGTGCCGGGCAAACGACAGGTCATCAAGGACCGGCGCGGCCGGTTGATCAAGGATGTCCAGGTCACCAAAAACGCCAAGGCCGGAAAGCCCTTGGCGTTGTCCATTGACCTGCGCCTGCAATACCTGGCCAACCGTGAATTGCGCAACGCGATCATCGAGAACGGCGCCAAGGCCGGCAGCCTGGTGATCATGGACGTGAAAACCGGCGAGATCCTCGCCATGGTCAACCAGCCGACCTACAACCCGAACAACCGCCGCAACTTGCAGCCAGCGATGATGCGTAACCGCGCGATGATCGACGTCTTCGAGCCGGGTTCGACCATGAAAGCGATCTCCATGAGCGCTGCCATCGAAACCGGGCGCTGGAAACCGAGCGACACCGTCGAGGTGTATCCGGGCTCCTTGCAGATTGGCAAATACACCATCAAGGACGTATCCAAGACCGAAGGTCCGGTGCTCGACTTGACGGGCATTCTGATCAATTCCAGTAACGTCGGCATGAGTAAAGTCGCGTTCGATATCGGTGGCGAAACGATTTTCCGCCTCGCGCAAAAAGTCGGCCTCGGCCAGGACACCGGCCTCGGCTTCCCGGGTGAGCGCGTCGGCAACCTGCCGAACTACCGCGAATGGCGCAAGGCTGAAACCGCCACGCTGTCCTACGGCTACGGTATTTCCGTGACCGCGATCCAGTTGGTTCATGCCTTCTCGGCGCTGGCCAATAACGGTCGCCTCGCGCCGCTGACGCTGATCAAAACCGACAAGGCGCCGCAAACCACGCAAGTGCTGCCGGAAGCGGTCGCGAAAACCATGCAAGGCATGCTGCAGCAAGTGATCGAAGCCCCGCGCGGCGTGTTCCGTGCGCAGGTGCCGGCGTATCACGTGGGCGGCAAGTCGGGTACGGCGCGTAAAACTTCGGTCGGTACCAAAGGGTACGCCGAAAACTCCTACCGCTCGCTGTTCGCCGGTTTCGGCCCGATGAGCGATCCGCGTTACGCCATCGTGGTGGTGATCGATGAGCCGACCAAGGCTGGTTACTTCGGTGGTCTGGTGTCGGCGCCGGTGTTCAGCCGTGTGATGTCCGGCACCCTGCGCCTGATGAACGTCACCCCGGACAACCTGCCACCTACTCAACAAGCCAACGCCACACCGGTCGTTCCGCTGAAAGCCAATGGAGGGCGCGGCTGATGTCATTAAGTCTGAACAAGATTTTCCCCCACGCCGGTCACGATCTGTTGATCCGTGAATTGGCGCTGGACAGTCGCAACGTGCGCGCCGGGGATCTGTTCCTCGCGGTGCCGGGCGGCAAATTCGATGGCCGTGCGCACATTGCCGATGCCTTGCAGCGTGGTGCCGCCGCTGTCGCTTATGAAGTGGAAGGCGCCACGGTGCTACCAATCACCGAAGTGCCATTGATTCCGGTCAAGGGGCTGGCGGCGCAACTGTCGGACATCGCCGGACGCTTTTATGGCGAACCGAGCCATCACCTGAACCTGGTGGGCGTGACAGGTACGAACGGCAAAACCAGCGTGACCCAACTGGTCGCGCAGGCACTGGATCTGCTCGGTCAGCATTGCGGCATCGTCGGCACGTTGGGTTCCGGATTCTACGGCGCGCTGCAAAGCGGCCTGCACACCACGCCGAACCCGATTGCCGTGCAAGCGACCCTGGGCGACCTGAAAAAGGCCGGTGCCAAAGCGGTAGCCATGGAAGTTTCGTCCCACGGCCTGGACCAGGGCCGCGTTACCGCGCTGGCCTTCGACGTGGCGGTGATGACCAACCTGTCCCGCGATCACCTGGATTACCACGGCACTATGCAGGCCTACGGCGAAGCCAAGGCCAAGCTGTTTGCCTGGAACAATTTGAAATGCCGGGTGGTTAACCTTGACGACGATTTCGGTCGGCAACTGGCTGCCGAAAAGCGTGAGTCGCGACTGATCACCTACAGCCTGCTCGACAGCAGCGCCTACCTGTATTGCCGCGAAGCGCAGTTCGACGATGAAGGCGTGCGTGCCACGCTGGTGACGCCACAAGGCGAGCACCATCTGCGCAGCACGCTGCTTGGCCGTTTCAACCTGAGCAACGTATTGGCGGCGATTGGCGCCTTGCTCGGTCTGGATTACGCGCTGGACGAAATTCTCAAGGTGCTGCCGAAACTCGAAGGCCCGGCCGGTCGCATGCAGCGTCTTGGCGGTGGCACTCAGCCGTTGGTGGTGGTCGATTACGCCCACACCCCGGATGCCCTGGAAAAAGTCCTGACCGCCCTGCGTCCGCACGTCAAAGGTCGTTTGCTGTGCCTGTTCGGCTGCGGCGGTGATCGTGACCGCGGCAAGCGTCCGCTGATGGCTGAAGTGGTCGAACGTCTGGCCGATGGCGTGCTGGTTACCGACGATAATCCGCGAACCGAAGACCCTTCGGTGATTTTCGATGACATCCGCGCCGGTTTCACGGCTGTGGATAAAGTGACGTTCGTCGCTGGCCGTGGCCAGGCGATTGCCCAGTTGATCGCCGGCGCTTCGGCGGATGATGTGATCGTTCTGGCCGGCAAAGGTCACGAGGACTATCAGGAAATCAATGGCGAGCGCCATGCCTTCTCCGATCTGGTCGAAGCTGATCATGCCTTGACCGCATGGGAGGTGGCCCGTGCTTAAAGCCTTGAAACTGAGTGAACTGACCGGCGCACTGGATGCTCGTCTGATCTCTGCCGATGCCAGCTTCAACGGCGTCAGCATTGACAGCCGCGCGATCCAGCCAGGCCAGCTGTTCATTGCCCTGACCGGTCCACGCTTCGATGGCCACGATTATCTGAATGACGTGGCGGCCAAAGGCGCCGTGGCGGCATTGGTCGAGCGCGAAGTCGCCGACAGCACGCTGCCGCAGTTGCTGGTCAGCGATACCCGCAAGGCCCTCGGCCAGTTGGGTGCCCTGAACCGCCAGGCCTTCACTCAACCGGTCGCCGCCATTACCGGATCCAGCGGCAAGACCACGGTCAAGGAAATGCTCGCGAGCATCCTGCGCACCCGTGGCCCGGTGCTGGCGACCCGTGGCAATCTGAACAATGACCTCGGCGCTCCGCTGACCCTGCTCGAACTGGCGCCGGAACACACCGCTGCGGTGATTGAGCTTGGCGCTTCTCGTCTGGGTGAAATTGCCTACACCGTGGGCATGACCAAACCTCACGTGGCCATTCTCAACAATGCCGGGACCGCCCACGTTGGTGAGTTCGGCGGGCCGGAAAAAATTGTCGAAGCCAAGGGCGAGATTATCGAAGGGCTGGATGCCGATGGCGTCGCCGTTCTCAATCTTGACGACAAGGCATTCGGTATCTGGAAGGCGCGCGCCGGTGAACGCAAAGTGCTGACGTTCGCCTTGAGCAACACCAGCGCCGACTTCTATGCCAGTGACCTGACCACCGATGCCCGTGGTTGCCCGGCGTTCAACCTGCACACGCCTGAAGGTGTGGAGCGCGTTCAACTGAACCTGCTCGGCACCCATAACGTCGCGAACGCCATGGCCGCCGCGGCCGCCGCCCATGCCCTAGGCGTGTCGCTGTTCGGTATCGCCACCGGTCTCGGCGCGGTGCAGCCGGTCAAGGGTCGCACCGTCGCGCAACTGGCCACTAATGGCATGCGCGTCATTGATGACACTTACAACGCGAACCCCACCTCCATGTGCGCTGCCGTTGATATACTCGCCGGCTTTTCCGGTCGCACCGTTCTGGTGCTCGGGGATATTGGCGAGTTGGGCGATTGGGCGGAGCAGGGGCACCGCGACGTGGGCGAGTACGCCCGTGGCAAGGTTTCTGCGCTGTACGCCGTCGGACCCATGATGGTTCACGCCGTCAATGCGTTCGGTCCTCAGGCCTTTCACTTCAGCACGCAGGCTGAACTGATCAAGGCCCTGGGCGCCGAGCAAGACACAAACACCACCATTTTGATCAAGGGCTCGCGCAGCGCCGCGATGGAAAACATCGTCGCCGCTTTGTGCGGGACCAGCCTGGAGAAACATTAATGCTGCTGCTGCTAGCGGAGTATCTGCAACAGTTCTACAAAGGCTTCGCGGTCTTTCAGTACCTGACCCTGCGCGGGATTCTCGGTGTACTGACCGCGCTGGTTTTGTCGCTGTGCTATGGCCCGTGGATGATCCGCACCCTGCAGAACCGTCAGATCGGTCAGTCCGTTCGCAATGACGGTCCGCAATCGCACCTGTCCAAGTCTGGCACCCCGACCATGGGTGGCGCGCTGATTCTTTCGTCCATCGGCGTTAGCACGCTGCTGTGGGCTGATCTGACCAACCGTTACGTTTGGGTAGTGTTGCTGGTGACCTTGCTGTTCGGCGCCATTGGCTGGGTCGACGACTACCGCAAAGTGATCGAGAAGAATTCCCGTGGTTTGCCGAGTCGCTGGAAGTATTTCTGGCAGTCGGTGTTCGGCCTCGGCGCGGCGATCTTCCTATATATGACGGCTGCCACGCCGGTTGAAACCACGCTGATCCTGCCGATGCTCAAGGACTACAGCATTCCGCTGGGCGCGGGTTTCATCGTCCTGACCTATTTCGTAATCGTCGGTTCGAGCAACGCGGTCAACCTGACCGACGGCCTCGACGGTCTGGCGATCATGCCTACCGTGATGGTCGGCGGTGGCCTCGGCATCTTCTGCTACCTGTCGGGTAACGTGAAATTCGCCGAATACTTGCTGATCCCTTATGTACCGGGCGCGGGTGAGTTGATCGTGTTCTGCGGCGCTTTGATCGGTGCGGGCCTGGGCTTCCTGTGGTTCAACACCTATCCGGCACAAGTCTTCATGGGCGACGTCGGTGCGCTGGCGCTGGGCGCGGCCCTGGGCACCATTGCGGTGATCGTCCGTCAGGAAATCGTCCTATTCATCATGGGCGGCGTGTTCGTGATGGAAACCCTGTCAGTCGTCATTCAGGTTGCCTCCTTTAAGCTGACCGGTCGCCGCGTATTCCGCATGGCACCGATTCACCACCACTTTGAACTCAAGGGCTGGCCCGAGCCACGCGTGATCGTCCGTTTCTGGATCATCACCGTGATTCTCGTGTTGGTCGGCCTTGCCACCCTGAAGCTGAGGTAGAAACTCGTGTCTCTGATCGCTTCTGACCACTTCCGCATCGTTGTCGGCCTCGGCAAGAGCGGCATGTCCCTGGTTCGCTTCCTGGCGAACCGGGGCGTGGCGTTTGCCGTGGCCGATACGCGGGAAAATCCACCGGAACTGGCCACGCTCAAGCGTGACTATCCGCACGTGGAAGTGCGTTGTGGCGAGCTGGATGTCGAATTCCTGTGCCGTGCCGACGAGCTCTACGTGAGCCCCGGCCTGGCGCTGGCGACCCCGGCCCTGCAGGCCGCCGCCGCCCGTGGCGTGAAATTGTCCGGCGACATCGAGCTGTTCGCGCGTAACGCGAAGGCACCGATCGTCGCCATCAGCGGTTCCAACGCGAAAAGCACCGTGACCACCCTGGTCGGTGAAATGGCGGCTGCGGCTGGCAAGCGTGTCGCCGTCGGCGGCAACCTCGGCACACCGGCGCTGGACCTGCTGCGCGACGATATCGAGCTTTACGTGATGGAGTTGTCGAGCTTCCAGCTGGAAACTACCGACCAGCTCAACGCCGAAGTGGCGACCGTGCTCAACATCAGTGAAGACCACATGGATCGTTACAGCGGTCTGCCGGCTTATCACCTGGCCAAGCACCGGATCTTCCGTGGCGCGAAGCAGTTTGTGGTCAACCGTCAGGATGCGCTCAGCCGTCCGCTGATGGGCGAGGGTCAGCCATGCTGGACCTTCGGCCTGACCAAACCGGATTTCAAGGCCTTTGGCCTGCGCGAAGAAAACGGCGAGAAGTACCTGGCTTTCGAATTCCAGAACCTGATGCCAGTGCGCGAGTTGAAAGTGCGTGGCGCGCACAACCAGTCCAACGCCCTGGCGGCGTTGGCGCTCGGTCATGCGGTCGGCCTGCCGTTCGACGCCATGCTCGAAGCCCTGCGCAATTTCGCCGGTCTCGAACATCGCTGCCAATGGGTGCGTGATCTGGATGGCGTTGGCTATTACAACGACTCCAAAGCCACCAACGTCGGTGCCGCTCTTGCCGCCATTGAAGGCCTGGGCGCGGACATCGACGGCAAGATCGTGCTGATCGCCGGCGGTGACGGCAAGGGCGCCGAGTTCAAGGAGCTGCGTCATCCGGTGGCGGCCAACTGCCGCGCCGTGATCCTGATGGGCCGCGACTCCGACAAGATCGGCGAGGCCATCGGCGACGCCGTGCCGCTGATTCGCGTCGGGTCGCTGGTCGAAGCCGTGGAGCAATGCCGCGCCGCTGCCCTGCCGGGTGACGTGGTGCTGCTGTCACCGGCCTGCGCCAGTTTCGACATGTTCAAGAATTACGAAGACCGTGGTCACCAGTTCGTCCGCGTCGTGGAGGAACTGGCATGAGCCTGATGAGCATCATCAAGCCTTATCCGTCGCCCATCATCACCGGGCGTGGTATCGACCTCGACTTCCCGATGCTTGCCGGCTGCCTGACCTTGCTCGGCCTCGGGCTGATCATGATTGCCTCGGCATCGACCGAAGTGGCCGCCGTACAGTCGGGCAGTCCGCTGTATTACATGATTCGCCACCTGATCTATGTCGTGCTCGGTCTTGGCGCTTGCGTGGTCACCATGATGATCCCGATCGCGACCTGGCAACGCCTGGGCTGGCTGATGCTGATTGGTGCGTTCGGTTTGCTGGTGATGGTGATCATCCCGGGGATCGGCCGTGAAGTGAACGGTTCGATGCGCTGGATCGGCTTCAGTTTCTTCAACGTTCAGCCGTCCGAGATCGCCAAGGTGTTCGTGGTGATCTACCTCGCCGGTTACCTGGTGCGTCGCCAGAAAGAAGTGCGTGAAAGCTGGATGGGTTTTTTCAAGCCGTTCATCGTGCTGTTGCCGATGGCGGGTCTGTTGCTGATGGAGCCGGACTTCGGTGCCACCGTTGTGATGATGGGCGCTGCGGCCGCGATGCTGTTCCTTGGCGGGGTCGGGCTGTTCCGTTTTTCCCTTATGGTGGTGCTGGCGGTGGGCGCGGTGGTGTTGTTGATCCAGATGCAGCCTTATCGAATGGCGCGTCTGACTAACTTTGCCGATCCATGGGCGGATCAGTTCGGGGCCGGCTATCAGCTGTCCCAGGCGTTGATTGCCTTCGGTCGCGGCGAATGGCTGGGCGTTGGCCTGGGCAACAGCGTGCAGAAACAGTTCTACCTGCCCGAAGCCCACACTGACTTCGTGTTCTCGGTACTGGCCGAAGAACTGGGTGCCGTAGGTTCGCTGTGCACGGTGGCTCTGTTCGTCTTCGTCTGTATCCGTGGCATGTACATCGGTTTGTGGGCCGAGAAGGCCAAGCAATTCTTCGCTGCCTATGTCGCCTACGGTTTGTCGTTCCTGTGGATTGGTCAATTCCTGATCAACATCGGCGTGAACGTCGGTCTGCTACCGACCAAAGGCCTGACGCTGCCGTTCCTAAGCTATGGCGGCAGTTCATTGGTGATCTGCTGTGCCTGTCTCGGCTTGTTGCTGCGCATCGAGTGGGAAAGTCGAACCCATTTGGGCAGTGAAGAAATGGAATTCCATGAGAGCGACTTCGCCGAGGAGCCGACCCATGGGCGCTAACGTCTTGATCATGGCCGGCGGCACCGGGGGCCACGTGTTCCCGGCTCTGGCCTGTGCGCGCGAATTCCAGGCTCGCGGTTACACCGTGCACTGGCTCGGCACACCGCGCGGCATTGAAAATGATCTGGTCCCGGCGGCCGGTATCGAATTGCATCGAATCAACGCCAGCGGCCTGCGCGGCAAGGGCAAATTGTCCCTGCTCAAGGCGCCGTTCATGTTGGTTAAATCGGTCTGGCAGGCACGGGCGATCATTCGTCAGCTGCGGCCGGTTTGCGTGGTGGGCTTCGGTGGTTATGTGACCGGTCCTGGCGGCGTCGCAGCCAAACTGGCCGGCGTGCCGGTGATCGTTCACGAACAGAACGCTGTGGCCGGCACCGCCAATCGGTTGCTGGTGCCGTTCGCCGCTCGAGTCTGTGAAGCGTTCCCCGACACCTTTACCCTGTCGGGCAGCCGTCGGACCACCGGTAACCCGGTGCGCACCGAACTGTTCCTCGTGACACCGCGACCTGCCCTGGCCGGTCGCAAGGCGCGTTTGCTGATCCTCGGCGGAAGCCTGGGCGCAGAACCGTTGAACAAGTTGCTGCCTGAAGCCCTGTCGCAAGTCGCCGTCGACTTGCGTCCGGACGTGTTTCATCAGGCCGGCAAAAACCACGATGAAGTGACTGCAGAGCGCTATCGCGCGGCTGGCGTCGAGGCGCAAGTGCAGCCTTTCATCAAAGACATGGCCCAAGCCTATGGCTGGGCTGACCTGGTGGTCTGTCGCGCAGGTGCGCTGACCATCAGTGAACTGGCCGCCGCCGGTCTGCCCTCGATGCTCGTGCCGTTGCCCCACGCGATCGACGATCACCAGACCCGCAACGCCGATTATTTGGCCCGTGAAGGCGCTGCCTTCCTGATGCCGCAAAGAACGACTGGCGCAGCGGATCTTGCCGCGCGCCTGACAGAGGTCCTGATGCAACCACAACGACTCAACGATATGGCCACTGCGGCCCGCCGCCTGGCCAAACCCGATGCCACCCGTAACGTGGTCGATACCTGTCTGGAGGTGGCCCATGGTTGAGAATCAGAAAGCCATGCCTCATCCGGAAATGCGCCGCATCCGTCGCATCCATTTCGTCGGTATCGGCGGTGTGGGCATGTGCGGGATTGCCGAAGTGTTGCTGAACCTGGGCTATGAAGTGTCCGGTTCCGACCTGAAGGCTTCGCCGGTGACCGAGCGCCTGGAATCTTTCGGTGCGCACATTTTCATCGGCCATCGCGCCGAGAACGCATCCGCCGCCGACGTGCTGGTGGTGTCGAGTGCCGTGAACACGTCCAACCCGGAAGTTGCGACCGCGCTGGAACGCCGCATTCCGGTGGTACCACGCGCAGAAATGCTGGCCGAGCTGATGCGTTATCGCCACGGCATCGCCGTTGCCGGTACGCACGGCAAAACCACCACCACCAGCCTGATCGCTTCGGTGTTTGCCGCTGGCGGCCTCGATCCGACCTTCGTGATCGGTGGTCGTCTGAATGCCGCGGGCACCAATGCCCAGCTCGGCACCAGCCGTTACCTGATCGCCGAAGCCGACGAAAGCGACGCCAGCTTCCTGCACTTGCAGCCGTTGGTGGCCGTGGTCACCAACATCGACGCCGACCACATGGCGACCTACGACGGTGACTTCAACAAACTGAAGAAAACCTTCGTCGAGTTCCTGCACAACCTGCCGTTCTACGGTTTGGCGGTGGTGTGCCTGGACGATCCGGTCGTGCGCGAAATCCTCCCGCAAGTCAAACGTCCGACCGTGACCTACGGCTTCGGCGACGACTGCGACGTGCGCGCCATCAATGTGCGCCAGCAAGGCATGCAGACCTTCTTCACCGTGCTGCGTCCCGATCGCGAGCCGCTGGATGTTTCGGTGAACATGCCGGGCAACCACAACGTATTGAACGCACTGGCGACCATTTGCATCGCCACCGACGAGGGTGTCAGCGATGAAGCCATCGTACAGGGCCTGTCCGGGTTCCAGGGTGTCGGCCGACGCTTCCAGGTCTACGGCGAACTGCCGGTAGACGGCGGCAACGTAATGCTGGTGGACGACTACGGTCACCACCCGACCGAAGTCGCGGCCGTGATCAAGGCCGTACGCGGTGGCTGGCCGGAGCGCCGTCTGGTGATGGTTTACCAGCCGCACCGCTACAGCCGCACCCGCGACCTGTACGACGATTTCGTCAATGTTCTGGCCGACGCCAACGTGCTGCTGCTGATGGAAGTCTATCCGGCCGGTGAAGAGCCGATTCCGGGCGCCGACAGCCGCAAGCTGTGCAACAGCATCCGTCAGCGTGGTCAGCTCGACCCGATCTACATCGAGCGCGGTGTCGACCTCGCGCCAATCGTCAAGCCGCTGCTGCGTGCCGGCGACATTCTGCTGTGCCAGGGCGCCGGTGATATCGGCGGTCTCGCACCGAAACTGTTGAAAAGCGAGTTGTTCGCCGGCGCCGTTGCTGCGCCGGTCGAGGGGAAGTTGAAATGACTGCTGCGTACGCCAACCTCGTCTCCACTGTCGCGCCGAAAGACTTCGGCCTTGTCGCCGTGCTGTTCGGTGGCAAAAGTGCCGAGCGCGAAGTGTCTTTGAAATCGGGCAACGCCGTTCTCGATGCGCTGCAAAGCGCGGGTGTGGACGCGTTCGGTCTCGACGTCGGCGATGACCTGCTGCAGCGTTTGCTGAACGAGAAAATCGACCGCGCCTTCATTATTCTTCACGGGCGCGGCGGTGAAGACGGCAGCATGCAGGGCCTGCTCGAATGCCTGGGCATTCCGTACACCGGCAGCGGCATCCTCGCTTCGGCGCTGGCCATGGACAAGCTGCGCACCAAGCAGGTCTGGCACAGCCTGGGCATTCCGACGCCACGTCATGCGGTACTGAGTTGCGAGGCCGATTGTATTTCTGCCGCCGCGGAACTGGGCTTCCCTTTGATCGTCAAACCGGCCCATGAAGGTTCAAGTATCGGTATGGCCAAAGTGACTTCCGCGTCCGAATTGATCGACGCCTGGAAAGCGGCCAGTACCTACGATTCGCAAGTGTTGGTCGAGCAATGGATTCAAGGTCCGGAGTTCACCATCGCCACCCTGCGTGACCAGGTGTTGCCACCGATTGCCCTGGGCACTACGCACAGTTTCTACGACTACGACGCCAAGTACGTGGCCAACGATACCCAGTACCGCATTCCGTGCGGGCTGGACAGCACCAAGGAAAAGGAACTCATGGACCTCACGGCGAAAGCCTGTGAAGCGCTGGGTATCGCGGGATGGGGCAGGGCAGACGTAATGCAGGACGCCGACGGGCAGTTCTGGTTCCTGGAAGTGAACACCGCACCGGGCATGACCGACCACAGTCTGGTTCCGATGGCGGCCCGTGCCGCCGGTCTGGATTTCCAGCAACTGGTTCTGGCGATCCTGGCCGCAAGCATTGAGGCAAGAGGTTAAGACCATGCAAGGCGCTCAGCTTCGTCATCAGCCACCCGCACCCGGCCGCAAGCCGGTGCCGCGGGGTGCCAGCCGAATGGTGGCCAAAGAGCCGATGTCTGCGCGCCTGCCGAAAGCCAATTTTGGTTTTCTCAAAGCCTTGTTCTGGCCAGTGCTGCTGGTTGCGCTGGGGTTCGGTACTTATGAAGGCGCGCAGCGTTTGCTGCCATACGCCGACCGGCCGATCACCAAGATCAACGTGCAGGGCGACTTGAGTTACATCAGCCAGCAAGCGGTACAGCAGCGGATCGCCCCGTACGTGGCGTCGAGCTTCTTCACCATCGACCTGGCGAGCATGCGCACCGAGCTGGAAACGATGCCATGGATTGCCCACGCCGAAGTGCGTCGGGTGTGGCCGGATCAAGTGGTAATCCGCCTGGAAGAACAACTGCCGGTGGCCCGATGGGGCGATGAGTCGCTGTTGAATAACCAGGGTCAGGCGTTCACCCCGCGCGAGCTGGCGAACTACGAACACTTGCCTCAGCTGTTCGGCCCACAACGGGCTCAACAGCAAGTCATGCAGCAATACCAGGTGCTGAGCCAGATGCTCAGGCCGCTGGGCTTCTCGATTGCGCGCCTGGAGTTGCGTGAACGCGGTAGCTGGTTCCTGACCACCGGCCCCGGCAGTGCGGGCCCCGGGATCGAACTGTTGCTGGGACGCGGCAACCTGGTGGAAAAGATGCGCCGCTTCATTGCCATCTATGACAAGACGCTCAAAGAACAGATTACGAACATTGCGCGCATCGATCTGCGCTACGCCAACGGCCTTGCTGTTGGCTGGCGGGAACCTGTAGCGCCCACGGCAGCCCAACCCGCTGTCGCGAAGAATTAAGAAGAGGCAGGACCCATGGCAAACGTGCAAAGCGGCAAAATGATCGTCGGTCTCGATATCGGCACCTCCAAGGTGGTGGCGCTGGTAGGCGAGGTTGCGGACGACGGCACGCTGGAAATCGTCGGGATCGGTACCCATCCGTCCCGTGGCCTGAAGAAAGGCGTGGTGGTCAACATTGAGTCCACCGTGCAGTCGATCCAGCGCGCGATCGAAGAAGCGCAGCTGATGGCTGGCTGCCGTATCCACTCGGCGTTTGTCGGCGTGGCCGGTAACCACATCCGCAGCCTGAACTCCCACGGCATCGTGGCGATTCGTGATCGCGAAGTCAGCTCCGCCGACCTTGAGCGCGTCCTCGACGCCGCCCAGGCCGTGGCGATCCCGGCTGATCAGCGCGTGCTGCACACCCTGCCGCAGGATTATGTGATCGATAACCAGGAAGGCGTCCGCGAGCCCCTGGGCATGTCCGGCGTTCGTCTGGAAGCCAAGGTTCACGTGGTCACCTGCGCCGTCAACGCCGCACAGAACATTGAAAAATGCGTGCGTCGCTGCGGCCTGGAAATCGACGACATCATCCTTGAGCAACTGGCGTCCGCGTATTCGGTACTGACCGACGACGAGAAAGAGCTGGGCGTGTGCCTGGTGGACATCGGCGGCGGTACCACCGACATCGCGATCTTCACCGAAGGCGCGATCCGTCATACCGCGGTGATCCCGATTGCCGGCGATCAGGTGACCAACGACATCGCCATGGCGTTGCGCACCCCGACCCAGTACGCCGAAGAAATCAAGATCCGCTACGCCTGCGCCCTGGCAAAACTGGCCGGTGCCGGCGAAACCATCAAGGTGCCAAGCGTTGGCGACCGTCCACCGCGCGAACTATCCCGTCAGGCCCTGGCCGAAGTGGTCGAGCCGCGTTACGACGAACTGTTCACGCTGATTCAGGCCGAACTGCGTCGCAGCGGCTACGAAGACCTGATCCCGGCCGGCATCGTCCTGACCGGCGGTACGGCGAAGATGGAAGGCGCCACGGAGCTGGCCGAGGAAATCTTCCACATGCCGGTGCGCCTGGGCGTTCCGCATGGTGTGAAAGGCCTGGATGATGTGGTCCGCAACCCGATTTATTCCACAGGCGTTGGCCTGTTGATGTACGGCCTGCAGAAGCAATCCGACGGCATTTCGTTCTCGGGTATCGGCAGCCGCGACAGCTACAGCAACGAAGAGCCGAAAGGCGCCTTGCTCGATCGTATCAAGAGCTGGGTCCAGGGCAATTTTTAAGATTTACCGCAGCACCGCTACACCGTTGTAGATACAGGCAGTAGGCGAAAAAACTAGAGAACGTAAAGGAGAGGGAAAATGTTCGAACTCGTAGACAACATCCCCGCAAGCCCGGTAATCAAAGTTATCGGTGTTGGCGGTGGCGGTGGCAACGCCGTGAATCACATGGTCAAGAGCAACATTGAAGGCGTTGAATTCATCTGCGCCAACACTGATGCCCAGGCGCTCAAGAGCATTGGCGCGCGGACCATCCTCCAACTCGGTACCGGCGTGACCAAAGGTCTGGGCGCTGGCGCCAACCCTGAAGTAGGTCGTCAGGCCGCTCTCGAAGATCGTGAGCGCATTGCCGAAGTCCTGCAGGGCACCAACATGGTGTTCATCACCACTGGCATGGGCGGTGGTACCGGTACCGGTGCTGCGCCGATCATTGCTGAAGTGGCCAAGGAAATGGGGATCCTCACCGTTGCGGTGGTGACTCGTCCGTTCCCGTTCGAAGGTCGCAAGCGCATGCAGATCGCCGATGAAGGCATCCGTCTGCTGTCCGAAAGCGTCGACTCGTTGATCACCATTCCCAACGAGAAGCTGCTGACCATCCTCGGTAAAGACGCCAGCCTGCTGTCGGCTTTCGCCAAGGCTGACGATGTACTGGCCGGTGCCGTTCGCGGTATCTCCGACATCATCAAGCGTCCTGGCATGATCAACGTCGACTTTGCCGACGTGCGTACCGTGATGAGCGAAATGGGCATGGCGATGATGGGCACTGGCTGCGCCAGCGGTCCGAACCGTGCGCGTGAAGCCACTGAAGCGGCCATCCGCAACCCGCTGCTCGAAGACGTGAACCTGCAAGGTGCACGCGGCATCCTGGTGAACATCACCGCCGGTCCTGACCTGTCCCTGGGTGAGTACTCCGACGTGGGTAGCATCATCGAAGCCTTCGCTTCCGAGCACGCCATGGTCAAGGTCGGCACCGTTATCGACCCGGACATGCGCGACGAGCTGCACGTGACTGTCGTTGCGACCGGTTTGGGCGCTAAAATCGAGAAGCCTGTGAAGGTCATCGACAATACCGTTCACACATCGATGGCTTCGCAGCCGCAACAACAAGCCCCTGTTCGTCAGGAAGCTCCAGCGGTGAACTACCGTGACCTGGACCGTCCGACCGTCATGCGCAACCAGGCTCAGGCCGGTGCTGCGACTGCCGCGAAGATGAATCCGCAAGATGATCTGGACTACCTGGACATCCCGGCATTCCTGCGTCGTCAGGCCGATTGATGAAATGTATCAGGGCTATGAAGGTGATTGGTGTTCAGCAAAGGCGTGGTCTGCTATCATCGCCAGCCTTTGTTGATACCAGTTCGCAATTTGCGCTGAAGCGGCCCAAGCCATGATTAAACAACGCACACTGAAAAATATTATCCGTGCCACAGGTGTAGGTCTGCACTCCGGGGAGAAGGTCTACCTGACCCTCAAGCCTGCGCCTGTCGACACCGGCATCGTGTTTGTTCGTGCCGACCTGGACCCCGTGGTGCAGATCCCTGCCCGCGCGGAAAACGTTGGTGAAACCACAATGTCGACCACATTGGTCAACGGTGACACCAAAGTGGATACGGTGGAGCACTTGCTCTCGGCCATGGCTGGCCTGGGCATCGATAACGCCTACGTCGAGCTCTCCGCGTCCGAAGTCCCGATCATGGATGGTAGCGCTGGACCCTTCGTATTTCTGATTCAGTCGGCTGGCCTGGAAGAACAGGACGCCGCCAAGAAGTTCATCCGCATCCTGCGTGAAGTGACAGTGGAAGACGGCGACAAGCGCGCCACTTTCGTCCCTTTCGAAGGTTTCAAGGTGAGCTTCGAGATCGATTTCGATCACCCGGTTTTCCGTGACCGCACACAAAGTGCAAGCGTGGATTTTTCCAGCACTTCGTTCGTTAAAGAAGTCAGCCGCGCCCGTACCTTTGGTTTCATGAGTGACATCGAGTACCTGCGCAAGCACAACCTCGCACTCGGCGGTAGCGTTGAAAACGCTATTGTGGTCGACGCGGATGGTGTACTGAACGAAGACGGCCTTCGCTACGAAGACGAATTCGTGAAGCACAAGATCCTCGATGCAATTGGTGACCTCTACCTGCTGGGCAATAGCCTGATTGGTGAGTTCAAGGGCTTCAAGTCCGGACATGCATTGAACAACCAGCTGCTGCGCAAGTTGATTGAGCAGACAGATGCTTGGGAAGTCGTGACTTTCGAAGACGCCAGCACTGCACCGATCTCTTACATGCGTCCTGTTGCGGCCGTGTAAGTAAAAAACCTCTCTAGTTTTTTAAAGGCTACCTTCGGGTGGCCTTTTTTTATGCCTGGTGAATCACAGGATCTTTTCTTTCAAGCCGTCACCACCCGGTTCCGCCCCCGTTCCTTGGCTTGGTACAGCGCCTTGTCCGCGTCAAACAACAGTTGTTCCAGGCTGATATCGCTCGCCGTTGTCCAGGTACTGATCCCGATGCTGACCGTCATCGGCATTTCATCGCCCTCCGCCAACGGCAGCTGTTCTACCTGCGCCCGGATATGTTCGGCAATCGTCTGCGCCCCCTTGCTGTCGGTTTCGGCGAGGATCACCGAAAATTCCTCGCCGCCATAGCGGGCCACCAGATCCGCCGGGCGGTGGACATTGGCGGTGATGACGTCGGCCAGTGAACGCAGGGCCTCGTCGCCGCCCTGATGACCATGGCGGTCATTGAAGGCTTTGAAGTGATCGGCATCGATCATCAACACCGACATTGGTTTTCCGGAACGCTGCGCACGGAACCACTCATGGCGCAGCGTCTGATCAAGCGTTCGGCGGTTGGCGACACCGGTCAAGGCGTCGGTGGCGGCCAGTTGCGACAGTTCCTGTTCGGCGTGGTGGCGCAGGCGCAGTTCACGGCAGAGCAGCCAGGTCAGCCATAGCAGGCCGATGCACAAGACGCCGGTGGCACCGCTGATCACGATTGCCGTGCGCTTCCAGGCGGCGAAAACCTCGTTGCCGGAGAGGGCGACAATAACGGTGAGCGGCAAGTTTCCAACCCGGCTGAAGGTATACAAACGACGCTGCTGGTCGACGCTGGACACGCCATCGAAGCTGCCGCTGCCTTCGCGCAGCAAGCGCGCGACGTTTGGGCGGTCGGCAAAGCTTTTGCCCAGCGAGTTGTCTTCCAGAAACGGTTTCTGCGCCAACAAGATGCCGTCATCGTTGATGATCGCTAGTGTGCTGCCGATGCCGATATCCAGGCTGTTGAACAGCTGGTCAAAGTAAGCCAGGCGCATCGAGGCCACCGCTACCCCAAGAAACTCACCCGTAGCCGAGGCAATGCGTCGGCTGAAACTGATTTGCCATTCGTCGCTGTAGGCGCAGTCGCAACGCGGCTTGAACGGACGGCTGATGAACATGCCGGTGTCACGGTTTTGGGTATGGGCGAGGAAAAAATCGCGATCCGCGAAATGGCCTGATTTGGGTTCGATCAACGACGAGTCGGCGAGCACTTCACCGTGTTTGTCGAGCAATAGAATGTCGCCCTTGTAGCGTGCCGTGGTAGAGCGGTCAAAGAGCACCAGGTGGCGGATTTGCGCTGATACCTGCTTCAGGTCGTCCCTTTGCGCGGCGGCGATCAGGCCTTGCAGGGTCAGGTCATAGAGTTCCACCGTGCGTAGCACATCGGCGTCGATCAACTCCGCGATGGTGGTGGCGCTACGTGTGGCGGTCTGTTGGGCGTTGGCGTGTTCGCGGATGAGCAGAAAAGCCACGATGCTGAGAATCGCGATAACCGTCAGGCAACTGCCGAGGATCACCAGGATCTCAGGCCGCCCGGCGCTGCCTGAAGGATGTGAAGTGCGGCGTACGGTCATGGGGCTGATGTCTGCTTGGATGACGGATTAAGCGTAGCAGCCCATAAAAATGTCCCGCGCCCTGGCTAATTTCCGACTCATCAACCGCTGAGATCTGTAGGAGCCGGCTCGCTGGCGATAGCCGCGCATCAATTGCGCCTGATTCACCGCTATCGCCAGCAAGCCGGCTCCTACAGGTGCGACAGCCGTTCAGAACACGTTGATCGGGTAGTCGACGATCACCCGGTACTCATCGGTGTCCTGGTCCAGTGCGCCATAGCCGTTGCCGCCACGGTTGGTCGCCCATTGCAGGCGCAGCGCGAGGTTCTTGGCCTGGCCGCTCTGGATCACGTACTTGAGGTCAATGTCGCGCTCCCAGTGCCTGGCGTTTTTTCCGTCAGCGCTGTACCACGCGGCATAACCGGGGCTGTCCGGATCGACTTTGGTCAAGTCCAGTTCACCGCGGGAGTAAGACAGCACTGAGGTCAGGCCCGGCAGGCCGAGTCCGGTAAAGTCATAGGCGTACTTGAACTTCCAGGAACGTTCATTCGGGCCGTTGAAGTCCGAATATTGCTGGGAGTTGTCGAGGAAAATGCTGTCGCCCTGGCTGATGTAGTCGAACGGCGTGTTGCCGTTGACCCGCTGGTAGGCGGCAGTGACGCTGTGATTGCCGACGCCGACGGTGAAATGCAGGCTGTAGGTGTTGTTGTCGATGTGGCCGAGCAGCGCATCGCCGGTGTCCTGCGTGTGATAGAAGTGCACGCCCGGATTAAGGCTGACCAGGTCGTTCAACGCATAGGTGTAATCCAGGTCGTAGTAGTACTGGTTCCAGATGTCCTTGAGTTCGGCGGCGTACAGGCTGCTGGTCAGGCCCGGCAGAGCGCTCCAGGCCATGCCGGCCCAGTTCAGGTGCCGGCTGTCCTCGCCGTCTCGCAAGGTGCCGTAGGACGTGCTGATGCGCGTATGGCCGCTCTGGTTGTACGGCTTGGTGAAACTGGCCTGGCCGCCTTCGATGAGTACGCCGTCGAAGCTGTGGTTGGTCAGGCTGACCCCGCGAAAGGTCTGGGGCAGCATGCGGGTTTCGCCACCGGCAATGACCGGGTTGGCGAGAAACAAGTCGCCGGCCTTCAGCTCGGTATCGAAGGCACGTATTTTCAATGTCCCGCCTGCGGTCGAGAACGAGCCCGGCGCTTTGCCGTTGCCATCGCTGACCGGCAGGATGCTTGAGTTATCCGTCCCGCCACCGCCATCGAGCTTGAGGCCGAGCATGGCATGGGCATCGACGCCGAACCCGACGGTCCCTTCGGTGTATCCCGATTCGAAGATGCCGAGAAAACCTTGGCCCCATTCAATGTTGTCGTCCGCCTGCTGCAAGCGATTGCGGTTCATGTAGTAGTTACGGGCGTTGAGATCGAGGCTGGAACCTTGGATGAATCCCGTGGCGGTCGAATCATCGGCGGCGTGAGCACTGGCGGCCATCGTTGCAGCGATTGCAACGAACATCGGGTTGAAGCGGTTTGGAAAACGCACGGGCGGTAAAGCTCCTTGGTCAACGGATAACGTCACTGTTTTTGAAGTTAGAGAAGTTGTTTAACGAGAGGGTGAAGCGGACGTTTTTAAATCAAAACGAAAAAAAGCCGCTGATAGCAGCGGCTTTGAAGACAACTTTTCAAAGGGAAGAGCCGATGAAAAGCGTCGAGGGAAAGTGGAGCGATGCGCAGAACTCAGCTGTCTTTCGAGGCTTGGGATTGGGCCTGAATGCTCGACGCTTGCGGGGCTTGGGTGGCTTCCTGAGCTTTGGCCGTCATCTCGATCTGGTGCTCTTCGTACGCCGCGGCGCGTGCGTTGTTTTGTGCGACAAAGGCTTGCGACTCTTCAGCCATGGCGAATGAAGACACGAACAAAGAGGACAAAACGAAAGCGCTGGCAATACCCATACTGTTGGACATCTTTAAAACCTTCTTGCTTGGCAAGTGCTGTTTGGTGCGGGCAAAGATAAGGATCTTGGGCGATGGGAAAAAGAGCGGATTCATGAAAGGACTGTTGCGCAAAAAGCAACAGTAAGGCGCTGGGGGGCTTTTGTGGTGTGTGGGTTATACGGGGAGGTGAATCCCGAAAGTATTCATCCCCCGATCACTGCGCACAAACACGTCCCCACCATGCATCAGCGCAATCGCCTTGACGATTGCCAGCCCCAACCCGTGGTTGTTGCCGCTGTTGCTGCGCGAGGCATCGACGCGGTAGAAGCGCTCGAACAAACGCGACAGATGTTCGCTGGCAATCGGCGAACCCGGGTTGGCCACGCCGATGCTGACCTGATGCTCTTCGACGTCGATCCGCACCTGAATCACGTTCCCCGGCTCGGTGTGTTGCACCGCGTTGCTTAGCAGATTGATCAATGCCCGGCGCAGGTGTGCGATCTCGATTCGCACCTGCGCATCGCCGCTGACCTGCACCTGAACTTGAGCATCTTCGAGGATGAAATCCAGGTATTCCAGGGTCGTCGCCACTTCGTCTGCCAGCGAAGTGGAGGTCAGTTTGGTCGCCTTGCTGCCCTGATCGGCACTGGCGAGGAACAGCATGTCATTGATGATCGAACGCAGGCGTTCAAGCTCTTCGAGGTTCGATTGCAGCACCTCGAAATAATGCTCGGCCGAACGCCCACGGGTCAGCGCGACCTGGGTCTGGCCGATCAGGTTGGTCAGCGGTGAGCGCAGTTCATGGGCCACGTCGGCGTTGAACGATTCCAGTCGCGAGTAAGCCTGTTCGACCCGCTCCAGCGTGGAGTTGAACGAGTTGACGAACTGATTCAATTCCGGCGGCAGCGACGACATGCGCAAGCGTCCGGAACGCAAGGGTGGGGCCAGACGTTGGGCTTCCTGAGAGAGTTTGATCAGTGGCTTGAGGCCGATCCGCGCCACCCAGTAACCCAGCGCCGAGGCCAGCAGTACGCCGACAATCGCCAGGCTGACCAAGGCAATCAGCAACTGATGCTGGGTCTGGAAAAACGTCTCGGTGTCGATGCCGATCATGAAGCGCAGCGACGGTCGTTGATCCTTGGCCGGGAACTGGCTGACCAGCACTTTCATCGGGTAGGGCTGATCCGGCAACTGCAAGTCACGCATGCCCAGCGGCCCTTCGGCGAAGGCGCGGACCTGCGGTGTCAGGTTGCCGTATTCGTAGTGCGGATCGCCGCTGATGATCCAGAAACTGATGCGCTTGTCTTCTTCGCCGAGCAGCTTGAGTTTGTTGTTGATCTTCACCCAATGCTCGGGGGTGCCATAGCGGCCAACCGTGGATTCGAGCACGCTGTAGCGAGCGTCCAGCTCTGCTTCGGGCAACAGGCCCAGGCCTTTGTCGACCTGTTGATAAAGCGCCCAACCGATCAACAGGAACACCAGCAGCGCCACCAGCGTGAACATTCCACTGAGGCGCAGGGCTATGCTGTTACTGGACACCACGGCTCTCCAGCACATAACCCATGCCACGGATGGTGTGCAGCAGTTTCTCGTCGAACGGCCCGTCGAGTTTGGCCCGCAGGCGTTTTATCGCGACTTCGACGACGTTGGCGTCGCTGTCGAAATTGATGTCCCAGACCATTTCGGCAATCGCCGTTTTAGAGAGGATTTCGCCCTGCCGACGGGCCAGCACACTGAGCAGCGAGAACTCCTTGGCGGTCAGGTCCAGGCGCGTGCCGGCGCGCGTGGCTTTGCGGCTGATCAAATCTATCCACAGGTCGGCGATGCTCACTTGCACCGGTTCATGGCCGCCGCTGCGCCGGGTCAGCGCTTGCAGGCGCGCCACCAGTTCGAGGAAGGAAAACGGTTTGCCGAGGTAATCGTCGGCGCCGTCGCGCAGGCCCCGGATACGGTCTTCTACCCGTTCGCGGGCCGTGAGCATGATGACCGGAGTTTGCTTGCGCGCACGCAGGGCACGCAGCACGCCGAAGCCGTCGAGGCCCGGCAGCATGACATCGAGGACGATCACCGCGTAGTCGCTTTCCAGCGCCATGTGCAGGCCTTCCACGCCGTCGCGGGCCAGGTCCACGGTGTAACCCTGTTCCGTCAGGCCGCGGTGCAGATAATCCGCGGTTTTTTCCTCGTCTTCGATAATCAGAACGCGCATGACCCGCCTCAGTCTGTGGTCGCCAGCGCCGCTACGGGCGATGGTTTGGGCCGATGGAATAGCCGCTCAAGCCACAAGTATATGACCGGAGTGGTGAACAGCGTCAGCGCCTGGCTCACCAGCAAGCCGCCGACGACCGCGATCCCCAGCGGTTGGCGCAGCTCGGCGCCGGTGCCGTAGCCGAGCATCAGCGGCAAGGCGCCGAGCAGGGCGGCGAGGGTGGTCATGATGATCGGCCGGAACCGCGTGAGGCAGGCCTGGAAAATCGCCTCTTCCGGTGACATTCCTCCTTTGCGCTGAGCTTCGAGGGCGAAGTCGATCATCAGGATGCCGTTTTTCTTGACGATGCCGATCAGCAGCACCAGGCCGATCAGCGCCATGATCGAAAAGTCCTGGCCGCAGATCCACAGCATGATCACCGCGCCAAGCCCAGCCGCAGGCAGCGTCGAAATAATCGTTAGCGGATGCACGAAGCTCTCGTAGAGCACGCCGAGAATGATGTACACCGCCACCAGCGCCGCGAGGATCAGCCACGGCTGACTGGCCAACGAACTCTGGAACGCCTGGGCCGCGCCCTGGAAATTGCCGCTGATTGCCACCGGCATGCCGATCTCGGCCTTGGCCTGGTTGAGCATGATCACCGCGTCACCCAAAGCCACACCGGGCGCCAGGTTGAACGACAGGTTGGCGGCCGGGAACATGCCGTCATGGGCGATGGACAGCGGGCCGATGGTTGGCGCATCGAATCTGGCCAGCGCCGACAGCGGCACCATCTCGCCGCTCAGGGGCGAGCGCAGGTAGAAATAGTTGAGGCTTTCAGCCTTGCCCCGTTGCTTGGTGTCCAGCTCCAGGATCACGTTGTACTGGTTGATCTGGGTCTGGAATTCGTTGATCTGCCGCTGGCCAAAAGCGTCGTACAGCGCTTCGTCGACATCGCTTGCGGTCAAACCGAAACGTGCCGCCGCGCTACGGTCGATGCTGATGTGGGTGATGCTGCCGCCCAGTTGCAGGTCGTTGGAAACGTCGCGGAAGGCCGGGTTGCTGCGCAGTTTCTCCGTGAGACGCTGGGTCCAGGTACTCAGGACCGCGCCGTCGTTGCTCTTGAGCACGTATTGGTACTGAGCGCGGCTCGGGCCGGAGCTGAGGTTGATGTCCTGGCCGGCACGCAGGTACAACACGATGCCCGGCACTTTCATCAGTTGCGGGCGAATCCGGTCGATGAATTCGCTGGCCGACACATCACGGTCACCGCGTTTTTTCAGGGTGATCCAGAACCGGCCGTTGGCGATGGTCTGGTTGCTGCCGGAGACGCCGACCGAGTGAGAAAAGGTTTCGACCGCAGGGTCGGCGCTGACGATTTCGGCCATCGCCAGGTGTTTTTTCACCATGTCGCCGTAGGAAATATCGGCAGCGGCTTCCGTGGTGCCGAGGACGAAACCGGTGTCCTGCACCGGGAAGAAGCCTTTCGGAATGAAGATGTAACCGCCGACTGCCAGCGCTACTGACAGACCGAAAATACCGATCATCATTTTTTGATGGGCGAGGGCGCGGCGCAGACCTTTTTCATAGAGGGCCAGCAGGCGCTCGCCAAAACCTTTCTTGCCGTGGGCACCATGCACCGGGGCGCGCATGAACAGCGCCGCCAGGGTCGGCGCGAGGGTCAGGGATACCACCACCGAAATCAGGATGGTGGAGGTGGCGGTCAGGGCGAACTCCTTGAACAATCGCCCGACCACGCCGCCCATGAACAGCAGCGGAATGAACGCCGCCACCAGCGAGAAACTGATCGACACCACGGTGAAGCCGATTTCCCCGGCGCCCTTGATCGCCGCCTCGCGCATGCCGTCGCCGGCCTCCAGGTGCCGGTGGATGTTTTCCACCACCACAATCGCGTCATCGACCACAAACCCCACGGCCACCACGATCGCCACCAGCGTCAGGTTGTTCAGGCTGAATCCCATCACGTACATCAGGGCAAAACTGGCGATCAACGAAACCCCCAGCACCGCCGAGACAATCAGGGTCGCCGACAACTGGCGCAGGAACAGCGCCATCACCGCCACCACCAGCATGATCGCGATCAGCAGGGTGATTTCCACTTCGTGCAGCGAGGCGCGGATGGTCTGGGTCCGGTCAATCAAAACCTTGACCTCCACCGAGGCCGGCAGCATCGCCTCCAGGTCCGGCAAGGCGGCTTGAATGCGGTCCACGGTTTCGACGATGTTAGCCCCCGGTTGGCGGAAGATCACCAGGTTCACCCCCGGTTGCGATCCTGCCCAGGCCTGGACGTAGGCATCTTCCGAACCGTTGACGACTTTGGCGACATCGCGCAGATGAACCGGTGCACCGTCCTTGTAGGAAACGATCAACTGGCTGTAGTCCTCGGGGTGGAACAGTTGATCGTTGGTGGACAGCGTCGAAATGCTCGACTCGCCGTACAGCGCCCCTTTGGCCAGGTTGAGACTGGTTTGCTGGATCGCCAGGCGAATGTCCGCCAGGGTCAAGCCGATGGCCGCGAGTTTGTCTGCCGAAACCTGGACGCGGATCGCCGGACGTTGCTGACCGGTGATGGCGACCTGTCCTACACCGTTGACTTGGCTGAGCTGGCGGGATAGCAGGGTTTCCACCAGGTCGCTGAGTTCCGGGCCAGGCATCAGCGATGAGTTGACGCTGAGAATCAGCACCGGGCTATCGGCCGGGTTGACCTTGCGCCACGTCGGCAGGTTCGGCATGTCCTTCGGCAGTTTGCCAGCGGCGGTGTTGATCGCGGCCTGCACTTCCTGGGCGGCGGTGTCGATGCTCTTGTCGAGGGTGAATTGCAGAGTCAGGTTAGTCGAGCCGAGGGCGCTGCTCGACGTCATCTGGGTCACGCCGGGGATGGCGCTGAATTGAACTTCAAGGGGGGTGGCCACCGATGACGCCATGGTTTCCGGACTGGCACCGGGCAATTGGGCGGCGACCTGAATGGTCGGGAATTCGGCTTCCGGCAGCGGTGCGATCGGCAGGCGGGGGAAGGCAATCGCCCCCAGCAGCACCAGCGCAAACGTCAGCAAAACCGTCGCCACCGGATGGTCGATACACCATGCGGATACCGAACCGTGGCCCTTCATTGCGCGGCCTCCGATTGCACCACTTGCGGTGGTTCGGTCAGCACTTTAACCGTGGAACCGGGCTTGAGCCGCGACTGGCCGTCGCTGACCAGAATATCGCCGGGCTTGACGCCTTTGATCGTGTCCTGGCCGCTGCTTTGATAGACCATTTGCACCGGTACGGTTTCGACTTTGTCGCCGTTTACCCGGTAGACGAAGTGCTGGTCGAGGCCACGCTGTACGACGCTGGGCGGGACCACAAGCGCATCTTTATCCAGCGCTGTCTGAATTTTTACCGTCACCAGCAGGCCCGGCCAGAGCTTTTGCCCGGGGTTTTTGAATTCAGCCTTGGCGCGGATGGTCCCGGTGTTGGCGTTGATCTGGTTGTCGATCAGGGTCAGATGACCTTCACCCAGCAGATTGCCGGTTTCGCCATCGGTGTCGGCGCCGATGTAGGCCTTGACCTGAGCGTGCTGCGGATCGGTGATCAGGCCTTGCAGGGTGGGCAGCAGCTGCTGCGGCAGGGAGAACTCCACCGCGATCGGGTCGATCTGGGTGACGGTGAACAGGCCTTGGGCGTCGGTCATGCGCAGGAAGTTGCCTTCATCCACCGTGCGAATGCCGACCCGGCCGGTGACCGGGGAACGAATCTGTGTGTAGGAAAGTTGTACCTGAGCGGCATCAATCGAAGCCTGATTGCCCTGGGCGGTGGCCTTGAGCTGGTTGACCAGCGCTTGTTGCTGATCGTAAGTCTGCTTCGAGACGCCGTCGTCGACGCTCAGCAGTTTGTAGCGCTTGAGGTTGACCAGTGCCACTTGCAGTTGCGCCTGGCTCTCACCCAGTTGCGCGCGGGCCTGGTCGAGGCTGGCGCGGATCGAGCGGTCATCGATGGTGGCCAGCAGGTCGCCCTTGGTCACCAGTTGACCTTCTTTGACCAGGATTTTGGTGAGGATGCCGTCGATTTGCGGGCGGACCACCACACTGTGCAAGGACAACACCGAGCCGATGCCGCTGATGAAGCGCGGCACGTCTTTTTCGGTGACGCTGACCACGCGTACGGGGATGGCGGTGCTGGCGGAGAGTTTGGTTTTGGCGGGTTTGCTGGCGTACCACAGGCCCAGCGCTGCCAGGACAATCAGAAGGGCGACGAGCAGGGCGGGTTTTTGCTGGATTCGCATGCGAGTGGGGCGCCAGGGCTGGGTGGTCGAAAGGTTGGTATGTTCCTTTATAAACCTGTTTGGCGGTCAGGAAGGTGACTGCTAACTGACGGCGCTGTCAGTTTGGGGAAGGTCCGTCGTTACACCGACGCTTTTCTGTAGGAGCTGGCTTGCCAGCGATGGCGGCATCACTGATACACCGCATCGCCTTGATCGCCAGCAAGCCGGCTCCTACGGGGTGGGGTGATGATGCTGATGGGTGTCTGCGTGTCCGTGTAGGAGCTGGCTTGCCAGCGATGGCGGCATCACTTGATACACCGCATCGCCTGGATCGCCAGCAAGCCGGCTCCTACGGAGTGGGGTGATGATGCTGATGGGTGTCTGCGTGTCCGTGTAGGAGCTGGCTTGCCAGCGATGGCGGCATCAGATACACCGCATCGTCTTGATCGCCAGCAAGCCGGCTCCTACGGGGCTTGGGTCAGCAACGAGTAATCGGAAAGCTCAATTGGCCACCCGCGCCCCCGCCAGGCTTCCGCTCAATTCATACGCCGCCAGTTCCGCCTGATGCGCCGCGAGAATCTCCGGCAACGATCCGCGCAGGTACTCGACCCAGGTCTTGATCTTCGCATCGAGGTATTGCCTCGATGGGTAGATCGCGTACAGGTTCAGTTCCTGCGAACGATATTTGGGCATCACTCGCACCAGCGTGCCGTTGCGCAATCCTTCAATCGCGGCATACACCGGCAATACACCAACGCCCATGCCGCTGGTGATTGCGGTTTTCATCGCGTCGGCGGAATTCACCAGGAAGGGCGAGCTGTTGATGGTGACCATTTCCTGGCCATCAGGGCCGTCGAAGGCCCATTTTTCCAAGGGGATGACCGGGCTCACCAGGCGCAGGCAAGCGTGGTTGAGCAAGTCGCTGGGTTTTTGTGCGCAGCCGTTGGCTTTGACGTAGGCCGGCGAGGCGCAAACGATGCTGTAGGTGATGCCCAAGCGCTGGGAGACGAAGCCCGAGTCCGGCAGTTCGCTGGCGAGCACGATGGATACGTCATAGCCCTCGTCCAGCAGGTCTGGCACGCGGTTGGCCATGGTCAGGTCGAAGGTGACGTCCGGGTGGGTTTTGCGATAGCGGGCAATGGCATCGATCACGAAATGCTGACCGATGCCGGTCATGGTGTGGACTTTCAGTTGTCCGGCCGGGCGCGCGTGGGCGTCGCTGGCCTCGGCTTCGGCTTCTTCGACGTACGCCAGGATTTGCTCGCAGCGCAGCAAGTAGCGCTTGCCGGCTTCGGTCAGGGCGATGCGTCGGGTCGTTCGGTTGAGGAGACGGGTTTGCAGGTGGGCTTCCAGGTTGGAGACCGCGCGCGAGACGTTGGCGGTGGTGGTGTCCAGTTGCACGGCGGCGGCGGTGAAGCTGCCGGCTTCGGCCACGTAACTGAAGGCGCGCATGTTTTGCAGTGTGTCCATGGGGTGCTCTCGGGTTCGATGGCAAATTGTGACACGAAGTTTCAGGGGCAGAGACCCCGACCAAGGGATTATCGCGTTAACGGTAACAAAGATTCACAAGAATCCCAGCTTATCGCCATTCAGGTCGCCCCATAGAATTGCGCATCCCGCAAAACCGCCCATCTCAGGAAATCGCAGCAGTGCCGCGTCGCATCAACAGAGCGCTTCAGTCGCTCAGTGTTTTGGCTTTAACCCTGGCAATCAGCGGCTGCATCGGTACCGGAGGCATTGCCCCACAAGGCAAGGCGCTGGAGGCCAATTCATTGGCCACTGACGAAGCCATCCAGAGCGCCGCCCAGGATGCTCACTGGCCCACCGCGCAATGGTGGCAGGCTTATGGCGACCCGCAACTGAATCGCTGGATCGACCTCGCCGTGCAAGGCAGCCCGACCATGGCCATGGCGGCGGCGCGGGTCCGTCAGGCCAAATCCATGGCTGGCGTTGCAGAGGCAGCCGAGTCGTTGCAGATCAACGGCGAGTCTACGCTCAAGCGCCACAACTGGCCCACCGATCAGTTCTACGGGCCCGGCGATCTGGCCAACAGCACCACGTGGGACAACAACGCGGCGCTGGGTTTCAGCTACGCCCTCGACTTGTGGGGGCGTGAAAGCAATGCCACTGAGCGTGCCGTGGACATGGCCCATATGACTGTCGCCGAGGCACGCCAGGCCCAGCTCGAATTGCAGAACAATATGGTGCGCGTCTACATCGAGCTGTCGCTGCATTACGCGAATCGGGACATCGTCGAAGCGACCCTGCAGCAGCAACAGCAAATCCTCGAGCTGGCACAGAAGCGCCTGGACGGCGGCATTGGCACGCATTTCGAAGTCAGCCAGGCCCAAACACCGCTGCCGGAAACCCACCGCCAGATCGATGCGCTGGACGAAGAAATCGCTCTGAGCCGCAATCAACTGGCCGCGCTCGCAGGCAAAGGCCCGGGCGAGGGCACGCAGTTGCAGCGGCCGACACTGTCGTTGGGGGCTGCGCTGAAACTGCCGTCGACGCTGCCAGCGCAATTGCTCGGTCAACGCCCGGATGTGGTCGCCAGTCGCTGGCAAGTGGCGGCGCAAGCGCGGGGCATCGATGTGGCCCACGCCGGTTTCTATCCCAACGTCGATCTGGTCGGCAGCCTCGGCTACATGGCCACCGGCGGTGGAGCGCTGGAGTTCTTGACCGGCAAGAAACTTAACTACAGCGTCGGCCCGGCGATTTCCTTGCCGATCTTCGACGGTGGGCGGTTGCGTTCGGAGCTGGGTGAAGCCTCGGCCGGTTATGACATAGCAGTGGCCAAGTACAACCAGACGCTGGTCAACGCGCTGAAAAATATCTCCGACCAGTTGATCCGCCGCGAGTCCATGGACAAGCAGCAAACCTTCGCCGCCGAGTCAGTGGCGACTGCGCAGAGGACCTACGACATCGCGATGATTGCCTATCAGCGCGGGCTGACCGATTACCTCAATGTGCTTAACGCTCAGACGCTTTTGTTCAAACAGCAGCAGGTGCAGCAGCAGGTGCAGGCGGCGCGGTTGAGTGCGCATGCCGAGCTGGTGACGGCGTTGGGCGGCGGGCTAGGGGCCGGCAATGATGTGCCGAAAGACAGCCAGACCGCTGCACCGAAAACCCCGAGCCTTTTGCGTTGAACACAATACCTGTGGGAGCCAGCCTGCTGGCGATGAGGGCAGCACATTCAACATTGATGTCGACTGATACTCCGCTATCGCCAGCAGGCTGGCTCCCACAGGTTTCACAGAGCAGCAATCCATGACTCCTTTGCCCGCCCCCTTGCGCTGGCTGTATTCCCTGGAATGGCGCCGGGGTTTCTTCGACTGGGCACGCAGCGACGGCGTGACCTGGGTCTACATTTTCAAGGTATTGATCGCGGCGTTCCTGACGCTGTGGCTGGCCATGCGCCTGGAATTGCCGCAACCACGCACGGCGATGATCACCGTGTTTATCGTCATGCAGCCGCAAAGCGGCCAGGTGTTCGCCAAGAGTTTCTACCGCTTCCTCGGCACACTGACCGGGTCAACAGTGATGGTGGCGCTGATTGCCTTGTTCGCGCAGAACACCGAACTGTTCCTCGGCTCGTTGGCGATCTGGGTTGGCATATGCTCGGCGGGCGCGGCGCGTTGCCGCAACTTCCGTGCGTACGGATTCGTGCTGGCCGGTTACACGGCGGCGATGGTCGGCTTGCCGGCGCTGGCGCATCCGGACGGCGCGTTCATGGCCGCGGTCTGGCGGGTGCTGGAAATTTCCCTGGGGATTCTCTGCTCGACCCTGGTCAGTGCCGCGATCCTCCCGCAAACCGCCAGCGCCGCCATGCGCAACGCGTTGTATCAACGCTTCGGTGTGTTCGCACTGTTCGTCACCGATGGCTTGCGCGGACGCAGCCGGCGAGAGGCGTTCGAAGCCAGCAACGTGCGCTTCATTGCCGAGGCGGTGGGCCTGGAAGGGCTGCGCAGCGTGACCGTATTCGAAGACCCGCACATGCGCCGGCGCAATGGTCGTCTCAGCCGCCTGAACAGCGAATTCATGGGCATCACCACACGCTTCAACGCCTTGCATCAGTTGCTGGAGCGCCTTCGCGATGGCGGTACCGACCCTGCGGTGGCGGCGATCAAACCGGGGTTGCAAGACCTTGCCGAATTGCTCGACGGTTTCAGCGGTCGTGCCCTGACCAGCGCCGACGCAGCGCGTCTGGTCACGGCGCTGACGGCTTACAAGGAAGGCTTGCCGGCGCGGGTGCGCAGCCTGCGGGCGATCTTCCAGGAAAGCGATCCGAGCGACGCCGAGCAACTGGATTTCCACACCGCGTACGAACTGCTGTATCGCTTCGTCGACGACCTGCACAGTTATGCACAGACCCACGCGTCCCTCGCCGATCACAGTCACGAACGCGAGCGCTGGGACGAGCCATTCACTCCACAAACCAACTGGCTGGCGTCGGCGGCTTCGGGGATTCGCGCGGCGTTCATTCTGGTGGTGCTGGGCAGTTATTGGGTGGCTACGGCGTGGCCGAGCGGGGCGACCATGACCTTGATCGCTGCGGCCACGGTTGGCCTGTCCGCCGCGACACCCAACCCGAAACGCATGGCGTTCCAGATGGCCTGCGGCACCTTCCTCGGGGCGTTGATCGGCTTCGTCGAGATGTTTTTCATCTTCCCGTGGATCGATGGTTTTCCGTTGTTGTGCGTGATGCTGGTGCCGGTCATCGTGCTGGGCTCGTTCCTGACTTCGCGACCGCAATACGCCGGGGTCGGGTTGGGCTTGCTGATCTTCTTCAGCACCGGATCGGTGCCGGACAACCTCACGGTCTACAACCCGTACACCTTCATCAACGACTACATCGCCATGGTGCTCGGCATGTTGGTGTGCGCGGCGGCGGGGGCGATTATTTTGCCGCCGAACAGTCGCTGGTTGTGGCGTCGTCTGGAGCAGGATCTGCGCGGCCAGGTGGTGTACGCGATCAGCGGCAAGCTCAAGGGGCTGGCGTCGAGCTTCGAAAGCCGAACCCGTGACCTGGTGCATCAGGCCTACGGCTTCGCAGCGGGGCAGCCGCAGGTGCAGCGGGATCTGTTGCGCTGGATGTTCGTGGTGCTGGAAGTCGGGCACGCGATCATCGAATTGCGCAAGGAACAGGCGATCCTCCCGGTGCATCCGGCGTATGCCGAATCCCAGCCGTGGCGCCAGTCCATCCGTGTGATGGGGCGTGCACTGGTGCGGCTGTTCCTGCAACCGGGGCAGAGCAATCTGGAGCGCGCCTTGATCGCCGTCGACCATGCGATCAGCCGCGTGCAAGCCACTGACGAACCCTTTGCCCCGCACTTCGACACGTCCGCGTTGCGCCGGGTGAAGAGCTACCTGCACTTCATCCGCACTTCGCTGCTGGACCCGCAATCACCGCTCGCCGGCTACATGAAATGCGAATGCCTACACCAAGCCCCAAGGACTTGAACATGCCTCGTGAAATCGCCTTCCACGGCGTGTACATGCCGACCATGACCCTGATGTTTTTGATCGCGGCGGCGTTGGCCTGGGCGCTCGACCGGTTCCTGTCCGGGTTCGACCTGTACCGCTTCTTCTGGCACCCGGCGTTGCTGCGCCTGAGTCTGTTTACCTGTCTGTTCGGCGCATTGGCGCTGACTGTTTACCGTTGAGAACGTCCCGATGAAAAAGCTGTTCAGCCTGCTCGCGACCCTGTTGGTTTTGGCCCTGGCGATATGGATCGGTCGCACACTCTGGGTGCATTACATGGAGACTCCCTGGACCCGCGACGGCCGGGTGCGCGCCGACATCATCAACGTCGCTGCCGACGTCACCGGTGAAGTGGTGGACGTGCCGGTGCGTGACAATCAATTGGTGAAAAAGGGCGACCTGCTAATGCGCATCGACCCCGAACACTACCGTCTCGCCGTCAAACAGGCACAGTCGCTGGTGGCCTCGCGCAAGGCAACGTGGGAGATGCGCAAGGTCAATGCCCATCGCCGTGCCGACATGGACAACCTGGTGATCTCCCGGGAAAACCGCGACGACGCGAGCAACCTCGCCGACTCGGCCCTGGCCGATTACCAACAGGCCCAGGCGCAACTGGAAGCCGCCGAACTCAACCTCAAACGCACTGAAGTCCGTGCCGCCGTGGACGGTTTCGTCACCAACCTCAATGTCCACCGCGGTGACTACGCGCGCATCGGCGAAGCGAAAATGGCCGTGGTCGACATGAACTCGTTCTGGGTCTACGGCTTCTTCGAAGAAACCAAACTGCCCCACGTGCGTGTGGGCGATAAGGCCGACATGCAGCTGATGAGCGGGGAAGTGCTCAAGGGCCATGTGGAAAGTATTTCGCGCGGCATCTACGACCGCGACAACCCGGAAAGCCGTGAGCTGATCGCCGATGTAAACCCGACCTTCAACTGGGTGCGTCTGGCGCAGCGGGTGCCGGTGCGGATACACATTGATGAAGTGCCGGAGGGCGTGCTGTTGGCGGCGGGGATTACGTGTACGGTGGTGGTGAATCCCGCGGCCGGCGAATAACTGCGAGACAGAAACGACCTTGTGGCGAGGGAGCAAGCTCCCTCGCCACAATAACTAGCGATGCGTCAGCCCTGGCAAAACGTTTCGTGCAAATGCCGCCAGAGCAACTTGCCATCCGCCTGTTTCTCGAACACCACGGTCGAGCGGCGATCAGAATGCAGTCCGGTGGCATCGGTCTGTTGCTCGCGATAACTGACGGTCGCGCCTGAGTCGTGCAAGGCGATGCCACACAAGTCGCTAAGCTCGATGCGAAAGCCGAGCTTCTTGCCGCCCGCCATCTGGAACAACTCGTTCAGCGCAGCAAAATCCAGCACCCGGCCCAATGGCGAAACCATGGAAAATTGCGGTGAAAATCGTGCCAGCAGTAGGTCGAGTTCGCACGTGTCGCGCTCTTCTGACAGCCATTGTTCGATAGCGACGTGGGCCTGGATGACTTCGTCGAAGTATTGGGTGTAGTCGGTCATGGGAGTGTGGTCACTGTAGGTTTCAGACAGGTTCGGGATTATCGCTAGCAGGGCAGACGTCATCGCTGGCAAGCCAGCTCCTACAGGTTCCGCGGCGCTGATCGCTGTAGGAGCTGGCTTGCCAGCGATGCAGGCGACGCGGAGTCAGAGCTGCCCACGCAACCCGAAGCGCTTCATCAACCCCGACTCCAGCAAGCCCTTGGGCAACAGACTTGCCATCAGCGGCAATGCCCGGCTGCCATTGCCGAGTCGCACCAGCCGAGGCGGCTTGCTCTGCTGCACAGCCTTGAGCAAACCGGCAGCAAATTCGCTGGCCGGTGTCGGGTTGTCCTGAGAAGCCTTGGCCCGTGCACGAATGCCTTCACGCAGCGGGAACCACGGCGATTGCTCGCTGATCAACTGCTCGGCTTCATGGCCGGCATTCTTGGCAAAGCTCGAAGCGATGGCGCCGGGCTGAACCTCCATGACCCGAACGCCAAAAGGCGCCAGCTCCATGCGCAAAGCATCGCTCAAGGCATGCACCGCTGCTTTTGATGCACAGTAAGCGCCGGCGAACGGGGTGACCAGAACCCCCGAAACGCTGCCGATGTTCACAACGATCCCTTTGGCCCGACGCAACACGGGAAACAACGCGCGGGTCACGCCAACGATGGCAAACACATTGGTTTCAAACTGACGTTGCATCGCCTGCACGCCACCATCGAGCAATGGCCCCATGGCGCCATAACCGGCGTTGTTGATCAGCACATCGAGACCGCCATGTTGCTGGTTGATCCTTTCGCTCAGTTGTTCGAGTGCCTGGCCATCGTTGACGTCCAGTTGCACGGCGGTGAATCCCGCGGCAGTCAGCGCCTCCACGTCTTCAGCCTTGCGAGCACTGGCCCACACGGTATATCCCGCCGATTTGAAGACATCGGCAAGCGCGCGGCCGATGCCGCTGGAACATCCGGTAATCAACGCAACGGGCATGGCGCGTTCCTTGTGCAAAAAGTGGGGGAGTGATCAGTCGGAGAAACTACCCTGCAAACGCTCGGCACGAAACTCCAGGGTTTCCGGTCGGTAGCCGGGACGCAGCGGCGGCAGCGGCAAACAGTCTTCCCAGTTGCCGCCGGCCTGCAGTTCACCGGGGCCACGATAGCGCGGGGCGGTGTATTGATTGTCGGCGAGATTGACCGTGTCGCCCGGCGCATAAGCCGCGACACGCCAGCGCAACTCGGTCAGCGGCACGTCATTGCCGTTGTTCATGGTCAACTTCAATGGGCGGTCGGCGGGGCAGTGTTGCGGCGCGTAGCTGATGCGCAACTCCAGCCGCTGCAATTGCTTGAGTTCGCGGTGGTCCATCCAGATCACCCACGTGGCAACCACGCCCAACCCCACGGCGGCGGCCATGGAAACGGGCAAGGCCTTGGCGGGATAGCGCAGCAACAGGATCAGCCAGGTGATGACCAGCAGGACGCCGATGAACATGACGCAAAACCTCAGGGGTGGAGACAGTCATCCTACCTAAGCGCGGGTGGGATTGGCGATGGGCGATGCACCGTCGCAGGGGATGAAGACCGTCTATCGAGCCTGTAATTTGTGACAGTAGCCAAGTGTTTGGTCGGCAGAGTTTGATAGGCACACTATTCAAGGATGGACTTTCCTTGCCCAAATCAGCGTCTGCCCACCGCCATACACCGACCCTGACGGCGATCGAACCTCGGGGGCTGGCGGTGCGCGTTGTGGGTTACTTGCGTGAAAGCGACAGCGCGGCGCCTCTGGTTAATCGCACGGTCCATGACTCGGCAGGGCGAAGGACTGCGCAATGGGATCCGCGACTTTTTCTGGACATATTGGCGCTAGCCAATCTGTCTACGATTTACGGCTTGTCCGGTACCGTGTTGTGTACGAGCAGTGTCGATGCCGGGTGGCGAATCGGGTTGTTTGGCGCGGCGACTCAACCGATACAGAACTGGGATGGCCGGGGTTCTCAGCGGTGGATGCAGTACGACGAGCAGCTGCGACTCTCCGCGCTGTTCGAGACGTCAGAGGACGGCGAAGCGATTTGCGTGGAACGGTTAAGTTACGGCGAAAGTGACCAATCATTCGCTAACCACAATCAGTGTGGGCAACTGATCCGTCACGATGATCCGGCGGGTACTCAGTTGTTCACGGAGTTTGGTTTGAACGCCGCGGCGTTGGTGCAGACAAGGTATTTTCTGCGTGATCTGGCGATGCCCGACTGGCCCGAATCGATAACGGATCGTGAGCGAATGTTGGAGCCTGGTGACGGCGCGAAGACCCGCTCGCACTTCAACGCGCCGGGCGAGGCAATCCAGCAGACCGACGCCAAAGGCCACCGCCAATTTTTCAGCCAGACCCTCGACGGCCAATTGCGCGCGGTTCGCCTGCAACTCAGTGGCGAGCCAACAGCGAAAACTCTGGTGAGCGCCATCCACTACACCGCCCACGGCCAGACCGGACGGGAAGTGGCCGGCAATGGCGTAATCACCACGCTGGAATACGACGCGCAGAATGGGCGCCTGACCCTTCTGCAGGCGTTACGCAGCGATCAAGCCCTGCAAAAACTGCACTATGCCTACGACCCGGTCGGCAATGTGCTCAGCATCGAAGACGCCACCCTGCCGATTCGTTACTTCGCCAATCAGCGCGTCGAGCCGGTCAGTCGCTACTGTTACGACACGCTTTACCAATTGATCGAAGCCACCGGCTGGGAAGCCGGGACAGCCAACAAAGGGCCGTCGTTTTCGACCTTCGATGATCCCTCACCCGTTGCCAACTACCGCCAGCGTTATCGCTACGATCAGGGCGGCAATCTGCTGGAGCTGATTCACGAAGGCCCACAACAGCACGGTCATCGTTTGGTGGCGGCGGCGCACAGTAACCGTTGCTTGCCAGTGCTTGCGGGGGTGGAACCGGATGAAGCGGACTTCCGTCACGGCTTCGATGCCAATGGCAATCTGCTCAACCTGCAACCAGGTCAGGCGCTGAACTGGGACCCGCGCAACCAGTTGCGCGAGGTGCGGCCCGTGGAGCGCGACTCTGGTCTCGATGACTATGAACGTTATGTCTACGGTGCCGATGGCCTGCGCGTGCGTAAAGTCCGCTCGCTACAAACCAATGCCCGAACGCTGATTTCCGAAATCCGTTACCTGCCGAATCTTGAACTTCGCAGCCACAGCGGCACGGGCGAGGTGTTGCAAGTGATCAGCGTCCAGGCCGGGCGCAGCAGTGTGCGGGTGTTGCATTGGGAATCAACGCCGCCCAAGGACAGCGCCAATGATCAATGCCGCTACAGCCTGAATGATCATCTGGGCTCCTGCACCCTGGAACTCGACGATGCGGGTGAAGTGATCAGCCAGGAGCGTTATCACCCGTTTGGCACGACCGCGTGGTTTGCTGGAAGAGGGGAGGTGGAGGCGAGTTTTAAAACCGTGCGTTATTCGGGAAAAGAGCGGGATGCGACGGGGCTTTATTATTATGGGTTCAGGTATTACGTGCCTTGGCTGCAGCGGTGGATTAATCCTGATCCCGCCGGCGGAATTGATGGGCCTAACCGATACCGAGCAATGCGAAACAATACACTCATCTATCTGGATAGAGACGGTCGTGTTGCGGACGAAGCCATCCCGATTACAAGGCCTGATCGTATTTACTACGAGATGGCAGAGCAGAATCTCGTGCATCCCCTGCAGGCCGCTGGTATGCAGCCCATTCGCAATTATTTTGCGGATAGCTCTGATCCAAATGTTCAGGCATACCGCAGTGAAATACCCATAGCATTGGCAGAACTCGCAGCCCAAGACAATTCTCGGTTAATGAATACTCATCACGCTCATGTAATTGCTGCTGCCAGGACTAATACCGCGTCGCCTTCTGGGGCTCTGCTGTATCACTCGGGAGAAGCGCTCTCCTCGGCAATGAATATGATCATTGGAGAGGCGCCTACCAGTCGAGTCATGGGACCCCTTTCAGTGGCGTTCAACAGTCCCGTCGAAGACCCTCAGTTACTTGCCGCAAGGCGCAACGCTGTGGCCACGACCTTTGGTGTAGTAGGGAAGATGATGTTGAGAGCTCGGCATCCCCTAGCACGTGTGGTTGGGGCGTCGAGCGTTGCAATGGGAAATACGATGAATGTCTCGGAAGCCCAGACTGTCGTGCAATACAAGATGTTGGGCTCACAAGTTATGCCTGTGTTGTCAAAACCTCTTGAGAGCGTACTCGTGCCAAGTGTGGAACATATGGTTACGGCCCATCAAAAACTAGTTCTGTCAGAAAGCGAAATCCCGATTGTCGCGGCATCAAGCACCATGGTGCAGCAGTTGTTCGCAGCGGCATTTCCTGGCTCAACGATTAACCTTGATCCGCACGACGGTCACTCGGTTCTTCTGGGAGAACCTCTAAGGCAAGCTTTTTGACGGGCGCGTAAATACAAAAAGCCCCCAACCGATCCACTGCGGATAGGGAACGCAGAGGATCGGACGGGGGCTTTTAGTTTCGATCGCTTACTGCGCGATAGTCTTCACCGAAACCCCACGCTCAATCGGCGTCGAGCGACCATAGATATCTTCAAACCGCTCGATATCGTCTTCACCCAGATAGCTACCCGACTGCACTTCGATGATTTCGAGTGGAATCTTGCCCGGGTTACGCAGGCGGTGCACTGACGCAATCGGAATGTAGGTCGACTGGTTCTCGGTCAGCAGGAACACGTTCTCGTCACAGGTCACCTCGGCAGTGCCGCTGACCACGATCCAGTGTTCGGCACGGTGGTGGTGCATTTGCAGCGACAGGCACGCGCCTGGTTTGACCGAGATGTGTTTGACCTGGAAACGGCCGCCCATGTCCACCGAGTCGTAGGAGCCCCACGGACGATAGACTTCGCAGTGGTTCTGGGTTTCGCTGCGGCCCTGTTCGTTGAGGGTGTTGACCATCTGTTTCACGCCTTGGACCTTGTCCTTGTGGGCGATCATCATCGCGTCCTTGGTTTCGACGACCACGATGTTTTCCAGGCCGATCACCGACACCAGTTTGCCGTTGCCGTGGATCATGCAGTTGCGGCTGTCCTGGATGACCACGTCGCCCTTGGTGACGTTGCCATTGACGTCTTTTTCATTGACTTCCCACAGCGACGACCAGCAGCCGACATCGCTCCAACCGGCGGTCAGCGGTACGACGCAGGCGCGCTGGGTTTTTTCCATCACCGAGTAGTCGATGGAATTGTCCGGGCAGCAGGCAAAGGTAGCTTCGTCCAGGGTGACGCTGTCGGCATCCTGATGACTGCGTTCCAGGGTCAGCAGGCAGGTGTCATAAATGTCCGGATCGTGCTTTTTCAGCTCTTCGAGGAAACGGCTGGCGCGGAACAGGAACATGCCGCTGTTCCAGAAATAGCCGCCAGACTGGACGTACTCGGTGGCGCGTTTGACGTCCGGTTTTTCCACGAAGTGCGAGACACGGCTGACACCTTCAGGCAGCAGCGAATCGTTGGTCGACTTGATGTAGCCGTAGCCGGTTTCCGGTTTGGTGGCCGGTACGCCGAACAGCACCATCTCGCCGTTTTCAGCCGCGACAGTGGCCAGGGCCAGGGCGCGTTGCAGGGCTTTCTGATCTTCCAGTACGTGGTCCGCCGGCAGCACCAGCATCAACTCGTCGCGACCTTCATTGACCAGCATCATCGCGGTCAGGGCCACGGCCGGCGCGGTGTTGCGACCGAACGGTTCCATCAGGATGCGCTGGGTTTCCAGTTTGCGGGCCGCCAGTTGCTCGTTGACGATGAAACGGTGGTCTTTGTTGCAGACCACGATTGGCGTGTCCATGCCTTCGAACACCAGGCGTTCCAGGGTCTGCTGGAACAGGGTGTGTTCGCCGGTCAGGGCCAGGAATTGCTTGGGGAATTGTTTGCGCGAAAGCGGCCAAAGACGTGAGCCGCTACCACCGGAAAGGATGACTGGAATCATGGTGTTACTCCTTGAAATTCGTTTGGTTAGGCCTTTGTGGGAGCTAGCCTGCTAGCGATGGCATCACCTCGGTACAGCGTAAAACCGAGTGGCCTGCATCGCCGGCAGGCCGGCTCCCACAGAGAGCCGGGGCAGTTCGGGAAATTAATTAGCGCGTCGATACCGGGCGTTTTACCCAGACCGGCGACAGGCTGCTGCCGTTACCGGTGACGTACAGCACGGCGGCTTCACCGCGTTCCAGCGCGACCGGTTTCACGTCGCCGACTTTCTTGTCACCATCGTATAGCGCCAGGCTGACTTTCACCGGGTTGATTTCACGTTCGCCACGGCCCTTGGCGGCCACGTTCGGCACCACGTCAGTCTTGCCGTCGGCGGTTTTCAGGGTCAGTGCCTTGTCGCTGAGGTTCTGCACGCGGACCAGGGACTTCTGCTTGTTCTTGAACGGCGGCTCTTCAATCAGTTGCGGCGCGCCGCTGGCGTTGTTGACCAGGGTGTAATAGTGGTCGCCGGCCAGCTTCACCGGCAGGGTCTGGCTGCCGACCTTGGCGCTGTAGTCGCCACCCGGCATGAAGCTGAAGTCACTGCTGGACAGCGGCGCGACGTCGGCCAGGTTGGTGCTGCCAACGGTGGCGCTGACTTCGGAGTTGCCGGCGTTATAGATACGCACGAAGGTCGAGCCTTTCGGAGCAGTCGGACCGTACAGCGCGGCGTCGCCACCGGCGAATGCCTGCATCGAAAGCACACTCATACCAGCAACGAGGGCGAAGGTCTTGGCGAGACGACGAGGAGTAGTCGTGAAAGTCATGGTAGTACCTCTCTCTTTCAGTTTTGCGCCCGGTCGGGCGTCTCGGATTTAGCGTTGATTGCTACGTTTTGTTGGCGGGCGCCGGCTTGTTTAAGCTCTGCGACCCACTGCGGGTCGGCGTCGCCGATTTCGTTGTTCACAGGCAGATATCGTTCAGGGAACTCCCAGATCAGCACTTGTGGCGGGCTGTTCTTGAAAGCGTCACTTTTCAGGTAGCTGAGCATCGGCAGAATCGGGCCGTGGCCGTCTTCGGCGTAATTGACCACGTCGCTGCGCAGGGCTTGTTTGAGTGCGCCGACGAAGTTCCAGTTGGGGTTGGCGCTGTAGCTGGTGCCGATCAGCGCAACGGGTACTTCGGTGTTGGCGAACAGTGCGTCGTCACCGGCCGGCTGGTCTTCAGCCGCCACGGTGTTGCGTTTCTGCAATGGCTCTTGCGCCGGCATCAGGTTTTCGAACAGCGGGTCCAGCGGCAGGAACAGACGCAGGTCGCCCTTGTGCGTGACTTTCTCCGCAGGCTCGGTGACGAAGTTTTGCGGGTCACCGCTCAGCGGGAATTTGTCGGCAATGGTCTTGGCCAGGCGGTTGGCGGCGATTTCGGCACCTTCCGGAGTCCAATGGGTGTCGGTGCGCAGGAACACTTGCTTGCCGTTGTTCTTGGCGGCTTGCAACGGGCCGAGCAGGTCAGGCGCAGGGATCCGGTCTGCCGCCAGGCGCTTGTGGAAGTCCTGGTAGAGGTTGGCGTGGATGCTGGCCGGTTTAACCTCGCCGAGGTGTTCCGGGTACAGGCGCACCTTGGCCGGAACCACCGCCATCACCAGTTGCACGCCTTTCTCTTTCAGGGTCTGGCGCACGCCTTCGACCAGCGCGTAGTTGCCTTGCAGGTTCAGCTCTTCGTTGACGATCGGGTGGAATTCTTCATCGCTGTACAACCACTGGTCGCGACCGAGCACAACGCCCGGACGACCTTCGTTGAACAGTTTGAAATCCAGCGCCGCCCAGAGGTTGGTGCCCAGGCGCTTGATCGGAAACTCTTCGTCGTAGTGCGTCTCCACAGCCTTGGTCCAGCGACCGTTGAGCACCGTCGCATCAGCGTTGGTGCTGAAACCGAGGAAGCTGCGAACCGACCACAGGCCCAGGGCCAGCAGGGTCACCAGGAACAAGGCGATGTAGAAGATGCGTAATGAGCGGGTCATGGTCAGATCCCTCAGAACTGGAAGTAAAGGAACGGCGAGAAGCTTTGCGCCGAGAGTTTGAGAATCGAGGCGATGAACAGCAGCAGTACCAGCGCACGCATTGCGTAGCGCGACCAGTCAGCAGTCCAGTAAGCCGGTTGCACCTGAGCGTCGACGCCAACGGTGTAGCCAGGCTGATGGATGTTCGCCGGGTTATCCCCAGGCGCTGCCTTGATCAGGCCCGGTTCGCTGGCGGCCGGGCCGTCGCTGTCGACGTTCACGGCAGGTTTGGTCTTCGCTGGCGGCTGATTGGTGTAGAAGTCGCGCAGGCCGAAGAACGCCAGGGTCACGTAAGCCACGATCAGCGTTGCCACTTGCAGGCCGGTCAGGCTGGCCTGGTTGAGTTCCGACAGCGACCAGTCGCCGAAGCTGAACATCGCGCCGTACATGCGACCGGCAACGTGCAGGTTTTCCGCACGGAAGATCACCCAGCCCATCACCACCAGCAGGAAGGTCAATGCCCAGCGGATCGGGTTGATGCTGCGTGGCGAAGTGTTCAGGCCCAGCGCTTTTTCAATCGCCAGCCACATGCCGTGCCACGCACCCCAGACGATGTAGGTGATGTTCGCGCCGTGCCACAGACCACCGAGCAGCATGGTCAGGAACAGGTTGCGATAGGTCATCAGTGTGCCTTTACGGTTACCGCCGAGCGTGATGTACAGATAGTCACGCAGCCAGGTCGACAGGCTGATGTGCCAGCGACGCCAGAACTCGGTGATCGACTGGCTGATGTACGGCTGCTTGAAGTTTTCCATGAAGCGGAAACCCATCATCAAGCCCAGGCCGATGGCCATGTCGCTGTAGCCGGAGAAGTCGAAATACAGCTGCGCGGTGTACGCCAGCGCGCCGAGCCAGGCATCGCCCGTGGTCGGGTTTTGCAGGGCAAAGCAATGGTCGGCCACCACCGCGAGGGTGTCGGCGATGAAGACCTTCTTGATGAAACCCTGCATGAACCGCGTGCAGCCCTCGGAGAATTTGTCGAGGGTGTGGGTGCGGTTGTTGAACTGGTCGGCGAGGTCGCGGAAACGCAACACCGGGCCGGCAATCAAGTGCGGGAAGATCGCCACGAACGCCGCAAAGTCGATCAGGTTGCGGGTCGCCGGAGTGTCGCCACGGTAGACATCGATGATGTAGCTGATGGACTCGAAGATGTAGAACGAGATGCCGATCGGCAACAGCACGTGGGTCAGGATGAACGGCGAAAGGCCCACCGACGTCATCATCGCGTTGATGCTGTCGACGCCGAAGTTGGCGTACTTGAAGTAGCCGAGGATGCACAGGTCGACGGCCACGCCGAGCAACAGCCAGCGCTGGGCCGGTTTGGTCCGCACACCGGCGGCACCGACTTTGAGGCCGATCCAGTAGTTCCACAGCGTGACCGCCGCGAACAGTGCGAGAAAGTCCACACGCCACCAGGCGTAGAACACGTAGCTGGCGATCAGCAGCAGCAAGTTGCGATAGCGTTGCCCGCTCAGGTAGTACAAGCCGAGAAAGATCGGCAAGAACAGAAACAGGAACACGTTGGATGAAAATACCATCCCGATCTCTCCATGTTTAACCAACATTCAAGGGCCAACGGCCCCCCCAAACCCCCCATCCAAAACCGGGGGGATGTATTGCATTCAAAACCGCCGCGATCCCTGTAGGAGCTGGCTTGCCAGCGATGGCGTCGGCACATCCGAGAAAGATGTCGACCGACCCACCGCATCGCTGGCAAGCCAGCTCCTACAGGGGAGTGCGTTGTCTTAAGAACCCTTGCCCTTTTCATTGGCCGGGTCGTAGACCTTGGTCAGGTCGCCGCCGAGGCGGAAGGTCTTGAACGGCTGCATGTCGTGCTTCTTCTCCAGCACATCCGGCGTGCAGGTGTAGAGGGTGCAGAACGGTTCGAGCCAGGCGAATTTCGAGTCGACCTTGAGGTCGGTCATGTCCTGTTTCTTGCCGTTCTTTTCCTCGAATTCGTCCGGATCTTTCACCCCGGCGAGTACACGATCACCCAGGCGTTTCAGCGCGCTGTTGTTTTCCTGTCGCAGGTCCACGCCATTGACCTGAGCGAAACTGGCGATCATCGCCAGCGGTGGCAGGGCGTAGTTGTGATAGGCGAGGGCGCGTTGCTGGCGCTTGAGTTCGTTCGGCAGGTAGCCGTCCGCATCGACCTGATTGGCGCCGACCTTGTATTCCTTCACGGCCCAGTCAAACAGGTCGCGGCGGTTGGTGGCGACGGACGTTGCCATCACCGACCAGGCAGCCCAGTACGAGTGGTTGTTGGTTTTTTCCAGCGGCAGGTTGTCCCAGTCGCTGACCACCTGATCGGCCATTTTGCTGAACCAGGCTTCGATCAGCTGCGATTCTTGCTGATGGTTGGCCAGCGGATGGGAGTCGGAAAACTTCAGGCGAATGTACGAAGACGCCATGCTGCCCAACGCCCATTTGCGCATGGACTTGCCGGTGTGGTTGAAGTCCTTGGACATCAATGCATCGGCCTTGGCCCACGCTGTCAGCCAATTGAGCGTGCACTCCAGTTGTTCCGGACGACCGTCACGCATGAACTGCATCACACGCTTGCTGGTGCCGCGCTCGATCTTGGTGATGTCGGCGGTGCTGTCGCGGAAGGCTTTTTCCGACTGCACGTTCAGGGTCGAGCGCGCCTTGTCCGAACCTTCGTACTTGCTGCGAAATTGCAGCGAGCCGGTGTACGGCGCTGGCATGGCATCGCAGCCTTCACTCTTGTCGCCGGTTTTGACTTTCTCGATCGGCGCAAAGTAACCCTGTGGCGGGCGCAATGGCGCTGCGGCCTGGGTAGCACCGGCGAACATCGCCAGGCTCAAAAGCGTCAGTGTTGCAAGTTTCGGATTGCGCATAGCAGACCTCATTGCCCGGCCGAAGCGGTACGTTGCTCCGCGCCCGGGAATACGTTGCGTTTGCAGATTTTCGCTTCGACTTTTAGTGGCGCAGCGTCGGTTTTTTCCGGGCCCTGGATTTCGACGGCCAGCAGATTCTGCGAGGCCCAGTCTTCGTCCGTGCGCAACTCGAAGGCGAAACGTCCGTCAGTGTCGGAGGTTTCCGGTTTGTCGATCTTGATGTCCTCGTGGCGCCCGTTCATGTACCAGAGGGTGGCTTGCAAGGTTTTCACCGAGGTATCGGCGAAGCGGATGTCGACCTGGTGACTGGCGTTTTGCAGGTTCAGGTTTTTGCTGTTGACCATCAGTTCGTTCTTGCCCGGTTTCAATGTGGTGCTGCCGGACATCTGTGCATCCTTGCCTTCGCAACCGTTGTCCAGCAGCGCCATCATCTGGCGGTAGATGGTTTCCTGGTCGAGACGATAAAGCGGCGAGAATTCCCAGATGAGAATCTTCGGCGGCTTCTTCTGGAACTCTTCGCTGCCCAGGTACTGCAGCATCGAGCCTTCCAGGCCACCGCCGGGGAACGCCACGTTGAGAATGTCGGCGCCGATGGCCTCTTCGAGGAAACCGGCGAAGTTGTAGTTCTTGCCACTGTGGCTGGTACCGACCAGGGTGATTTCCGGATTGCCGGAATCGCCGAACAGATCGCCATCGCCTGCTTCGCCTTTCGGCTCGGTGGTGAATTGATCCATGTACTGGATCGCGTAGCTGGTGCCACAGAGTTGACCGGCCATGTTGTGCAATGTTCCGGTCTTGCCCATGCGACCCGACTTATGGGTCTCGAATTCACGCTTGGGAATGTCTGCGAAGGCTGGAATCTGCTTGACCTTTTCGGCGACGATTTTCGCTGTGCGCTGGGCGCCGTACGGCGTCCAGTGTTGGTCGCCACGGAAGTAGAAGTCGTGGGCAGGCAGGGTGTCGGGCAGCGACTCGTTGGTCAGCGGCGACAGGTCCGGCACCACGTAACCCATCTGCGCGAAACGGCCGAGCATGGTCTTGTAGTTCTTCAGTGCCTTGTCGAAATCGAAGCTGGCTTTTTCCGCCGGGTTCAACTTGTTGCGGTTCACCAGGCCACGGGTTGGCTGGTACACAACCACCAGTTCCACGCCTTTGCTCTTGAACGCATCGTGCAGTTGCTTCATGCGTTTGTAGCCGGCGGGGGTGGTGTCGAATTCGGTGCGCAAGTCTTCCTGGGTCCGGAACAACCAGTCGCCCTGCGCCTGCACCAGCGTGGTGAAGTTCTGCTGATAACGGGTGGTGTAGTTCTTCGCGTCGTGAGCCGCCGGGCACAGGCTGCAGCACGGTTCGGCAGAGAACTTGGGCGCCTGGACTTCATCCGCACGCGCGCCACTGCTGGCGGCGAGAATGCCGGCGGTCAGGGCCGACAGGCTGAGTAATTTGATCAAGTGTGGGTGCATAAAATTATCCTCAGTCCCGCATTTCGGTCTGGCGTTCGACAGGGTCGATCAGCACGGCTTTCTGCTGGCGCACCAGCAGGTCGAGAATTTCATCCTGGCGCTCGCCGAGAATCCCCGAGAAGCTGATGCCACTGGATTTGGTCGGGGCGAGCATGGACACGCGATACAACTCGACGCTCAGCGGCGAGTCGATGGACAGCGGGCCGCTGCCGTTGGCCGCCAGTTCACCGCCCACCACGATCAGCGACACCTGGGCGTCGAACGGGTCGAGCTTGATGTCGCGGTCGGTGTTGGTCAGGTCCTTGATGTGGCCGTAGACGCCGGTCAGGCCATTGGCCATGGCGACGTTTTCGTAGAGGCGAATGTTCACGCTGTTACGAATGCGGATGCCGTGACGACGGTTGCTGATCACCTTGTTGCCCCACAGCAGGTTGTCGGCACTCTCGTAGAGGGTGATGCCGTCGGTGTGGTTCTGGTAGATCTCGTTGTGGGCAATGATGTTGTTGACGCTGTTACGGTCGATCACCAGGCCCGACAACTTGTTGTCGTAGCTGCGGTTGTTGAAGATGAAGCTGTCGTTGACCTCACGGGAAATAATGATCCCGTGCTTCTTCTTGGTCCCGTACACCGTGTTGTCGGCGATGATCAAACCGTGGGAACGGTCGTGCGGGTCGATACCGTAGACGATGTTGTCTTTGTAGGTGTTGCCCTTGACCACGAAGTCGCGGGTTTCGTAGCAGTAGAAGCCGTACCACATGTCCGAGAATTCGGAACCGACGATCCAGCCGCTCGGTTCAGGACGCTTGAGCACCTTGGCCATGTTCGGCGTGTATTGGGAAATACTCACGCCGTAGGACTTACTGTTGGCGTAGCCGAAACTGGCGATTTTGCTGTTGGCGATGTAGGTCTCGGTGCCGCCCCAGGACAACAGGAACGGACGGAATTCCTTCGGCGACTTGAAGGCCGCCGGGCCGTTTACCTTCTCGCTCCAGCCCGTGATCTTGGTATCACGCACAAACAACTGGCCGTCGTTGACCAGGAACGAACCGGCCTCTTGGGACAGGCGCAATTCCTCGGTCTGCTTGTCGATTTCCAGAATGCCGTGGCGACCGACCACGATCGGCAGTTTCGCCAGGAACACACCCGGCGAGGTTTCGCTGAAGTACTGCTTGGGCAGCTTCTTGGCCAGGTCCTTGAGGTTCATGTAGCCGTCGTCGACGAAGATCGCCTGCGGGATGCCGTGCTGGCGCACCACCCATTCGGCCATCTTGTTGTCGCCGCCGATGAAGTCCTTCAAGGCGTCTTCCTGCATCATCCGGCGCACGCTGATTTTACCGGCCTTGCTGCGCACGACTTTCGCGGCGATGGCTTCGGCGGTGTAGCCGGAAACGTCCGGCAGCTTCGGCGTGGCCAGTTCCAGCGGCGCGGTCGGTGCGCTGCTGACGGTGTAGGTCTTGGCTTGTTGCAGTTCTTTGGCCACGGTGGCCGGCTTGCCTGGTTGAGGCTCCGCCGGCTCCACATTGGCGAAGGCAGCCGCACTCGCCAGCAGCATCGCGCCGGCCAGCAAGGTCAAAGAACCTTTCTTGGCACTGTTCATGTCGGGGACTCCCTTCGCAATGTGCATCAGAAGCGCCAGATCACGTCGATGAACGCGCGGTGCATGTACGAATCGACTTCTTTGCCGTAGGCATCGCCGGGCTTGAACACACCGCCACGCAAACGCACCAGGGCCGAAGGCTCATCGATCTTCTGGCTCAATGCAGCCGGCAACAGGCCTTGTTTGAAGTACTTGGTGACCACCAGATCCATCTCCTGGCCGAGGTCTTTTTCACCATCGTTCAGTGGCAGGGAGGTGCTGGAAAGGATCGCGCCGGTCACGTCGTCGGTGTTGTTCTGCACGGCGTCGATGCCGTTGCTGCCGACTGGCTTGTTGCCGTCGACGCGCCAGAATTTGTGGTAGATCAGGCTGGCGTCGTATTCGTCGTTAAGCATCCACGAACCGAACAGCGTGGCCGATTGCATGTTGTTCATTTCGCCACGGAAGGCCTCGCCGAAACGATGCACGCGCGAGCGGGTACCGGTGTAGTTCGAGCGGTTGCTTTCCAGGCCGTTCTGTTCGTAATCCTCGCTGGCGCGGGCGTAGGCCGCACCGACTTGCCACTGCGGATCGAGGCGCAGGCGCACTCCGAGGTCGGTGGCCCAGCCGTCGACATCGCCGCTGCGCTTGGCTTGCGCGGGTGCGGTGCCATCGGCGTTCAACGGGTTGACCGTGTCGCGGTCGCCGCTCATGCCGGTGATGCTGCCCCAGTAATTGACGGTGTTGGTGTTGCGCCAGTTGTAGGCATCGCTGTTGGCCTGCAGGCCCAGCCAGCTGATGTCGCCGTTCTGTTTCTTATCCAGTGAATCAGCGGGAACGCCAGGTTCGGCATAGTCGAGCTTGCCGTCATCGTGGGTGTGATGACCGCGAATGCCGGCCCAGTGACCCGGGGTCCATTGGTACTCGGCATCGGCGAAAGCGTGCAGGCGATCCTTGTCTTCGGGGGCCAGCTCTTTCAGGTCAGTGCGGTACTCGCTGAAGCGTTCGGCGATACCGGCATTGGCGCGCAACAGGGTGGTGTCGAAGGTCCAGTTCAAGGCTTCGATGTTGGTGTCGCGCCATTGACCGTCGTCGTTGTGCAGGCGCTGACGACCGAATTTCAGGATCTCGCCAGGGTAGGGCGTGAAGCCGCTGTAGCCGACCCAGAACTCGCGCATCGCCAAGTAGTTTTTCTTGGTCTTGCGGTCATCGTTGTCGGTGTTCTGCGTGCCGTCGCTGCCGGATTGCTGCAGGGTGTCGGTCTCGATGATGTCGGTGGACGTCACCGCCTGACCCATCGCGTAGCCGCTCCATGCACCGCTTTCGCCATAGACCCAAGGGCGAAGGTCGAGGCCGACGCCGTTGACGTCGCCGCCGCCCTGGGTACCGAGGTCACGGTCGTCTTCGGACTGGCCGGTGATTTTCACGTCCAGGCCGAAGTTCTTGGTTTCTTCCGTCATCGCGGCCAGTGTCGGGCAGGACCAGATCAATGCGAACGTCAGGCCGATACCGGCCTTCATGAATGGATTCAACTTCATAGGGATTCCTCACCGCCTTCTTCTTGCAGGGCGTGCAGTTGCAGCGTGTTCTGGCTCAAGGCACCACGAGTTGCCTGTTCTTGTTTCAACAGACGCTGTGCCTCGGCGAGCTGCGCAGGCGGCAGTTGAGCTTCGAGTGTTTGCGCAAGCTCGGTGGCTTGCGGGGTGTTCTGGGCCTTGGCCAATTGGCTGAAGACGTACGCATTGAGCGGGTCAGGCTTGGTGCCTTTGCCTTGGGAAAACAGTTGGGCAATGGCGAAGTCAGCGCTGTTCTGGCCGTTGCGTGCGGCGGTCAGCAGGTGATCCAGCGCTTTCTGCGGATAGACCTTGCCCAGGTAGCCACGGCGATAGATCTGGCCGAGGTAATAGTCGGCGGCGACTTCGCGGCCGACGGCTTTCTGGAAGTGTTCTTCGGCGACCTTGGCGTCGGCCGGAACCATCTTGCCTTCGTAGTAGAGCTTGCCCAGCAACAGCTCGGCGCGCGGCTGGTCGGCAGCACGGCCGTTGTCCAGGTACTTCATCATCTGGTCGACATCGCCGAGTTCCGGGAAGTCGTAAAGCAGTTGCGCCAGGCTGACCCAGGAAGCGGGGTAGCCGGGGGCGATGTCTTCGAACAGCGATTGCGCGGTTTTTTCGTCGGTCTTGCCCAGGCTCGCATCGCCCAGTACGCGAGCCACACTGTCCACTCGTTGAGCGCTGACGGTGCCGCGACTGTGTGCCGCTTGCATCTGCTTGATCAGCTCGGCTTGTTGTTCGGCTTTACCTTGTTTCTGGTAGACCGTGGCCAGTTCGACGTAGCAGATGTCGGTGGTATTCAGCGCCGCTTTGCAGATGCTTTCGACCTCGTCGAGGTGCTGGTCGTAGGTGCCTTGGGTGCGATAGAGCAGCACTTGCGCCAGACCCGCTTCCGGTTTGCCTTCGGCGCGCCATTGGCTGATTTGCTGTTGCGCATTCACGTTGGGAAAACTGTGCGGGTATTGCAGGTACAGCATCGCCAACGGGATCAGGGTGTTGCCTTCGCCGGCGGCCGAGGCCTTTTTCAACAGGCCTTCGGCTTCGTGCTGTTCAGCTTCGGTAGAACCGGGCTTGGCCACCAGCAGACGACCGAGTCGCGCCTGGGCACGCGGCGAAACACTGGCGGCGGCGCGGTAAGTCGCTTCGGCCTGTTTCATCTGCGCCGGGTCGCGGCTGTCGACTTGAATGTCAGCCAGACCGACCTGGGCTTCGCTGTAGCCCAGGTCTGCCAGTTGCTGGTAATTCGCCGCCGCGGTGGCGGTATCGCCACGCTTGAGGGCTTCGTTGGCCAGACGTTGGTCTGGCAGGCCGGCGCAACCGGCGAGGCTGACTGCCAAAGCCAGCGAGCACACCACATGCCCCCTGTAGGAGCTGGCTTGCCAGCGATTCAGGCGCTGCGGTGCATCAGGTAAACCAGGTTGAACCGATCGCTGGCAAGCCAGCTCCCACAGGGATCTCGGTGTTCTCAGGAGACTGATGATAGTCACGGGCATGTCCTCCGGTTACAGACCAGCAGCCATGGCTTTATCGATCAGCCAGTTCAAGTTCGGGCCACGGTCGCTGCTCACTTCCACCGGGCGACCGGCGAGGGCGCTGTCGAGTGCTTCGTCAGGCTGGATCAGGACGCGGATGTCGGACGACAAATCGGCGCTTTTCAGGCTGGTGCTGCTGACGATCTTGCCGGTGCGGGTCTTGTCTTCGCCGGCGATCTGGAAGCGCACCGGGGCGCCTGGCAGCACGTCGCCGAACTGGCGGTAGGAGAAGCGCGCTTCGACGTTGGCTTCGGTATTGCGCGGCACCAGTTGGAAGATCACGTCGCCCTTGCTGGCGTACTGACCGTTGGCGACCATCTGCTGGGCCACGGTGCAGTCGCACGGCGAGGTCAGGGTGCCGGTCATTTGCTTGCCGAACAGTTCTTCAACCTTGGCCGGGGCCAGTTGATCGCCTTCCAGATGACCCTTGAGCACGTCGAGCATGCTGGTGCTGAAGGTCGCCAGCGGTGCACCTTTGGCGGCCACGCCATCGGATTTCACCAGGCTCTGCACGGTACCGTCGCGCGGCATGGTGATGTTCACACCGGGCACGCTGACCAGGCCGGCCTGGGCGTGGCTGACGAAGTACATGCCGTACACCGACTTGAAGATGAAGCCGAACGCGACCAGGCCAACCACGAAAATCCCCAGGCTGAAGGTCACGGCTTTCATGCGCCCGAACGCGCTCATGCCGTGGCCGCCGTCCTTGATCTTGCGCGCCTTGGTGAAGTTGTCGCGCTGCAGGGTTGCCAGCACTTCACCGATGGTGACGATGTCACCGGCCAGGTGCGAAGTGATCAGGTGACGCAGGGTCGAGATGTCTTGCGGTTCCAGGTTCTGGAACATGCAACCGGTACGGCCGGTCTCGCGATCGTAGGAGCGCACCTGCAACTCGACGTCCATGGCCAGGCCGAGGTTGTCGATGACGAATTGCAGACGGGCCTTGTACTTGTCGCCGATCTTCAATGGCAGTTGACCGGCGTTGAAGGCCAGGCCACCGGCGGACAGGTCGATCACTCGCGCCTCGACCGGCGTACGGTCGGGACCGAAGAAACGCAGCTTGGCCGGGATTTTCACGCGGGCGTGTTGGCGCTGGGCTTCGGATTCATGCACTACGTTGGCGTTGACGGCGGTATTCATAGGGGCGGTTTCCTTGTTAATTCAATAAGGGGGCGGTCAGACCATCATCAGCAGCACGGCGACAAAAATGCTGCCGGCGGAGAAGGTCATGGTCCGAGACGACCAGGTGTTGAACCAACGTTGAAAGCTGGCGAGATCACGGGTCAGGGAAGTGGGCTGGCGAGTCCAGGACTGTTGGTCGAGGCGGAAGAACACGTAGATCTTCACCAGCGCGCCAACGATCTGGTTGTAATAGAGAATCGCGGGGTAGGCCGGGCCGATCCGGTGACCTGAGCAGGACAGCAACAGTGTCAGGATCAGGCGGGTAATGCCGATCCACAGCAGGTACACCAGGATGAACGCGGTGCCGTACTTGAAGCTGGCGATGATCGCCACGGTCAGGCCCAGCAGCGAAGTCCACATCGAGACGCGCTGATCGAACAGCACCACCGAGGTGAAGGCGCCAAGGCGTTTGACGCCCAGGCCGAGTGCACGCGAGTTCTGCCGCAGGTTGTTGCCGTACCAGCGGAACATCAGTTTGCGACTGGCCTTGATGAAGCTTTTTTCCGGTGGATGTTCGACGGTGTTGATCGCGGCATCAGGCACGTAGAACGTGTCGTAACCCAGGCGCATCAGGCTGAACCAGCTCGATTTGTCGTCGCCGGTCAGGAACTTGAAACGACCCAGGCGCCAGTGTTGCAGCGAGTCGCTTTCCACGTCGGCGATGAATTCCGGGTTGGTGACCACGGTAGCACGGAACACCGACATGCGTCCGGTCATGGTCAGCACGCGCTTGGACAGGGCCATCGAGCACATGTTGATGTGACGCTGGGCGAAACGCAGCTTGTGCCATTCGCTCATGATGTAGCCGCCGCGCACTTCGCAGAACTCGTTGGTGGTCAGGCCGCCGACGTTGCCAAACAGCTGGAACCACGGCACGGTCTTGCGCACTACACCTTCGCCGAGCACGGTGTCGCCATCGATCACGGCGACCACGGCGCGGTCATCCGGCAAGTGACGGGAAATGGCGCGGAAACCGTAGGCCAGGCCATCGCGTTTGCCGGTGCCGGGGATGCGCACGAAGTCGAGTTTTACGTGCGGTGGCGGGTTCATCCGCTTCCACAGACTCTTCACCAGCAGCTCGTCGGACATTTCCACGATGGAGCAGACCATGGTGGTCGGCAGGCCGCAGTCGATGGCTTCGCGGATCACCGAGCTGTAGACCTGCGCGGTGGTCAGGGCGTCGATGCGGAAACTGGTGACCATCAGGAAGACGTGGGAAGGGTCCGCCGCTTTGCCCAGCTTGCGCACTTTGCGCCGCAGGTGCGGGTAGACCACGTACAGAAACAGCATGCCGCGCAGAAAGTGCGTGGCACCCATCGAGTAGCGCCAGATACCGACGATACCAATCAGGAAAATGAAATCCTTCGACTCGGAGTCGAACGTGGACACAGGCAACGCCATGGCGATGCCCATCAATAAACTCAAGTAAAACAGCCAACCGGCGGCCTGGAGTAGGCCGTGCTTTAGCCTGTGCATAATCGGAATCCTAAAGTCAGTTGCAAGTCTCGCGCCCCCTGTAGGAGTCGGCGCCCGCTTGCGGCTTGCCGGCGATGGCGATCTCAGGTACGCCATCGCTGGCAAGCCAGCTCCTACAGATTTGTGGTGAATGTGTAAGAGCCGGCTTGCCGGCAATCGGCGCGAAGCGCTTACAACCTGCCGGTTACCAGCAGATGCCTTCGGTCCGGCCAGTCACGCTGGTGGCCTTGGACATGAAGCCAACCAGGTCGATCACTTGCTTGCCGTGAGGAACGTTCTGCACCAGGGAGCGGAATTTCTCGTCACGGTTGCCGAGGATGATCACGTCGGAGTTGTTGATCACGTCGTCAAAGTCAGCGTTGAGCAACGACGAAACGTGCGGGATCTTCGACTCGATGTAGTCCTTGTTCGCACCGTGGACACGGGCGTACTCGACGTTGCTGTCGTAGATGCTCAGATCGAAACCCTTGCCGATCAGCATTTCTGCCAGATCAACCAGCGGGCTTTCGCGCAGGTCGTCGGTGCCGGCCTTGAAGCTCAGGCCCAGCAAGGCGACTTTGCGTTTGTCGTGGCTTTCGACGATGTCGAAGGCGTTCTGTACCTGGGACTCGTTGCTGCGCATCAGCGAGTTGAGCAGCGGCGCTTCTACGTCCAGGGAACCGGCGCGGTAGGTCAGGGCACGCACGTCTTTCGGCAGGCACGAGCCGCCGAAGGCGAAACCCGGGCGCATGTAGTACTGGGACAGGTTCAGGGTCTTGTCCTGGCAAACCACGTCCATCACTTCACGACCGTCGACACCGACAGCCTTGGCGATGTTGCCGATCTCGTTGGCGAAGGTCACCTTGGTGGCGTGCCATACGTTGCAGGTGTACTTGATCATCTCGGCAACGGCGATGTCCTTGCGGATGATCGGTGCGTCGAGCTCTTCGTACAGCGATTGCAGAACGTCACCGGACGCTTTGTCGAACTCGCCGATGACGGTCATTGGCGGCTGATCGTAGTCGGCGATGGCAGTGCTTTCGCGCAGAAACTCAGGGTTCACCGCAACACCGAAATCAACACCGGCCTTCTTGCCGGAGCAGTCTTCGAGGATCGGGATTACCACGTTGGCCACGGTGCCCGGCAGTACGGTGCTGCGCACCACGATGGTGTGGCGGGTGGTCTTGTCACGCAGGACAAAACCGATCTCGCGGCACACGGCTTCGATGTAGTTCAGTTCCAGGTCGCCGTTCTTCTTGCTCGGCGTGCCGACGCAGATCATCGACAGATCGGTGTCACGAATCGCCTCGGCGAAGTTGGTCGTGCCACGCAGGCGGCCCGTCTGAATACCTTGCGCCAGAAGTTCACCCAGGCCCGGTTCAACGATCGGCGATTTGCCGGCATTGATCATATCGATCTTGTCTTTGGCAACATCTACGCCAACGACGTCATGGCCCCGTGCAGACAGGCAACCGGCACATACTGCGCCAACGTAACCCAAACCAAATATGCTGATGCGCATCGCAATTACCTCTGTATAGATCAAGCCACTAGATGGCCGGAGTTAATGGTGTTCAGCGTTTATAGTGCACTCGCTAGTGCTGCTTACAGGCGCAACAATGCCGTGTGCTGGCATATAAGTTATGAGTGTCTAAATAAGTGCACCCAAGGTGTGCGTAACTAAGTCTTATTGTTATGACTTGCCCTGTTATGCAGCTAATCCTCTATTCAGAAGATGCTCGTGCAATGATCTTGCGCGCTCAATGCCAGGCTGGAAGCCCTTAAATCAAGCGGTTGGGTGCTCGAGTGAGCACGTTTATAGGGGCGCTGCCATGGCCTAGTAGGGGATAGCCATTGAGCGTTATCTCCTGTCCGTTTTGTGTTGCCCAAATCAGGGATTAGTCAGCCGAAGTTAATATGACAACTTCGCTACATGAATCTCTGCTTTGCGTAAGTTTTCTCCTACAACCTCTGTGAGAATCGTTACCGGTGGTATGAGCGGTGCATTTGGACATAGTTCCGATCCGCTCATCATGAAATCTGAAATTTTTTGAAATATTGAGAAAGATGGCACTGCTCTCATATTGATAGCACTTGCCGTTTCGCCCTTTGTATATAGGCGGATTATCGAAGGGGATAGTTTTTTGCCACTACTGATAAAAATTTTCAGTGCCACTACTGAAAAAAAAGATCGAAGTCGAGTGAAACTAAAGTTAGAAAATAGACTGATGGGTTTCTGGCGCCATAAAAATGGCGAAAAAAGCAGGGGGAGAAGGGGGGATCAATGGGCGGCGCACGACGCTTTTTGACGTCGTGCGCCAACCCGGTGCATCACTCTGGTGCGTGATCGCGCAGGAACACCAGATTGTCCGGTTTAGACTGCTCGGCGCTGTAGCGATAGCCTTGAACGTCGAACCGCTTGAGCGCAGCCGGATCGTTGATGCGCTCTTCAATGACGAAGCGGCTCATCATGCCGCGGGCCTTTTTCGCGTAGAAACTGATGATCTTGTACTGACCATTCTTCAGATCCTTGAACTCGGTGTTGATGATGCGAGCGTTGAGGGCGTTGCGTTTGACCGCCGAGAAGTATTCGTTGGAGGCCAGGTTCAGCAGCACGTCATCGCCTTGATCGGCCAGGGCTTCGTTCAGCCATTCGCTGATCCGCGTGCCCCAGAAGGCATAAAGGTCCTTGCCGCGGGCATTGGCCAGTTTGGTGCCCATTTCCAGTCGGTACGGTTGCATCAGGTCCAGCGGGCGCAGCAGGCCGTACAGGCCGGAGAGCATGCGCAAATGCTGCTGGGCGTAATCGAAATCGGCTTCGCTGAAGGTTTGCGCATTCAGGCCGGTGTACACGTCGCCCTTGAATGCCAGCAAAGCCTGCTTAGCATTCTCGGGCGTAAACGCCGGGGTCCAGCTGCCGAAACGCGCGGCGTTGAGCCCGCCGATCTTGTCGGAGACGTGCATCAACTCGCTGATCTGCGCCGGCGTCAGGTCGCGCAATTGCAGGATCAACTCCTGGGAATGGTCGAGGTATTGCGGCTGGGTGAAACGCTGGGTCGCCGGCGGTGTTTCGTAATCGAGGGTCTTGGCGGGTGAAATCACCATCAGCATGAAGTCGTCTCCTTTAATCGTGGGGGCGATTCTAGGGGGTTGTCCTTGTTGACTCCAGCTATCGGGGTAATAGGTGATCGGTGGTGTCATGGGACAAGAGATCGACATCATCAACCGAGGCCTGTAGGCGCCGGCTTGCTGGCGAGTCGGACGATGCGGTATTTCAGACACGCTGCCATCGCTGGCAAGCCAGCTCCTGCAGGGAGAGGCGTTCTCGCGATGATATAGTGCCGCGCGGGTTTTGTTATGGAGACATCCCATTGCGCATCGCTTTTCTATTATCGGCCTGGCTTTTGAGCTTCGGCGCCATGGCGGCTCCCTCAGACGTGGCGACCCTAGATCGAACTACTTGGCCTGAACAGCTCAGCAATCCAACGCTGTTCGACGTGGCCTCGCGCGCGGAGATCCTGATGTTCGCCCACATACTGCTGGCCAGCGAAGCCCTGGACGAACCGACGCTGGCCCAGCGTTTGGGCTTGCGCAGCATCAACATGGAGTCGATCAACCGTGTGCGCCAGCATATGTGGCAACGCCTGCTGAGCAACTACAACTTCGCTCAGCAAAGCTGCGATCAGGACGCTTCGTTCTGTTTTCTGGTCGAGGACATGCCGACCCTGCGCGAACAAGCCACCAAGTTTCAGATCAGCGAAGACAGCTACTACATCAAGTGGGCCGAGCCGAGCCGTCAGTTTCATACCCAGTACCTGGACGAGCAGTTGCGCAAGGCAGCGCTGTTTCCACAAGTCAGCAGTGAAGTCGATCATTTCGGTGACTATGAGCGCAGTGGCGACGGGATGCATGACCGGCTTTTTCTGCTGACCTTCGACAGCGCCGCGAATGCCATACCGGACAACACAGCCTGGGTCACGGAGTATCTGCGAAAGTCGAATATGAGCGGCACATTCTTCGTCCTCGGCAAGGACATCCAGGCACGTCTGGCCGAGCGTTCGGTGGCCAGCCTGCAATCGACGTACTCAACGCAGTGTGTCGGCGTGCAGGGGTGGGAATTCCGCTCCCACAGCCATTGGCAGGACTGGCAGGATTCGGTACATCGCAGCGCCGAACTGGTTAAAGGCAAACTACCGGAAAACTATGTACCGCTGTTCCGTCCGCCGGATGGCCAGCGCCGGTCCGATGCCGAAGGCTTCTTCAAGTCCCAGGGCTTGCAGGTGGCGCTGTGGGACATCGATGCCCAGGACGGTGCCGGCAAGCTCAAGGGCAGCCAGAGCGCGCAACGGGTACTGACCCTGATGCTGCTGTGGCGCCATGGCGTGATCAACTTCAATGTGAAGCAGGATGGGGTAAAAACGGCGTTGCCCTGGCTGATTACGCACACGGCGCAAAGCGGCATCGGCTGGGAGGATTGCCAGAGCGGGTTCCAGTGAAAGCCGGAAGGCGTTTTGCTGAAATCGCGCAATGCCCGTAAACATTGGGCGGGGGGCGATTTTTGCAGACATTTCGATACAGGCGGACTTCCGACTGTAAACGGGTGATGGCAGTCCGCCAAGTGCTATTGGTCATTCTGAAAAATAAACTTCAAAAAAACGTCAAAGTGCTTTTTTCTGTCATGTGTTTTGGAGTATTACGAAGACAGACCGCCGAAACCTGCAACACAGGTGGCGTCTTCCAAGACCCAGCTTTGTATGCAGTTCACTTGAGTCCCCGCAGGTGAGATTCGGCAGTCACTTCGAGGCGCAGCACCGCCAAGGTATTGCGTCGACTGGCTCCCACAAAGGTGACCGAGTATGGATGATCACGGACGTAGCTCTTCTTCCAACCAGCCAATCCTTTATGTACTCGATACCAACGTATTGATTCACGATCCAAACGCGCTGCTCAATTTCGAAGAACACCATGTCGCCATCCCGATGACCGTGCTGGAAGAGCTCGACAAGCTCAAGAGCGGGCATCACAGCGTGGCTGCCGAATGCCGTCAGGCCATCCGCCTGATCGACAAGACCCTGGGTGATGCCTCTCCCGAGGACGTTGAGCAGGGCGTGCCGATCCAGCGGGGCAAGAGCGGGCCGAAGGGCTTGCTGTCAATTCTGATGAGCAAGCGTGCCGAGCCGAGCATCATTCTGCCCGAGCATTTGAACGACAACATCATCATCAATCAGTTGATCGACCTGCACGCGCGCGATCCGAAATTGCCTGTGGTGCTGGTCACCAAAGACATCAACATGCGCCTCAAGGCCCGAGCTTGTGGGATCGCGGCCGAGGACTACAGCACCGACCAACTGGTCGACGACGTGTCGCTGCTGCCCAACGGTTACCACAACATGACCGGTTCCTTCTGGGACCGTGTGAGCAAGGTCGAAACCCGTCAGGACCACGGCCGCACCTGGCATCAGGTGCAACTGATCGACAACCTGCCGGCGGTGCACATCAACGAGTTCATCATCGATGAGCAGGGTTTTGTCGGCTGGATCAAGGAGATTGAAGAAGACAAGTTGCTGATTCTGGACCTGCACCAGGAACCGTTGTTGCACCAGGAAGCCTGGGGCCTGAAGCCACGTGACATCTATCAGAGCCTGGCGCTGTACGCCTTGCTTGATCCGGACATTCATCTGGTCAACCTGTCCGGTGCCGCCGGTTCCGGTAAAACCATCCTGGCGCTGGCCGCTGCAATCGAGCAGACCATGGTCAGCAAACGCTATCGCCGGATTATCGCTACCCGTAGCGTGCAGGGCCTCGATCAGGAAATCGGCTTCCTGCCTGGCACCGAAGCGGAAAAAATGGAGCCGTGGCTGGGCGCCATCACCGACAACCTCGAAGCCTTGCACATGGACGACGAAAGCACCCATGGCAGCGTCGACTACATCCTCAGCAAGGTGCCTTTGCAGTTCAAATCGCTCAACTACATCCGGGGGCGCAGCTTCCAGCAAAGCCTGATTTTGATCGATGAATGCCAGAACCTCACGCCGCACCAGATGAAAACCATCATCACCCGTGCTGGCGCCGGTTCCAAAGTGGTGTGCCTGGGCAACCTGGCACAGATTGACACCCCTTACCTGTCCGCGACCAGTTCCGGGCTGACCTACCTCACTGAACGCTTCAAGGATTTCCCGAACGGGGTGCACATCACCCTGCAAGGGGTGCCACGTTCGATTTTGGCCGAATACGCCGAATCGCATTTGTAATTGCTTCATCCAAAACCGGGCGGCCCTCGCAGGCCGCCCGGTTTTTTTTGCCATACGCACAACCCTGTAGCTTGCCGGCGATGGGGTCGTGAGCGCTACGGTGAATTCAAAGCCGCCATCGCTGGCAAGCCAGCGCCTACAGGTTGTGGGGTGTCCGATAATCATGCGTGCGGAAAATTGACCCGCAGGTTTACAATCGACGCTCCTGATCAGGAGTAATTCCGTGCTGACTCATCTCGATTCCCAAGGTCGCGCCAATATGGTCGACGTCACTGAAAAAGCCGTGACGTTCCGTGAGGCGACGGCCCAAGCGCTGGTGCGCATGCTCCCAGAGACCCTGCAGATGATCGTCAGCGGCGGTCACCCCAAGGGTGATGTGTTCGCCGTGGCGCGCATCGCCGGAATTCAGGCGGCGAAGAAAACCAGTGATTTGATTCCGCTGTGCCACCCGCTGATGCTGACTGGCGTCAAGGTTGAGCTCAGTGCCGAAGGCGACGACAGCGTGCGCATCGTGGCGCGCTGTAAGTTGTCCGGGCAGACCGGCGTCGAGATGGAAGCGCTGACCGCCGCCAGTGTCGCGGCGCTGACCATCTACGACATGTGCAAGGCCGTCGATCGCGGCATGACCATTGAAAGCGTGCGGCTGCTGGAAAAGGTTGGCGGCAAGAGCGGTCATTTCCAGGCGGATCAGCCATGAACATCACCGTTAAGTTTTTCGCTCGTTATCGCGAAGCATTGGGCGTGGATTCGGTGAAGGTCGAAGGCAGCTTCGCCACGGTCGACGATGTGCGTTTGCTGCTGGCTCAGCGTGACGGCGCCGACGTTCTGACCGAGCAAAATCTGATGTGCGCCCGCAACGAAGACCTCTGCCAGCTCGACGAGCCGGTCAGCGATGGCGATGAAGTGGCGTTCTTTCCGACCGTGACCGGAGGCTGAGCCATGGCCATTCGCGTGCAAGCCACGGCGTTCGATCCGGGAGCTGAAGTCAATGCCATGCATCACGCCAATGTCGGCGTCGGCGCGGTGGTGAGTTTTGTTGGGTACGTGCGCGATTTCAATGACGGGCTCGATGTGGCCGGGATGTTCCTCGAACACTATCCGGGCATGACCGAAAAAGCCCTCGGCAAAATAGCCACCGAGGCCGAGCAACGTTGGCCGTTGCTCAAACTGGAAGTGCTGCATCGCATTGGCGCGCTGGAACCGGGTGAGCCGATCGTCTTCGTCGGCGCCGCCAGTGCACACCGTCAGGCAGCGTTCGATGCCTGCGCCTTCGTGATGGATTACCTGAAAACCCGCGCGCCGTTCTGGAAGAAGGAAAACACCAGTGATGGCCCGCGTTGGGTTGAAGGGCGTGACAGTGATCATGCGGCGGCGGATCGCTGGAACAAATAACCTCTGCAATGCACTTCAATCAGCCATCGCTAGCAGCTAGCTCCCACAGGTTTTGTGTGCAGCGCAAATCCATGTGGGCGCCAGCCTGCTGGCGATCTGCACCGCTAAAAAACTTGATGTCCCACCTCCCGACCACCGGCCGGCACGGGCTGCTTTTGCCCGATTGACGATCCATACATTAAAGTCCAGTATGGAATTATAAGTACAAATAAGGCTTCCATCCGCTTCAGCTTTTTCTTCTGCCTTGCCAAACCAACAACAACCCGCGAGAAACGAACATGAAGAAGTTTCCCCTCATCACCAGTCTGGCCCTGAGCCTGTTGGCGTGCAGCTCTGTGTTTGCCGCCGAGAAAACCTTGCGAATCGGTATCGAAGCGGCCTATCCGCCATTCGCTTCCAAAACCGACAAAGGCGAGATCGTTGGTTTCGACTACGACATCGGTAATGCCTTGTGCGCACAGATGCAGGTCAAGTGTGTGTGGGTCGAGGGTGAGTTCGACGGTCTGATTCCTTCCCTGAAGGTGAAGAAAATCGACATGGCGCTGTCGTCCATGACCATCAACGAAGATCGCAAGAAGTCGGTGGATTTCACCCACAAGTACTACTTCACCTCCTCGCGTCTGGTGATGAAGGAAGGCGCTGTGGTGGATGATCAGTACGCCAGCCTCAAGGGCAAGACGATTGGCGTGCAGCGCGCAACCACCACTGACCGGTATGCCACTGAGGTGTTTGAACCCAAGGGCATCAACGTCAAGCGTTATGGCAACAACGAAGAGATCTACATGGACCTGGCGGCCGGTCGTCTCGATGCGATTTTTGCCGACACCATTCCGCTGAATGACTTCCTGTCGATGCCGCGCGGTAAAGGCTATGCGTTTGTCGGACCGGAATTGAAGGACCCGAAATACGTGGGCGAGGGCGCGGGGATTGCGGTGCGCAAGGGGAATGCCGAACTGGTTAGCCAGTTGAATACGGCCATCGATGGCATTCGTGCCAATGGCGAATATCAGAAGATTTCGGATAAGTATTTCAAGTCCGACATCTACGGCGACTGATCAAACGCCATCGCTAGGCTAGCTCCCACAGGTTTTGTGTACACCGAAAATCCATGTGAGAGCCAGCCTGCTGGCGATGGGGTCAGATCAGCCCCTGTAAATCTTCAGCCCTTCAATTCCTTCAAATGCTTGTACACCGTCGCCCGGCCCATGTTCAGCACATTGGCCACATAGTTCGACGCGCTTTTGCCCTTGAACGCACCTTCGGCATGCAGCGCCAGCACCAGCTCCCGTTTGTGATCGCGAGTCAGCAGGTTCAGGCTCAGCTGCCGTTCGCGCAGCCAGTTGTGCAGAAAGGTATTGATCCGCTCCTGCCAGTCATCGCGAAACAACGAGTCCGGTTGCGGGATCAGCTTGCTTGGTGACAGAAACAGATCCAGCGCAGCCTTGGCATTCTCGAACAGCGAAATATTCAGATTGATGCACAGCACCGCCAGCGGATGACCTTCACTGTCGCGCAGCACAGTGCTCAGGCTGCGAATTTTCTGACCATCCCAATTGAGCTTTTCATACGGCCCGATGTTACGTTCGCTGACGTCTTCACTGAGCATATCTTCCAGCGCCGAATCGTCGCCAATCTCCCTTTTCGACAGGTTGTTGGCGATGTAATCAACCTTTTGCGTGCGCAGGTCATGCAGCACGACCTCGGCGTGAGGAAAGAACAACGTGGCGATGGCATCGGCGATCGCCCGGAAGTTATCCAGGGATGTGTCGATCAGGGTCGGATCTATTTCGGGGGCGTTCATGCGTTGTGGCTCCGGGCAGCATCAGCGCCCCGAAAGACGGGGCTCTGAAAGTGTGCCGCAATCGTGGCGGCGCGTCACCTGAGGCAGAAAATCAGCCCAGGCGTGCAGGGGAGAGCATTCTGGCGCTCAGACCGAAGCGGGTGAGTTGCTCGGGCAGCGCTTCACCGCGTACCAGCGCCGCGCTGGCCTGGCCCATGGCCGGCGAGGTCTGGATGCCGTAGCCGCCCTGTGCCGCGACCCAGAACAGCCCGGGAACCTGTGGATCGAAACCGGACAGCAAATCGCCATCGCTGACGAAACTGCGCAGGCCGGCCCAGGTGCGGGTCGGGCGGCGAATGGTCAGGGTCGTGGCCTCTTCGATCTGGTAAATGCCCATGGCGATGTCCAGCTCTTCGGGCTGCACGTCGTGGGGCTCGACCGGGTCGGCGTTGGCCGGCGAGCCGAGGAACATCCCGGCATCGGGTTTCATGTAGAAGGATTCGTCGAGGCTGACCAGCATCGGCCAATGATGAATGTCCACACCCTCGGGACCGGCAAAGATGAACGCCGCGCGACGCTTGGGTTGCAGGCCCAGCGGTTGGGCGCCGGCCAGTTCGCCGATTTTGTCGGCCCAGGCGCCAGCCGCGTTGATGATGACCGGGGCGCTGTAGGTCCCGGTTTTGGTCTGTACGTGCCACAACTCGTCGGCGTCACGGCTGAGGCTCAGCACTTCGCAGTCGGTATGGACTTCGCTTTTATTGCGGCGGATGCCACGCAGGTAGCCTTGGTGCAGGGCGTCGGTATCGATGTCGCTGGCAGTCGGGTCGTAGATCGCACCGTGGACTTTTTCCCGGCGCAGGATCGGCACGCGGGCGCAGGCTTCGTCGGCGCTGAGTAATTGCATCTCCGGCACCGTGGCTTTTGCGCTCAGGTATTGGTTGTTCAGTTCAGCCGCATCACCGGTGAAGTCCACGGTCATTTCGCCGCGCGGGGTCAGCAGCGGGTGTTCGCAGAAACCGCTGGGTGGCGCGTCGAAAAACTCGCGGCTCGCCAGGGTCAGCGCGCGGACCTGAGGGGTGCCGTAGGCGGCGGTGAACAGGGCTGCCGAACGTCCGGTGGAGTGATAGGCCGGATGGGATTCGCGTTCAAGCACAATCACACGGCCGTACTGCGACAGCCAGAAACCGGTGGAAGCGCCGGCGATACCGCCGCCGATGATGATGAAATCTGCCTGGCTCATGAGAATCTCCTGTTATCGGTTATCCCTGTAGGAGCCGGCTCGCTGGCGATGGCATCGCTGCGGTTCATCTGATGGACCGCGGCGTCTGGATCGCTGGCAAGCCAGCTCCTACAGGTTTCGTATGGTTAGGGCAGCAGGCGATAGATGGCATTGGCCAGCGCGATGTCTTCCAGGCCCAGGCCGATCGAGCGGAAGAACACGTGACGGTCGTAGCCTGGACGTTGCACTTTCTCGCTGAGCAGCTCGGGCAGGTCGCCGACAATCGCCTTGTTATTCCAGCCATGCAGCTCGGCGGCAATCAGCATTTCTCCCGCCGAGCCCGGGGTAGTCACACGGTAGTCGCAGAATATTTGCATGTCGTTGAGGCTCTGCGGCGGAACCTCGTGGGCACGTGGGGCGTTGGTGCTGATGGAGGTGATCAGTGCCGGTTTGTTCAGGCTGGCCGGATCGATCACCGGGCCGGCGGATGAGGTGCAGAGCATGATCACGTCGGCATCTTGAATCGCCGCCTCGCGACTGTCGGCAATAGTCAGGCGTGGGTCGAGGTTTCGCAGTTGGTCCAGCTCTTCGGGGCTGGCCGAGCTCAGGTTCGGCGAATACAGGCTGATGCTCTGCCAGTCCCGCAGTCCTTTCACATAGTGCAGATGCGCCTGGGCTACTTTACCGCTGCCGATGATTGCGAGCCGCGTCGCATTCAGGGGTGCCAACGCATCCACCGCCACAGCGGTCGTGGCGGCGGTACGGGCCGTGGTCAGTTCGCCAGCATCGCAGAGCAGCAGCGGTTGGCCAGTCTGCATCGACATCAGCAAGGTCCAGGCAGTCACCAGTGGCCCTTGTTCGTGCACGATGTAAGGCGAAGTCTTGACCCCGTAAACCCCGTCTTCGGCCAGCACACCCAAGTAATTGATGAAGTCGCCGGCACCCTGTGGAAACTCCACCAGTTGCTGCGCCGGTTGCACTGCTTGCCCAACCGCCAGGTCGCGGAACAGCTTGCGCAGGATTTGCGGCACATCCACCTGCGCCAGCAACTCGCGGGCCTGGGGTTGGGTGATCATGTTGGGGATGCTGGACATATTGGGCTCCGGGAGCAAAAACTAAACTTATTTGTCTATTATGGACATTTAGTTTCTATGAACAAGCACCTGTTGGAAAAACCGGACGAAAAAAAAGCGCAGTCCGTTTCCGGCTGCGCCTTTTTTCGGCAAGTCGTCCGTTACGGACGTTTGCGCTCAACCGCCCGCAGCAAATGCGTCGGTGGTGTTTCACAGCTGATCTTGCGCCCCAGCTTTTCTTCGATGGCCGGCAGTTGGTACGAATCGTCCTCACCGGCAAAACTGATGGATACACCATCGGCGCCAGCACGACCGGTACGGCCGATGCGGTGCACGTAGTCGTCCGGGACTTCCGGCAGGGTGAAGTTGATCACGTGGCTGATGCCGTCAATGTGGATACCACGACCGGCCACGTCGGTGGCGACCAGCACGCGGATCTTGCCTTCGCGGAAACCTTCCAGCGTCTTGATGCGCTTGTGCTGCGGCACATCGCCGGACAGTTGCGCGGCATTGACGCCATCACGCACCAGGCGTTCTTCGATGCGCCGCACTTCATCCTTGCGGTTGGCGAAGACGATGACCCGCTCCCAGCCGTTATCGTTGACCAGGTTGTAGAGCAGTTTGTATTTGTCGGCGCCGGCCACCGCGTAGATGTGCTGCTCGACGTTTTCGTTGGCCACGTTGGTGACTTCGATTTCGACGATGGCAGGGTCGGTGGTCCATTGCTTGGCCAGGTTCATCACGTCTTCGGTGAAGGTCGCGGAGAACAGCAGCGTCTGGCGCTCATTCTTCGGCGGGGTCTGGCGAATGATGGAGCGCACTTGCGGGATGAAGCCCATGTCGAGCATGCGGTCAGCTTCGTCCAGCACCATCACTTCGACCATATCCAGGTGCACGTCGCCGCGTTGGTTGAAGTCCAGCAGGCGGCCCGGCGTGGCGACGAGGATGTCGCAGTGACGGGCTTCGAGGTGCTTGAGCTGCTTGTCGAAGTCCATGCCGCCGACGAACGTCATAACGTTGAGGCCGGTGTATTTGGTCAGGTCCGCTGCGTCCTTGGCGATCTGCACCACCAGCTCGCGGGTCGGTGCGATGATCAGTGCCCGCGGCTCGCCCATGTAGCGCTCTTTCGGCGGCGGGGTTTGCAGCAACTGGGTGATGATCGAAATCAGGAACGCGGCGGTTTTGCCGGTGCCGGTCTGGGCGCGGCCGATGGCGTCTTTGCCGGCGAGGGTGAAGCCCAGTACTTGCGCCTGGATCGGCGTGCAATACGGGAAGCCCAGGTCCTGGATGGCGTGCATCAATTCGGGGGCGAGTTTGAAATCGTGGAAGCGGGTTTTGCCTTCCTGGGGTTCGACGACGAAATCTTCGAGTTTCCACGGAATGACCGGGGCTTTTGGCTTCGGTTCGCGACGTGGTTTGGCGGGTTTCGGCGTTTCGCTGCGCGGTTGCTCGGCGGCGGATTGCACGACAGGCTCGGCGGCCGGCGCGCTCTTGGGTTCGTGTTTCGGTGCCGCTACGGGAGCGGTCCGACCAGACTGATGACCGTCGGTGCGGTGGCTGGGAGTGTGAGACGGAGCGCTGGGGACTGGCGCGAGTTGCTCAGTCTCGCTTTTACCGAACATTTTCTTGAGTGCTTTGAGCACGGTCATCTCATCAATTGGTTAAGGAATGTACGCCGGCCAGTGTAATGCAAGAATCGGGCGCGGCGTAGTGGGATGGATCAAAGGGCTCTTTTAAACAAAAAAAGACCGATAAAACGTTTAACGCAACCGTTCGCCGAGCCAGACGCCGATGTCGCGGATCTCCTCGGGTAACACTTCGTGGCCCATTGGGTATTCCTGCCATGTCACGGTGACACCACGCTGCTTCAAATGCTCAAAGGCGCTGCGTCCCATCGAGTTTTGCACCACATCATCGTACTGGCCGTGCAAGCACATCACCGGCGTCCGTTGCTGACTGGCGGACAATTCGAGCTCGTCGCTGAAAGTCGGTGCATAAGTGGAGAGGGCAAGTACGCCACCCAGCGGTCCCTGCCATTTCAGAAACGCGGTGTGTAAAACCACGGCGCCACCTTGGGAAAAACCGGCCAGAAAAATCCGCGAGGCGTCTATTCCGATGGCTCGCTGCACTTCGATCAGATTAATGACGCGTTGTGCCGACTCCTCCAGTTGATCGCGATTGATCGCGCGCGCCGGGCTCATGGCCAATATGTCGTACCAGCTCGGCATCTCGTAGCCACCATTGATCGTGACTGCACAGGTGGGCGCCTGGGGCAAAACGAAGCGGGTGGTCAGCAGGGTTTCCTGCAAGGCCTCGGCGACCGGCAGAAAGTCGTAGCGGTCGGCGCCCAGGCCGTGCAGCCATATAACGCAGGCGTCTGCGGGCTTCACGGGTTGAAGAATCAGGGGCTCGGTCATGGCTGCTCCAATTTTGTGCGTGCGCTCTCATTGAGTGCGAGGTCTGAGGGCGCCTCTGGTTGATCAGTTACGAAGATGTCGCAAGGTTACAAGTTTTGCTATTGACCTGTCGCTTAACCGCTTTAGCAGCCGGTGTGGTACGGGCTTTGCTATGGGGAAGCGGTGCAACCCATCTCAGCGTCTGGCGGTAACACTATCAGTGTACTGCTGCACGCGGGATAGCAAAAAATCCGGTGATGGATGTTCGCCAAAGGCCGCTACGGGCTTCGCGAACGTGAAAGGGCTACAGCCCGTTCGGCCGATTGGTGAGAAGTGAGTTGTCCTTTATGTGGATTTTCTCCTACTAGACTCATGGCTACGGTCCTTACGTCGGTTGACCCTAGAAAAAGCCAACACGGGTCAACAACGCCTCAAAAGGGTGCGACAGGACTCACGCTCCGACACAACAAGAGCAAAACTGGAGGTTTGAATGAAGATGTTGAAATCCACCCTGGCCGTCGTGACTGCAGCCGCAGTACTCGGCGTCAGCGGGTTCGCTCAGGCGGGCGCGACCCTGGATGCAGTGCAGAAAAAAGGTTTCGTACAGTGCGGTGTGAGTGACGGTCTGCCGGGTTTCTCGGTTCCAGACTCCACTGGCAAGATCGTGGGTATCGATGCTGACTACTGCCGTGCTGTAGCGGCTGCCGTTTTCGGCGACGCGACCAAGGTCAAGTTCAGCCAGTTGAACGCCAAGGAGCGCTTCACCGCGCTGCAATCCGGCGAAATCGACATCCTGTCGCGCAACACCACCATGACCAGCTCGCGTGACGCAGGCATGGGTCTGAAATTCCCGGGCTTCATCACTTACTACGACGGCATCGGCTTTCTGGTTAACAATAAGCTGGGCGTGAAGAGTGCCAAGGAACTGGACGGTGCAACCATCTGCATCCAGGCCGGTACCACCACCGAGCTGAACGTTTCCGACTACTTCCGTGGCAACGGTCTGAAATACACCCCGATCACTTTCGACACCTCCGACGAGAGCGCCAAGTCGCTGGAATCCGGTCGTTGCGACGTGCTGACCTCCGACAAGTCCCAGCTGTTCGCCCAGCGCAGCAAGCTGGCCTCGCCGAAGGACTACGTAGTTCTGCCAGAAACCATTTCCAAAGAACCTCTGGGCCCGGTCGTACGTAATGGCGACGACGAGTGGCTGGCCATCGTGCGCTGGACTGGCTACGCCATGCTCAACGCTGAAGAAGCCGGCATCACTTCGAAGAACGTCGAAGCTGAAGCCAAAGGCACCAAGAACCCGGACGTAGCCCGTCTGCTGGGTACCGACGGTGAATACGGCAAAGACCTGAAAGTGAAGAAAGACTGGGTCGTGCAGATCGTCAAGCAAGTCGGCAACTACGGTGAAGTGTTCGAGAAAAACCTCGGCAAGAACACTCCGCTGGAAATCGACCGCGGGCTGAACGCCCTGTGGAACGCTGGCGGCATTCAATACGCACCACCAGTGCGCTGATGGTTCTATCACCCGGTGGGCCAACCACCGGGTGATGTTCTGTTCCATTATTTCCGGGGCACTTCATGCAAAATTCAATCGGCGCACCAAAGCAGAGGCTCAGCCTCAGCGATCCACGAGTGCGTGCGTGGGTATTCCAGATCATCACCATTGTCGGTGTGGTCTCGTTAGGCTGGTTTCTGTTCGACAACACGCAAACCAACCTTCAACACCGGGGCATTACTTCCGGTTTCGACTTTCTTGAGCGCAGTGCCGGTTTCGGCATCGCTCAGCACCTGATCGACTACACCGAAGCGGACAGCTATGCGCGGGTGTTTGTCATCGGCCTGCTCAACACTCTGCTGGTGACCTTCATTGGCGTGATCCTGGCCACCATCCTCGGCTTCATCGTCGGTGTGGCGCGGCTGTCAAAGAACTGGATCATCGCCAAACTGGCGACGGTGTATGTGGAGGTTTTCCGCAACATTCCGCCGCTGCTGCAAATCCTGTTCTGGTATTTCGCGGTGTTCCTGACCATGCCGGGGCCGCGTAACAGCCACAACTTCGGCGATACCTTCTTCGTCAGCAGCCGTGGCCTGAACATGCCGGCCGCGCTGATGGCCGACGGTTTCTGGGCGTTCGTGATCAGCGTCGTCGTGGCCATCGTCGCCATCGTGCTGATGTGCCGCTGGGCCAACAAGCGCTTTGAAGCGACCGGCGTGCCCTTCCACAAGTTCTGGACCGGCCTGGCGATCTTGCTGGTGATCCCGGCCCTGTGCGCGCTGATCTTCGGCGCGCCACTGCATTGGGAAATGCCGAAGCTGCAAGGCTTCAACTTCGTCGGCGGCTGGGTGCTGATTCCGGAACTGCTGGCCTTGACCCTGGCCCTGACGGTGTACACCGCGGCGTTCATCGCCGAGATCGTACGCTCGGGCATCAAGTCGGTCAGCCACGGCCAGACCGAAGCGGCGCATTCGCTTGGCCTGCGCAACGGTCCGACCCTGCGCAAGGTGATCATCCCGCAAGCCCTGCGCGTGATCATTCCACCGCTGACCAGCCAATACCTGAACCTGGCGAAGAACTCCTCGCTGGCCGCCGGTATCGGTTATCCGGAAATGGTTTCGTTGTTCGCCGGTACGGTGCTGAACCAGACCGGGCAGGCGATCGAGGTGATTGCGATCACCATGAGCGTGTACCTGGCGATCAGTATCAGCATTTCCCTGCTGATGAACTGGTACAACAAGCGCATTGCGCTGATCGAGCGGTAAGGAAAAGCGCATGAGTACTCATACTTTCAAACCTGACATGCCTCCACCGAGCAGCAGCATCGGCGTGGTGGCGTGGATGCGCGCGAACATGTTCTCCAGCTGGCTCAACACCCTGCTGACCCTGTTCGCGTTCTACCTGATCTACCTGGTCGTGCCGCCGATCCTGCAGTGGGCGATCATCGACGCCAACTGGGTTGGCACAACCCGCGCCGACTGCACCAAGGAGGGCGCCTGCTGGGTGTTCATCCAACAGCGCATCGGCCAGTTCATGTACGGCTACTACCCGCCGGAACTGCGCTGGCGCGTGGACCTGACCGTGTGGCTGGCGGTCATCGGCGTGGCGCCTCTGTTCATCTCGCGCTTCCACCGTAAAGCGGTGTACGGCCTGAGCTTCCTGGTGCTGTATCCGATCATTGCCTGGTGCCTGCTGCATGGCGGCGTTTTCGGCCTGACCCAAGTGGCGACCAGCCAATGGGGCGGCCTGATGCTGACCCTGGTGATCGCCACCGTCGGTATTGCCGGTGCGTTGCCGCTGGGGATTGTCCTGGCGCTGGGTCGTCGTTCGAACATGCCGGCGATTCGTGTGGTCTGCGTGACCTTCATCGAATTCTGGCGCGGCGTGCCGTTGATCACGGTGCTGTTCATGTCCTCGGTGATGCTGCCGCTGTTCCTGCCCGAAGGCATGAACTTCGACAAACTGCTGCGAGCCTTGATCGGCGTGATCCTGTTCCAGTCGGCCTACGTGGCCGAAGTGGTGCGCGGCGGTCTGCAAGCGATCCCCAAAGGTCAGTACGAAGCAGCCGCAGCGATGGGTCTCGGTTACTGGCGCAGCATGGGCCTGGTGATTTTGCCGCAAGCCCTGAAGCTGGTGATTCCCGGCATCGTCAACACCTTCATTGCCCTGTTCAAGGACACCAGCCTGGTGATCATCATCGGCCTGTTCGACTTGCTCAACAGCGTCAAGCAAGCCGCCGCCGACCCGAAATGGCTGGGCATGGCCACTGAAGGCTATGTGTTCGCGGCCCTGGTGTTCTGGATTTTCTGTTTTGGCATGTCGCGCTATTCCATGCATTTGGAACGCAAACTCGACACTGGCCACAAGCGCTAAAGCGCCGTACCTAATTTAGGAAGTTCTTTTATGAGCGAAGCCATCAAACAACCGTCGAGCTCTGAAGGCATTATTCAGATGCAGGGCGTGAACAAGTGGTACGGCCAGTTCCACGTGTTGAAAGACATCAACCTGAACGTCAAGCAGGGCGAGCGTATCGTCCTGTGCGGGCCGTCGGGTTCCGGCAAGTCCACCACCATTCGTTGCCTCAATCGTCTGGAAGAACACCAGCAGGGCCGCATCGTGGTCGATGGCGTGGAACTGACCAACGACCTCAAGCAAATCGAAGCGATCCGCCGCGAAGTCGGCATGGTGTTCCAGCACTTCAACCTGTTCCCGCACCTGACCATCCTGCAGAACTGCACCCTGGCGCCGATGTGGGTACGCAAGATGCCCAAGCGCAAGGCCGAAGAAATCGCCATGCATTACCTGGAACGCGTACGCATTCCGGAGCAGGCGCATAAATTCCCGGGGCAACTGTCCGGCGGTCAGCAGCAACGTGTGGCGATCGCCCGGGCGCTGTGCATGAAACCGAAAATCATGCTGTTCGACGAACCGACTTCGGCACTCGACCCGGAGATGGTGAAAGAGGTTCTGGACACCATGATCGGCCTGGCGGAAGACGGCATGACCATGCTTTGCGTAACGCACGAAATGGGCTTCGCCCGCACCGTGGCCAACCGCGTGATCTTCATGGACAAGGGCGAAATCGTCGAACAGGCCGCGCCGAACGACTTCTTCGACAACCCGCAGAACGACCGCACCAAACTGTTCCTGAGCCAGATCCTGCATTGATCGAACCCAGGCACTGAGATAAACCCGGACCGAGTTCCGGGTTTATTTTTGCCCGCAATTTACTGCCCAACACAACCCTGTAGGAGCCGGCTTGCTGGCGATGGCGGTCTCTCATTGAAATCGACGTCGACTGATGCACCCTCATCGCCAGCAAGCCGGCTCCTACAAAAAGTTGGGTTGCCCTAGTGGGAGATGCTGACTAACATGTCCGAAAATTCATCCTATGATTGGATGAAAAAGGCAAATCCTATGTCAGAAATTTCTCCTCTCATTAAGCGGTCCCTGGTCGATCAGGCCCTGGATCAGTTGCGCCAACGCATCAACCAAGGTGTCTGGGCGGTGGGTCAACGCTTGCCCACCGAGCCCGAACTCTCCGCCGAGCTGGGCATCAGCCGCAACACCGTGCGTGAAGCCATGCGCGTGTTGGCATTTTCCGGGTTGATCGAGATCCGTCAGGGTGATGGCAGTTATCTGCGGGCCGTGATCGACCCGCTGGACACGCTCAAAGCGTTGTCGCGCTGTTCCCTGGAACAGGCCCGCGAAACCCGCCACATCCTTGAAGTCGAGGCCATCGGCCTGGCCGCATTGCGCCGTACCGATGAAGACCTGGCGGCATTGCGCGAGGCATTGGGGGTCAGCGGCAGCCACTATCACGGCGATCTCGATACCTACATCGCCTGCGATCTGGCGTTCCACCGTCGTCTGGTGGATGCCGCGCACAACCCGACCCTCAGCGAGTTATATCGCTATTTCTCCAGTGTCGTCGGCGCTCAGCTTCGCCATTGTCTGAACATCAGCCCGCGCCGCCAGGAAGTGTTCGACCTGCATATCGAACTGCTCGATGCCGTCGAGCAACGCGACCCGGAACGGGCCAAAGCCCTGTCGAGGCAATTGATCAATGAACCTTGAACCCGAGAAATCCATGTCCAGCATTCCAGGCAACAGCGCTCAACCCAAACGCACCACGGAGTTGGAAGAACTGCTGATCGATGCCGAAGCCGATGATGAACAAGTCCAGCACCCGCACCCGGTTTTACGCCGGCCGTGGTTGTTGCTGCTTGGCCTGGTTCTGGTTGCATTGAACCTGCGCCCGGCGCTGTCGAGCATGGCGCCGATGCTCAGCGAGGTGTCGAAGTCCCTTGGATTGAGCGCATCCAAGGCCGGTTTGCTGACCACGTTGCCGGTGCTGTGCCTGGGACTGTTCGCGCCATTGGCGCCGGTGCTGGCACGACGTTTTGGCGCTGAGCGAGTGGTGTTGGGGATTCTCCTGACGTTGGCCGGCGGGATCATCCTGCGCAGTTCCTTTGGCGAGATCGGCCTGTTCGCCGGCAGTGTTCTGGCCGGTGCCAGCATCGGTGTAATCGGCGTATTGCTGCCGGGCATCGTCAAGCGCGACTTCCCGAAACAGGCCGGAACCATGACTGGTGTCTACACCATGGCGCTGTGCCTGGGCGCGGCCATGGCGGCGGGCGCAACCGTGCCGTTGAGCGAACACTTCGACAAGAGTTGGGCGCTGGGCCTCGGTTTCTGGGTGATTCCGGCGTTGGCTGCGGCGATTTTCTGGTTGCCGCAGGTGGGGCAGAAACACGGTTCGCATCACGTTGCATTCCGGGTGCGAGGCTTGCTGCGCGACCCTTTGGCCTGGCAAGTGACCTTGTACATGGGGCTGCAATCGTCGCTGGCTTACATCGTATTCGGCTGGTTGCCGTCGATCCTGATCGGTCGCGGCCTGACGCCGACCCAGGCCGGTCTGGTGCTGTCGGGTTCGGTGATCGTGCAACTGGTCAGTTCCCTGGCGGCACCGTGGCTGGCTACCCGTGGCAAAGATCAACGCCTGGCCATTGTGATCGTCATGGCGCTGACGCTCGGTGGTTTGTTCGGTTGCCTGTACGCGCCGATTGAAGGCCTGTGGGGCTGGGCAATTGTGCTGGGACTGGGGCAGGGCGCGACGTTCAGCCTGGCACTGACGCTGATCGTGCTGCGCTCGCGCGATTCCCATGTCGCGGCGAACCTGTCGAGTATGGCCCAGGGCTTCGGCTACACCCTGGCATCGATGGGGCCGTTCGCGGTCGGCATCGTGCATGACTGGACCGGTGGCTGGTCGGCCGTGGGCTGGATCTTCGGGGTCATTGGCCTCGGCGCGATCATCGCCGGGCTCGGCGCCGGGCGTTCGCTGTATGTGCAGGTGCACAGCGAAAAAGTCTGAGCCTGACGGTAATGCTGTTTACCGAAAGTGCAGGGGTGCAATCAGCGCCCTGTGGCGAGGTTGAGGCGAGTGAGGCGGTACCACACGTGATGACGCGAGGAGAGTGGTACCGCGTGCACTTACAGGTACATCACTTCGATGGTGACTTCTCCGTTGATGCTTTGATCGTCATTGAGTGTCAAACCGTTTGCCGGGGCAATGTAGGTATTTACAGAAAACGGTGTGCTGAGATCTTTCACCGGGACCGGCGTGCCAGATTGATGAGCGAACGACAGGAGATTGCTCGGAGATAAGCTGTTCGAACTCTCCCAGCTTGCTCCGCCGTCATCCGAGGTAATCGGTCGTAGTCGCTGCCCATCGGCCTCTGGATTGGATACGCGAAGTATGATGGCACCCAGTTTTTCGTCGGCCGTGGTGAGTCCTAGACCAAAGTAAGCAGGGAAAGTTGAGGTACCCGCCATGTGATCGATTGCATTCAGTGCGAGCAGAGTCGGCGCGTCACACGCTACGGTCAATTGCAACGTGTTGTTGCCCACTGGTGTGTCGGAGGTTGGATGAAGGGTATGCGACGGGATTTTCCCGAGCTCTATTTGACCGCCTTCGGACAGGCTCGGCGAGCAGGCCGCCGGGGTGATGATTCCGGTAACGGTCAGGTCAGTCGAAGACGCCAGGGCATAAGGCGCAACGCCGAACAGTGCGGTGGCGGAGAGTGCCGCGATGTACTTTTTCATGGGGTTTATCAGTCCTTCAGAAGTTGTTTTCCATCTCAGGCAAAGCGCCGGGGATGGAGGTGCAAGCCGAATCCTTCGCCCTGGCATGGCGAGTGGTTCGGCGTCGGGTGTGCTCACCGAAAATGCAGGGGTGCAATCAGTACCTAGTGGCGAGGGAGCTTGCTCCCGTTGAACTGCGCAGCAGGCCCATTTTTTGCGGCCGCTTCACGACCCGGCGGGAGCAAGCTCCCTCGCCACAGGTACCGTGTTCGCCGGTGTCAGAAGCCTTGCAGACACGGCACTTCCAGGCTCGCTGCGCCATCGAGAAGGGCATCGCGCTCAGGCCCGGCGTTGAAGTGGGCGCGAGAAAGTTTTTCAGCGATCAGTTCCTCTTCCAGGTTGAGGCGAGTGGCACCGCGTGCACTTACAGGTACATCACTTCGATGGTGACTTCTCCGTTGATGCTTTGATCGTCATTGAGTGTCAAACCGTTTGCCGGGGCAATGTGGGTCAATACTGAAAACTGTGTATCGAGATCTTTTAGCGGGATCGGCGTGCCGAGATCCAAGTGATGAGCGAACGACAGCAGATTGCTCGGAGTTAAGACGTTCCAATGCTCCCAGCTTGCTCCGCCGTCGGGCGAGGTAATCGGCTCTACTCGCTGCCCATCGGCCAGTGGATTGTTTACGCGAAGTATGATGCCACCCAGTTTTTCGTCGGCCTCGGTGAGTCCTACACCAAAGGCTTCATAGTTAATTGAGGTACCCGCCATGTGATCGATTGCATTCAGTGCGAGCAGAGTCGGCGCGTCACACGCTACGGTCAATTGCAACGTGTTTTGGCCCACTAGTGTGTCGGAGGTTGGATTAAGGGTGTGCGACGGGATTTTCCCGAGCTCTATTTGACCGCCTTCGGACAGGCTCGGCGAGCAGGCCGCCGGGGTGATGATTCCGGTAACGGTCAGGTCAGTCGAAGACGCCAGGGCATAAGGCGCAACGCCGATCAGTGCGGTGGCGGAGAGTGCTGCAAGGTACTTTTTCATGGGGGTTATTGCTTCTTTTCAGTGGTTGTTTTCCATCCCTGGCAAAAACGCCGGGGATGGAGGTGTAGCCGAACCACACACCCTGAAACGGCGAGTGGTTCGGCGTCGGGTCTTACAGGTAGGTCATTTCAAAGGTCACGGCGCCATCCATCACGACGTCATCGGTCAAGGTCAGGCTGTCGGCGCGCGCAATGTTGGTCTGGACCTCGAAATCCATGGTGAGGTCTTTGGTAAAAAGCGGGGTGCTCAAGTCGGAGGTGGACGCTACTGACAAGAGGTATCCGGGGCTTGTTACATAGGTCCGATTCCAGGATTTGCCGTCGTCATCGGAGTCGATCGCCTGTGCCGCCACGCCGTCTGCGAAGGCATTCTTGACATCGACTCCAACCCAGCCCAGCTTCTCGCCCGCATCGGTCAAGCCCAGGCCGAACCAACTTGTTAAATATCCCGTACCAGAGCGGTGATCGATCGGGTTCAAGGCAAATTGGGTCGGCCCGTCACAGGCCACCGTCAATTGCAGCAGATGAGTGCCGACCCGCGTGGTTTGGGTCGGGTTGAGGATCTTGGCCGAAATCTTGCCGATTTCGACGACACCGCCATTGGACAGGGTCGGCGTGCAGGCAGCCGGGGTGATGACGCCGGTGACCGTCAGATCGGTCGACGACGCAAAGGCATAAGGTGCGACGCTGACCAGGGCCGCGGTCGACAGAGCTACGAAGTACTTTTTCATTTTTTTTCCTTTTTCTGGTTGTTTCCTTGATTGACTCAAGGTGCGTCCAGGCGCCCCGGAGCCGACAAGGTGGGTTGGGTGTTACAGGTAAATAATTTCGATCGTTCCCGAGCCATCGAGCTCAATGGCACTGCTCAGGTCCAGGCTTGAGGTGGGGGCGATGACAGCCTCGACGCTGACGCCGGTTGTCAGGTTCTGGATCGCGACCGGGCCCGCCGTACTGCCGGCGCTGTCGGTAAAGCCCAGGTAGCTTTTCTGGCCAAACGGGATCGGGTTCGAACTCGCCGTGCTCCAGGCCACGCCGCCAGTGGTTGAGTCGGTTCGGTACAGGCGGGCGAAGTGGTCGGCGCTGGCATCGGCCGGGTCGACGTTCAGCGAGTACAGGCCGATCTTGTTGCTGCTGTTATCCCGCGACAGGCCGTAATAAATCTCGCTGTTGACCGTCGCCGAGCCGGCGCGGTTGTCGTGCATCACCAGGGCAAAATGCGTGGGCGCATCGCAGCCGATTCGCAGGGTCAAACCCTTGGGCGGCAGCTGCGTGCCGTTGTCGGCATTCAGCTCGCTTTTCGACATTGGGCCGAAATCGACCCGGCCGCCATTGGACAGTTCTGGCTTGCAAGCGGCGGGGGCGAAACTGGCGCGCAGGACAATTTCTTTCGAGCGACCGGCCGCGACGGCATCGAATACACCGGTGGTTTCCCAGGTCACCGCGTCACGTACCTTCAGCGCCTGTTCTTGCGCCCAAGCGGTCAATTCCAGTTGCGCCGAAAAGTGACTGCCCTCAATGGCAACGCCGCCACGCACCGGTACGATGCCTTGCTCCGGTCGCCACAGCAGGCTCGATGCGCTGGCTTCTGGTGCCTGGCCGACCCTGGAAATAAAACCCAGCTCCACCGACTGCCCGTCAACAACTGCATCGCCGACACGCACGGCGTAGCTGCCGCGCTCGGCAAAATGAAAGCGTTCGGCGGTGGCGGCCAGGGCGCGATAGAAGATACTCAGGTCGGCGGGTTGCTGGCAGGTCAGGTTCAGGCTTAGCCGGCGTTCGCCAAGGTCGCGTTCAGGCAGGGCATCGGTGCGTATCGCCCGATTCATCAAGCCGTAATCGAGTACCGGTTGGCTCAGGGTCAACAGGCATTCATCGGCGAGCGCCCACGCCTGTGGCGTGAGTGTGCTCAGGGTCAGCGCGCCGAGGGTGGACAGCAAAGGGCGGGAAAGCTTCATGACAGTCATCCTTAAAGAGCCCGACACTGGGCGGCGGCGGTCTCGTAGTACGCCTGGGTGTCGGCCTTGGCCGGCAGTTCGAAACGCAGTTGGCAGCGTTCCAGTCCCGGTGCGGTTATCCACAGGTCAGGCGTGTCCAGTGCGTTCGGCAGAAATACCAGCCCGCCCTCCTGAGCGAGGGTGACGAACTCCCCGTCAGCGGTGTTGACCGTCGCCCCACGGGGCAGCGGTGCGCCATCTTCAGTGGTGACCTTGAGCAAGGCGCGGCGAGTCAGCGTGATGCCAAACTCGACCTTGTCCACAGCCCCGCGCCCGGCGGAGACCATCTTCAGTCCGTTGTTGATGTCGACGTTGCGCGGCAGTGAACGGGTGTCGACTTCCACGACGCTGCGCCCATAGGCGTTGAGCTGGGGAACCACGGCCTTGCCTTTCCAGTCGGTCCAGACCGGACCACTTGGGGTCGTGACCTTGATCGCACTGGCCTCACCCACCGACAGCAGCGCAAACGTGTCGCGCACGGCGTACGGCGATAGCGTCAAGCCGTCGCCATGCAGCACCACACCCCCGCGCGCGCCCACTTGATAACTGGAGCGTTCGGCATCGGAGCGGGTATAGCTCAGGTCCAATTGGCTGTAGCGCGGCAGCAGCGAAACACCGGCAGAGGACTGCACCTGCCTGTTACGCGTGTCGTGCTCAACGCCGACCCGGTAACTCAATTGATCGTTGACCTGTTCGTTGAGGCCCACACCGCTACGGTATTCGCCGTCTGTATTGCGCACCCAGGTGCGCGCCCGGCGGTTTTCACCCAGGGGAAGGCTCAGGCTGAGGTAAACACTGTCGTCGCTGCGCCGGGTGCCGCTGACGTGCCATTGCGCCGAGGCCGACACCGACACGCCGCCAAGGTTGGTGCCCCAGGAGGCCAGGGCGCGGCCGCTGTCTTGCCCGTCGAATGCCGTTGAGCGGCTGAAGCTGCCACTGAACGTGCCCAACCCGGCGGACGACCAGGACAACCCGAGGCTTTGCTGGTCGCGGTAACGGGACTGGCTTTTTTCCGAAGCGGTATCGAACACCGTGTCCGCCAGTTCGCGATAACCGAATGTCCGGTACGACGAACCGGCATTGAGCGACCATTGTTCGCCCAGACGCTGCGACAGGTTCAGGTCGGCCTGAAGCCCTCGGTCGGGATGCTTGCCACTGGCGTCGGACGACTGAACGGTGACCTGGACTTGCCCGTCGGACCAAGGCTGAATGCCCAGGCCAGCGCCCGCAGCACGATAATCGTCGGCCAGGGTGGCGCCGCTGCTGAGCAACACACCCGGGCTGAATGCACCGCTCCAGCCACCAGAGATGATCCACGGATCATTGGACTGTGTGTTGCCCTGGTCGCGTACCTGGCCGGCAGCCAGCGAGAAGCCGGGGGCGGGCAGGCCGATCCCGAGCAGTACGGCTGGAACGGTAAAACGCTGCTCGCTGCCGTCCAGTTCCTTGACCGTGACCTCCACGTCGGAATGGCTGTCGAGTCTGCGCACGTTACTGATGGCGAACGGGCCGGCTGGCACCACGGTCGAGTGGATCAGCGAACCGTTCTGGCGTATTTCGACCTGGGCCTGGCTGCGGGCGATCCCTTCGATGGGCGTGCTGTGGCCTTCGGCTTGCAGCGCGTCTTCGGTCATCAGTTGCACACCGGTGATCTGTGCGCCGGCCAGCACCGGGTTGTAGAGGTTGATCTGGCCTGCCTGAAACACCGTTTGCGCACTGGCAAAGGTGCGTTGGGCGTAAGCCGCCAGATGGGATGTAGTGGACACACCGTTCTGCGAGGTCTGTACCTGGCGGCTGCGTACGATCCAGTCGCCGGCATTGAAACCCACCTCGGTGTTGGCCGACAGGTAGCGGCTCGCCTGATTGCCAGACTGGCTGTGCAGGCTGTTGACGTCGTAGTTGAGCAGCCCGGCGACGCCCCCGGTTTGATACCCCGAGAAGTCTCGCTGCGTCGGGCGAATCGCATCGGTGGGCACGATCAAGGCCAGGCTCAGGCTGGCCGGGTCCTGTTCGATCAGGGTTTGCGGCCAGGTGCCGAGCACGTCGAAACAGCGTTTGTCGCTGGCCGCTGCCCCCCCGTTGGGCTCAGTCGTGGTGGCCGGCTCCAGCAGGTTCGCGGCGTCGAGCAGGGCACGGTCGAAGCACAGGTCGCCCTTTCGATTGAACACGACATCCACACGACCATGACGCTGGCCATTGACCGTCAGCGTGACCGGATGCCGGCCGGCGGTGAAGCGTGGCGCTGCCAGCAGCAGCGTAGCCAGGTCCGGGTCGATGCCGCGTTGCAGAAGCATTTTCTGGTCGAACGACATCTGCAACGAAGCGCCATTGAGTTCTTCGGCCATGGCATTGGGCAACATCAGCGCGTTGCTTATCAGCAACACCGCGCCGGCCTGTTGCCGCGACAGGTGAGAACGTGGGCTGGCCGGCCGAATCGCAGGCATGGCTTCGCCATCACGGTATTTCAATACTGTGTTCATGGGATTCACTTGGGTTTTACCTGTGTACTGCCCGGGTCCGCTGCAGCTTCAGGTGCGCATCGGGCGACGGTTTACAGGTCGTCGCGTTGAACATTCAGGGCCCACGCTTCCTTGGTGGGCAACGTTGATCGTTCCGGTGTCAGAGGGTGATCGGTGCCTCATACGGCGGTACGGCAAAGCCATACACCGTGGCGGGTTGAATGCGCACCTGGCTCGCGGTTTTCGCGGTCACCGGCACGCTGATGCGTTCGCCCGGCAATACGTAGGTTTTGGGCAACATCGCACCCGTCGAGGACGGCAGCAACTGAACTTCCTGAGCCAGGCGCACGACGTAGGGAGTGTCGTTGTGCACGGTCAGTTGGTCGTCCTGCAGTGACCATTTCAGATCAGTCCAGGGCGTGCGATTGATGGCCAGGCCCGCCGGGTGAAGGATCAGCGGCAAGTTTTGGCGAACGGTCACACCTACGCGCGCATGCCCGGCTTCGGTGGCCGGCCTGCCTTGAGGAATGCCTTCGAAGATCACTCGTTTCAAGCGCTGGGTCAGCAGGGGTTTTTCCGATTGCAGGATGAAACGTACCAACTGGCTTTTGGACGCCTCGACCCGAGCCAGTGGTGGTGTGACGAACACCAATGGCTCGGCGTCCTCGGGAATGTCTTCAAGGATGACATGCATCAGCGCCAGGCTGTCGTCGGTATTGGTCACGGTAACGGCAGCCTCGCCGTCGGCCTCGTAGACAATCACCACGGAGGTGTCCGGCACCATGCCGTCGGCGCGGGCCTGTGCGATCAGCAGCAACGCGAAGGCGCCGATGCCGGTGTGGAGCAGAAGGCGTGCGGATCTGAAAAACAGCGTCATGACGTGTCTCATTGTGCGGATTGGATAAAAAGGCCGTCGGCAGGTCCCGGAGGGTATGTGTCGCTGCTGAAGGAGAGGCCGGGGCGGGGCGACTACAGATAGCGCAGTTCAACTGTGGCTTTGCCGGTCAGTGGCACCTCCTGAGTGAGGGTCAGGTCCCGGGTCGGGTTTATCAGGGGACGAACCCGAAGATCGACCAGCAATTGCTTGATCAATATCGGTGACCAGGCTCCGGACGATTGATCGCCGAAGGCAGCCAGGTGAAGCGGTGGCACGGGCAATGCGCCTGCTTCTATCCAGGTTTTACCATCGTCCAACGAGTGAATTTTCCTGGTCGGTTTGCCGTCAGCAAACGCGTTGTCCAGGGTCATCAGATAGTCGCCAATGTTCTCGCCGTCCGGCGTTTTACCCAGGCCGAAGAACACCTGGGGATCAGGAGACGAATCCTGATGATGGTCTTTGATCTGGAGGGCATACGTGGTCGGGCCATCGCACATCACTGCCAACTGTAGGCCCCGTGTTGGCAGTATTGTGGGGGTGGTTGAATTGAGTGTCCTGGCGGGAATCTCGCCGAAGTCGACAATGCTGCCACTCGACAGGTAAGGCTGGCAGGCTGCCGGCGTGATGATCCCGGTAATGGTCAGGTCGGTGCTGGACGCGAAGGTCGATGCTGCTGCGCTGAGGAGCAGGGCAGTGCAAAGCGTTTTTAACGAGGTCATGAGTTGTCTCTTGATCTGTCTGGTTTTCATGGGCCCGTTCTTGCTCGCACATCGGCGCAGCGACTGTGCTCAATAGCGACAGCGGGGCATGCGGCTGCGGTAGAAGGGCTTCACCGGTCGACGTGCAATTTAGGCGGGCAAGCCAAGGACTGGAATGCAACAAATACGAAAAGAGACCACCGTCTGTATGAAAGGGTGTTGCGGGCTACGTACTGCATTCTTTCCGAGTGCGTTCCTGCTTAGCTGTTTCCTGTAGTCCTATGCGCGGTGCGGTGTAGGAGTTTTCTTTTTTTGTGCGGGGGTAAAAAATAGACCCTTGATTACATTGGGGAAACTAACAAGGCGGTTTTTGGGGGGCGTTGTCGCGGGGGGAGAACGGCGCTATTTTCCGCGCCTTTTCCGCGACAATCAGGAGGTATCCCACAATGCGAGTCGTAATTGCCGACGACCACTGCGTCGTCCGTGTCGGGCTGCGCATTCTCATCAGCGCCAATCGACGTTGTGTAATCGTCGGCGAAGCCGACAATGCGGACAGCCTGATGGCGCTGCTTTCAAACACCCCTTGTGACCTGCTGATCACTGACTTCTCGATGCCGGGCGGGCAACAGATCGATGGTTTGAAAATGTTGAGTACGATCCGGCGTTGCTACCCGACGTTGCCGATCATTCTGGTGACGATGTTCACCAGTGTGGCAACGGCCCGGGCTGCGTTGGCGCAGGGGGTCAAGGCCATCGTCGCGAAATCCGCCTCTTCCACAGAATTGCCACGGGCCATCGGCGCGGTAGAGGAAGGGCGCAACTACCTCAGCGAGACCCTGCGCACGCTGCTGGCCAGCACCCGCAATCCGTTTCAAGAATCGCCGCTGTCGGCCAAGGAGCATGAAGTGGTGCGCATGCTCGCCAGCGGCATGACCGTCAGCGAAATCGCCAGTCACTTCAAACGCAGCGTGTCGACCATCAGTAAACAAAAAAACATGGCCATGCACCGGCTCGGCATTTCCACGGACGTTGATCTTTTTTCCTACGCCCGGGACAGCGGAATCGCCTGAGGAAATGGCAGAAAGGGACGGGACATTATTTTCGATATGAATGCCAATAGTGTTCGGGGCATTTGCAGACTATCGTGCAGGCCATCCATCGACGTCATTGTGCACATCCAGGGGACCTGCAATGAGTGAAGTTCACAGCGCCTTGATTACCCGTTTCTACCAGGCTTTCCAACGCCTGGACGCCGAAACCATGGCGGACTGCTACACCGATGACGTGGTGTTCAGTGACCCGGCGTTCGGCGAGCTGCGCGGTCGCGATGCCGGCGACATGTGGCGCATGCTCACCACCCGGGCCAAGGATTTCTCCCTGACGTTCGATAATGTTCGCGCTGACGAGCGCACCGGCGGCGCCCACTGGGTCGCGACCTATCTGTTTTCCCAGACCGGCAACACCGTGGTCAATGACATTCAGGCGCGTTTTGTCTTCCGTGACGGCAAGATCTGCGAGCATCACGACCGTTTCGATCTGTGGGCCTGGTCCAGACAGGCACTCGGGTTCAAAGGCCTGTTGCTGGGCTGGACGCCACTGGTGAGAAACGCCGTTCGGGCGCAGGCCTTGAAGGGGCTCAAGGCATTCCAGGCCAGTCGCTGATAAGATCGCGGCTTGTTTCCTTTCAAGCCCTGATCGTTACGTGACCACCCCAAGCGAGTCTCCCGTCAGCAAACCCTGGTTCGTCTACCTCGTTCGTGCGGCCAATGGTTCGCTCTACTGCGGGATCAGCGACGATCCCGTGCGGCGCTTCGCCAAACATCAAAGTGGTAAAGGGGCACGCTTCTTTCTTTCCAGCCCGGCCATGGCGCTGGTCTACACCGAAATCTGCCGCGACAAAAGCGAAGCGCTGCGCCAGGAACGGTTGATCAAGAAGCTCAAGAAAAGCGCCAAGGAATGCCTGGTGGCCAGCGCTGCCGGCTTATCAACCTGACTGATAAGTTCCCATCAGGCAGACCGGTAGGCTGCTTGCGGATAGCACGCTAAGCTGCGAGTTCCTAATCTGTGCGGCGGAGCCGAGCATGTCCGAGTTGATTCTCCATCATTACCCGACGTCCCCCTTCGCCGAAAAGGCCCGGCTGTTGCTGGGCTTCAAAGGGCTGTCCTGGCGCTCGGTGAAGATCTCGCCAGTGATGCCAAAACCCGATTTGACGGCCTTGACCGGAGGCTATCGCAAGACGCCGGTGTTGCAGATCGGCGCCGATATTTATTGCGACACCGCGTTGATTGCCCGTCGACTGGAGCAGGAAAAAGCCTTGCCGGCATTTTTCCCTGAAGGCCAGGAAATGATCGCCGCGTCCTTCGCGACGTGGGCCGATTCGGTGGTGTTCCAGCATGCGGTCAGCCTGGTATTTCAACCGGAATCGGTCGCGGTGCGCTTCGCCAGTTTGCCGCCGGAAGCCATCAAGGCGTTTATTGCTGACCGCGCCGGGTTGTTCAGCGGTGGCAGCGCTACACGCTTGTCCGCCGAGCAAGCCAAGCATCAATGGCCAACGATCATGGCACGCCTCGAACAGCAGCTGCAGCGCGAGGAGGGGGATTATCTGTTCGGCGAGCCGTCGATTGCCGACTTTGCCCTCGCACACCCCATGTGGTTCCTCAAGGCAACACCCGTGACCTCACCGCTTGTGGATAACTATCCGGCGGTCTCGGCATGGTTGGCGCGGGTACTGGGTTTCGGCCACGGTGCGCCGAGCGAAATGACTTCCGAAGAAGCGCTGGAGGTTGCACGCAACACCACGCCTGCGGCCTTGCCGGATGAAGTGTTTGAAGATCCGAATGGTTTCAAGACGGGCCAGCAGGTGATCATTGCCGCGACCGACTATGGCGTCGATCCGGTTGCCGGGGAGTTATTGTTTGCTGGCAGCGAGGAATTGATTGTGCGCCGGGAAGATGAACGCGGTGGTGTGGTGCATGTGCACTTTCCACGGTTCGGATTTCGTATCGAGGCACAGTAAGTACAGTCACACTCCAACCCTGTAGGAGCTGGCTTGCCAGCGATGGCGTCAATCGGGCAGACATCGACCTTGCCTGACACTCCGCTATCGCTGGCAAGCCAACTCCTTCAGGTCACCGAAAGTTATTTCAACGCCGCCAAAATCCCATCCGGGTCATACCCGCGAATCAGCGTCCCGTTCACATCGATGATCGGAATCCCGCCACCGCCCAACGCCTGATAGGCCTTGCGTGCCTCGGCATCTTTCTCGATATCGAACTCCTGGTACGGAATGCCCTTCTGGTCGAGAAAACGCCGGGTCAACTTGCAGTAGCCACACCATTCTGTGGCGTAGAGCACGACCCTGGCCTCGGCCTGGGTCTGCCCGGACACCACTTGTGACGGATTGAACACCCGCTCGATCTTGCCCCAGTTCTGGTAGACCACAACCACCAGCAGGATCAGCAGGAATTTCTTCAATACACTGCCGAGCATCAGTTGCGTCGCTTGAGCTGATCGGTGAGCGAGGTCGGCAGGCCCTTGATGACCAGCGTGCCGGCCTCCTCGTCGTATTCGATCTTCGAGCCAAGCAGATGCGCTTCGAAGCTGATGGACAAACCTTCGGCGCGGCCGGTGAAGCGACGGAACTGGTTCAAGGTACGTTTATCGGCCGGGATTTCCGGCGACAGGCCGTAGTCCTTGTTGCGAATGTGATCGTAGAAGGCTTTCGGGCGTTCTTCGTCGATCAGCTCCGAGAGTTCTTCCAGACCCATGGGTTCACCGAGCTTGGCCTGGCTGCTGGCGTAATCCACCAGGGTCTTGGTTTTCTCGCGGGCGGAGTCTTCCGGCAAGTCTTCGCTTTCGACGAAGTCACTGAAGGCCTTGAGCAAGGTGCGGGTTTCGCCCGGCCCGTCGACACCTTCCTGGCAACCGATGAAGTCACGGAAATACTCCGAGACCTTCTTGCCGTTCTTACCCTTGATGAACGAAATGTACTGCTTGGACTGTTTGTTGTTCTGCCACTCGGACACGTTGATCCGCGCTGCCAGATGCAATTGACCCAGGTCCAGGTGACGGGAAGGGGTGACGTCGAGCTGATCGGTCACTGCGACGCCTTCGCTGTGGTGCAGCAGGGCAATCGCCAGGTAATCAGTCATACCCTGCTGGTAGTGCGCAAACAATACGTGGCCACCGACAGAAAGGTTGGATTCCTCCATCAGCTTTTGTAGATGTTCCACCGCCACGCGGCTGAATGCCGTGAAATCCTTGCCACCGTCGAGGTATTCCTTCAGCCAGCCGCTGAATGGAAAGGCGCCAGACTCCGGGTGAAACAATCCCCAGGCCTTGCCTTGTTTGGCGTTGTAGCTTTCATTGAGGTCGGCGAGCATGTTTTCGATGGCTGCTGACTCAGCCAGCTCAGAGTCGCGAGCGTGGAGAACTGCGGGTGTGCCGTCGGGTTTTTTGTCGATCAGGTGGACGATGCAATGACGGATCGGCATGGGCTTCTCGGCTAATGGGATCGGCTGGTTGGAGAGAGCAGGGCGAGCTCCCCGAAAAAGCGCCAAGTGTACCGCAACCACTGGTTTTGGCGCGGTGCGAAGGGTAATTCCGGGGTGGTCGGTGGCGCTTATGCGGTTTTTTCCCGATTTAGAGCAATAAAGCTGACCAAATGGGTAGCCGGAGGCGGATATTTCCCCGTCTCTGTGCTAGTTTTGCCCGGTCTTGCGCGAAGTCACTGCGTTAAGCCTGCAGTCAGCTCTTGTCAGGTCGAACCAAACCCTGATTTCGGTATCTATAACCCCGATCCCGAGGTTATTTCGCCGAGGGTGCCAGATCCAGAAGATCGGGCTCGATGGCTGACATTGCACTCTGCAATCCATATGAATTTGATAGGGAAGGAACACTACATGGCTCTTACTAAAGACCAACTGATCGCCGACATCGCTGAAGCTATCGACGCGCCGAAAACCACCGCGCGTAACGCTCTGGACCAACTGGGCCAAATCGTTGCCGATCAGCTGGAAAACGGCGGCGAAATCACTCTGCCAGGTATCGGCAAACTGAAAGTGACTGAGCGTCCTGCCCGTACTGGCCGTAACCCTTCGACTGGCGCTGCCATCGAAATCGCTGCCAAGAAAGTGATCAAGCTGGTTGTGGCCAAAGGCCTGACCGATGCTGTTAACAAGTAAGACTTGTTAAAAAGAAACCGTGCGCCGGAGCGATCCGGGCACGGTTTTTTTGTGCCTGCCATTTGCTCGCAATCACATCGAATCAATGTAGGAGCGAGCCTGCTCGCGATAGCGGTGGGTCATTCAACATAAATGTTGGCTGACAGGACCTCATCGCGAGCAGGCTCGCTCCTACAGTTGAATTGTGTGATAGCTCAGCTTTTCTGCGCCCAACGCTCGCGACGCCAGATCTGCTGCTCGGACTTGGTCTGGAAGGTCCAGGCAACGAAGCGGCTCTGCTTCTGCCCCTGCGACATCTCCACGACCTGGCTTTCCAGTACACCGGCCTTTTTCAGGGCGATCTCGATGGCCGGCAGGTTAGAGGCTTTCGACACCAGTGTGCTGAACCACAAGACCTTATGCTGCAAGTTCGCGCTTTCGGCGATCAGTTGCGTCACGAAACGCGCCTCACCTCCATCACACCACAACTCCGCCGCTTGACCACCAAAGTTCAGCACCGGCAGTTTGCGCTTCGGATCGGCCTTGCCCAGTGCCCGCCATTTGCGCGCGCTGCCTTTGGTCGCTTCCTCCAGGGAGGCGTGGAATGGCGGGTTGCACATGGTCAGGTCAAAACGTTCGCCGGGTTCGAGCAGACCCAGCAGGATGTGCTTGGGATTGCTCTGCTGGCGCAACTGGATGGCCTTGTTCAGCCCGTTGGATTGCACGATGGCTTTGGCGGAGGCCAGGGCCGTGGCGTCGATCTCCGAGCCGAGAAACTGCCAGCGGTAGTCGCTATGTCCGATCAACGGGTACACACAGTTCGCGCCCATGCCCACGTCCAGCACCTTCACCGCCGCGCCACGCGGGATCACGCCGTCATTGCCACTGGCCAACAGGTCGGCGAGGAAGTGCACGTAGTCCGCACGACCCGGAACTGGAGGACACAGGTAATCCGCGGGAATGTCCCAATGGGCGATCCCATAGAACGACTTGAGCAACGCCCGGTTGAACACCCGCACCGCATCAGGGCTGGCGAAGTCGATGCTTTCCTTGCCATACGGATTGATGATCACGAACTTCGCCAATTCCGGCGTGCTCTTGATGAGCGCCGGGAAGTCGTAACGACCCTGGTGGCGATTACGCGGGTGCAGGCTGGCTTTCTCCTTCGGCTCGACGGCCGTGGCCGGGGTCTTGGGTTCAGGCTTCTTGCGCGCAGGCTTTGGGGTACGGGGGGCGGTCATGGGCGTGTTCGATTCGGGTAAGGCTGAAAGTGGCGGGCATTGTCCCACATCTATCGTCACAACACGGTGCGCGTTTGTGTAGGCGCCGGCTTGCTGGCGATTGGGGCGACGCGGTTTTTCTGACGGACCGCGTTATCGTTTCTTCGCCAGCAAGCCGGCTCCTACAGGACCGCGGGGTAATGAAAAAGGGAGGCCAATTGGGCCTCCCTTTTTCATTGCGAACTGCCGTTACAGACTGGCAATCCGCGCGTGTTGCTCGGCCAGTTTGCCCAGAGCCTGTTCGGCTTCGGCCAGTTTGGCGCGTTCTTTTTCGATGACTTCGGCTGGCGCCTTGTCAACGAAACCGGCGTTGGACAGCTTGCCACCGACGCGTTGCACTTCGCCTTGCAGGCGCTGGATTTCCTTGTCCAGACGCGCCAGCTCGGCACCTTTGTCGATCAGGCCGGCCATCGGCACCAGCACTTCCATCTCGCCGACCAGCGCAGTCGCGGACAGCGGGGCTTCTTCGCCTGCTGCCAGCACGGTGATCGATTCGAGGCGCGCCAGTTTCTTCAGCAGGGCTTCGTTTTCGGTCAGGCGACGTTGATCTTCCGCGCTGACGTTCTTCAGGAACAGCGGCAGCGGTTTGCCCGGGCCGATGTTCATCTCGCCCCGGATGTTGCGGGTGCCGAGCATCAGGCCTTTGAGCCATTCGATGTCGTCTTCGGCGGCCTGATCAATGCGTGTTTCATTGGCCACTGGCCAAGGTTGCAACATGATCGTCTTGCCTTCGATTCCGGCCAGCGGCGCGATGCGCTGCCAGATTTCCTCGGTGATGAATGGCATGAACGGGTGCGCCAGGCGCAGGGCGACTTCCAGTACGCGCACCAGGGTGCGACGGGTGCCGCGCTGGCGCTCTACCGGGGCGTTTTCGTCCCACAGCACAGGCTTGGACAGTTCCAGGTACCAGTCGCAATACTGATTCCAGATGAACTCGTACAGGGATTGTGCGGCCAGGTCGAAACGGAACTGGTCCAGTTGACGGGTTACTTCGGCTTCGGTGCGTTGCAGTTGCGAAATGATCCAGCGATCCGCCAGGGACAGTTCGTAGGCTTCGCCGTTCTGGCCGCAGTCTTCGCCCTTGTCCAGCACGTAGCGCGCGGCGTTCCAGATCTTGTTGCAGAAGTTGCGATAGCCTTCGACGCGGCCCATGTCGAACTTGATGTCACGACCGGTGGACGCCAGCGAGCAGAAGGTGAAACGCAGGGCATCGGTGCCATAGCTGGCAATGCCTTCGGCGAACTCGTCGCGGGTCTGCTTCTCGATCTTCTTCGCCAGTTTTGGCTGCATCATGCCGGAAGTGCGTTTCTGCACCAGCTCTTCCAGCTCGATACCGTCGATGATGTCCAGCGGGTCCAGGACGTTGCCCTTGGACTTGGACATCTTCTGGCCCTGACCATCACGCACCAGGCCGTGCACATACACAGTCTTGAACGGAACTTGCGGCGTGCCGTCTTCGTTTTTCACCAAATGCATGGTGAGCATGATCATCCGGGCAACCCAGAAGAAGATGATGTCGAAGCCAGTCACCAGAACGTCGGTGGAATGGAATTTCTTCAGGAATTCGGTCTGCTCAGGCCAGCCGAGCGTCGAGAACGTCCACAGGCCCGAACTGAACCAGGTGTCGAGAACATCGTTGTCCTGTTGCAGCGCTACGTCCGGGCCAAGGTTGTGCTTGGCACGCACTTCGGCTTCATCGCGACCCACGTAGACCTTGCCCGACTCGTCGTACCAGGCCGGAATCCGGTGACCCCACCACAGCTGACGGCTGATGCACCAATCCTGGATGTCACGCATCCACGAGAAGTACATGTTTTCGTATTGTTTTGGCACGAACTGGATGCGGCCGTCTTCAACGGCAGCAATAGCAGGCTCGGCCAAAGGCTTGGTGGACACGTACCACTGGTCGGTCAGCCACGGCTCGATGATGGTGCCGGAGCGGTCGCCTTTCGGTACTTTCAGGGCGTGATCGTTGACGCTGACCAGCAGACCGGCAGCATCGAATGCCGCAACGATTTGCTTGCGCGCTTCGAAGCGATCGAGACCGGCGTATTCGGCCGGGATCTTGCCGTCGATGCTCTCGTTCAGCGTGCCGTCGAGGTTGAACACCTGGGCGGCCGGCAGGACGTTGGCGTTCTTGTCGAAGATGTTCAGCAGCGGCAGGTTGTGGCGCTTGCCGACTTCGTAATCGTTGAAATCGTGGGCCGGGGTGATTTTCACGCAGCCGGTGCCGAACTCAGGATCGCAGTAATCGTCGGCGATGATCGGGATGCGGCGGCCAACCAGCGGCAACTCGACGAATTTTCCGATCAGGGCTTTATAGCGTTCGTCGTTCGGGTTAACCGCGACGGCGGAGTCGCCGAGCATGGTTTCCGGGCGAGTGGTCGCGACGATAAGGTAATCGTTGCCTTCAGCGGTCTTGACGCCGTCGGCCAGCGGATATTTCAGGTTCCACAGGAAACCTTTCTCGTCGTGGTTTTCCACTTCGAGGTCGGAAATCGCCGTGTGCAACTTGGTGTCCCAGTTGACCAGGCGCTTGCCGCGGTAGATCAGGCCGTCTTCGTGCAGGCGTACAAACGCTTCTTTCACCGCTTCCGAGAGACCGTCGTCCATGGTGAAGCGCTCGCGGCTCCAGTCCACGGACGAACCGAGGCGACGGATCTGACGGCTGATGTTGCCACCGGACTGATCCTTCCACTCCCAGACTTTCTCGAGGAATTTGTCGCGGCCCAGATCGTGGCGATTCTGGCCCTGGGCTTCGAGTTGACGCTCCACCAGCATTTGCGTGGCGATACCCGCGTGGTCGGTGCCCGGCTGCCACAGGGTGTTGCGACCCTGCATGCGGCGGAAACGGATCAGTGCGTCCATGATCGCGTTGTTGAAGCCATGACCCATGTGCAGGCTGCCGGTGACGTTCGGCGGCGGGATCATGATGGTGTAGGACTCGCCCGCGCCTTGCGGGGCGAAGTAATTCTCTGACTCCCAGGTGTTGTACCAGGAAGTTTCAATGGCGTGCGGCTGGTAGGTCTTATCCATGCGCGGCGGGACCCTATTGGCATTTATTCAGGAAAAGCCGGGAAGTATAGCGGGGATGTGCCGATGCGCGTAGAGCGAGGTGACAATGGGTGGGGGGAAAATGTGGTTTCCGGTGAGAGTTTGTCAGTGAAGACGCCATCGCGAGCAGGCTCGCTCCCACATAACCCTGTGGGAGCGAGCCTGCTCGCGATGGCGATCTATCAGGCGATGCGATTCAAATCGTTATGCCGCGTTTCCTTCAGGCACAGCACGGCAATCAAACTCAGCACCGCCGCCCCGGACACATACCCGCCGACGTAACTCAAACCACCCATGGCCACCAGTTTCTGCGCGAAGAACGGTGCCGCCGAAGCCCCGACAATCCCGCCCAGGTTGTAGGCGGCCGATGCGCCGGTATAACGCACGTGGGTCGGAAACAACTCCGGCAGCAGTGCGCCCATCGGCGCAAAGGTCACGCCCATCAGGAACAGTTCAATGCACAGGAACAACGCCACGCCCCAGGTCGAACCCTGGGTCAGCAGCGGTTCCATCAGGAAGCCGGACAGAATCGCCAGTACACCACCGATAATAAGCACCGGTTTGCGTCCGTAGCGGTCACTGGCCCAGGCAGACAGCGGGGTGGCGGCAGCCATGAACAACACGGCAAAGCACAGCAGGCCGAGGAAGGTTTCGCGGCTGTAGCCGAGCGTTGCCACGCCGTAACTCAGCGAGAACACGGTCGAGATGTAGAACAGCGCGTAACACACCACCATCGAGCCGGCCCCCAGTAGCACCGGAACCCAGTATTGGCTGAACAGCTCGACCAATGGGATCTTCACCCGTTCCTGACGAGCTACGGCATTAGCGAAGACCGGTGTTTCGTGAAGCTTGAGGCGAACGTACAGGCCGACCATCACCAGCGCGGCGCTGAGCAGGAACGGAATGCGCCAGCCCCATGAACGGAATTGTTCGTCGTCCAGGGTCATGGCCAAGGTCAGGAACAGTCCATTGGCCGCCAGAAAGCCGATGGACGGGCCGAGTTGCGGGAACATGCCGAACCACGCGCGTTTGCCTTTAGGCGCATTTTCCGTGGCAAGTAACGCTGCGCCACCCCATTCGCCGCCCAGTCCCAGGCCCTGACCGAAGCGCAAGACGCAGAGCAGAATCGGCGCCCACGCCCCGATGCTGTCGTAACCCGGCAGCACGCCGATCAGCGTGGTGCACACGCCCATCAACAGAAGTGAGGCTACCAGCGTCGATTTTCGGCCGATGCGGTCGCCGAAGTGACCGAACAGTGCCGAGCCCAGCGGTCGGGCAAGGAACGCGATGCCGAACGTGAGGAAGGCCGATAGCATTTGCGCCGTGCCGGAAGTTTGCGGAAAAAACACCGGCCCGATCACCAGCGCGGCGGCGGTGGCGTAGACGTAAAAGTCGTAGAACTCGATGGCGGTGCCGATGAAGCTCGCAGTGGCTACCCGGGTGGCGGAGTTCGTCGGTTGTGCGGGTGTGGAATCGCTGTAAGTCGTGCTGGTCGTCATGCGGTTATCCCTGACAGTCATGTGCCCCAGTGGAGCGAATTATTATGGTCGAATACCCAGGGATGTGGGTGGAGGCGCGGTCGCTGTTCCAGGTAGGAACAGTCGTCGGTTTGATGCGGATGGATCTGATGATCGGGCCGGAACCTGCGGAGTGCGGGGTAAGCACGGGGGCGGCGAGGCTTGGGTAAGCCGCTCGATTATAGGAAGGTGACTAACGATTCAACAAGTGGCGGGTGCGCGTGGTTTTCTGTGGCGAGCGAGCTTGCTCCAGTTCGCGCGCGCAGCGGCCGCAAAAAGCCAGGGCCTGCTTCGCAGTCCAGCGGGAGCAAGCTCCCTCGCCACAGCAAATGTGTCGGCTCTCAGATGACGACAGGCACCACACTGGGCTGCCAGATCAACACCCGTGTCACCCGGTTGTCCTCGGTTTCGAGGATTTCCAGCCGATACCGACCAATCTTCAGGCACACGGCGCTTTCAGGAATGGTCTCCAGCGCTTCGGTCACCAGGCCGTTAAGGGTCTTCGGTCCGTCGCTAGGCAGATGCCAGCCGAGGCTTTTGTTCAGTTCGCGAATTGACGCGGCGCCGTCGATCACCAGGCGGCCATCGGCCTGCGGATGGATATGCGGGTTGTTCAGGCTTTGCTGGCTTTCGAATTCGCCGACGATTTCTTCGAGAATGTCTTCCAGGGTCACGATGCCGAGCACTTCACCATACTCGTCGACCACCATGCCCAGGCGCCGTTGCTGTTTATGGAAGTTCAGCAGTTGCAGTTGCAGCGGGGTGCTTTCCGGCACGAAGTATGGCTCGCGACTGCCCTCCGCCAGTGCTTCCAGCGTCAGGCTGCCATCGGCTAACAAGTGGCCAATTTGTCGGGTGTTGAGTACCGCTTCGACCTGGTTGATGTCGCTGTGGAACACCGGCAGGCGGGTGCGCTTGTTGTGGCGCAATTGCTCGATGATTTCCTCGATCGGGTCGTCGAGGTTGATCCCGTCGACTTCGCTGCGCGGTACCAGAATGTCGTTGACCGTGATGTTGTCCAGCGCATGGATGCCGGGCAATGAATGTGGTCGGCAGACGGATTCGTGATCGTCACGGCGCTCCGCAGGTATCTCGTCGTCGCTCTGTTGCACCACTTTGGCTTTGCGCGCGAGCGGACGCAGCAGCAATTGGCTGAAGGCATTCAGAAGCCAGGCGGCCGGGTAGATGATTTTCAGGGGAATGCGCAGCAGGTTGTTGCCCAGCGCCAGGATCGCGTCCGGATGGCGCACGGCGAGGGCGCGCGGCAGGTATTCGGCAAACACCAGCACCGTGGTGCCGGCACCCAGGCAGGCCAGCCACGGACCGTTCTCGGCCCAGGTGAAAATCGCTACCAATGTGCAGATGACCACCAGCAGCGTGCGGCACAGGGTATTGCAGAAGATCAGGCTATTGAGTGGAAAGCTCAACCTCGCCAACGGTTGGTCGCTTGAACGAGAGGCGTTGCGCTGGGCCAGCACGTGCTGGTGAGCGGCTTCAATGGCGGTGAACAGCCCCGACCAGAGAATCAATACGGCCACTACTGCGAGCATCGGCCCTAAGGGCAAGTCGTCCATTAATGCCGCCCGTCAAATGTGCAGAATGTATTCACGAACCAGCTTGCTGCCGAAATACGCCAGCATCAGCAGGCAGAAACCGGCGAGGGTCCAGCGAATGGCCTTGTGTCCGCGCCAGCCGAGGCGGTTACGACCCCAAAGCAGCACGCTGAAGACGATCCAGGCCAGGCAGGCCAGCAAGGTTTTGTGCACCAGATGTTGCGCGAAGAGGTTTTCGACGAACAGCCAGCCCGAGATCAACGACAGCGACAACAGTGTCCAGCCGGCCCAGAGAAAGCCGAACAGCAGGCTCTCCATGGTTTGCAGCGGTGGGAAGTTCTTGATCAGTCCGGACGGATGCTTGTGCTTGAGCTGATGGTCCTGAACCAGCAGCAACAACGACTGGAATACCGCGATGGTGAACATGCCGTAGGCAAGGATCGACAACAGGATGTGGGCGAGGATGCCCGGTGCTTCGTCGATAATCTGCACGGTGCCTGCGGGGGCGAACTGCGCGAGGAGGGCGGTCAACGCTCCCAGCGGGAACAGCAAGACCAGCAGGTTTTCCACCGGGATGCGCGAGCAGGCCAGCAAGGTCAGGGCGATGACCGCTGCGGCAATCAGGCTGGCGGCGCTGAAGAAGTCCAGGCCCAGGCCAATCGGCGTCAGCAGGTGGGTGAACAGGCTGGCGCTGTGGGCCAGGACCGCAAGCACGCCGAGCGTGACCAGCAGGCGTTTGTTCGCCTTGGCGCCGGTGGCCAGACGAGTGCCCTGATAGAGAGTCGCAGCGGCATATAAACAGGCGGCGGCGAGAGTGGTTAGCAAACTGGGTGACAAGGGGAGCATAAGTCCTGTTAGGCAAGCCCGAAAGGCGCTGAGTTTGGCATAGAACCCAGGCAGCACGAAAGACCAGACAAGCTGACGGCGAGGTGTCCGCCAGCCGCAGTCTTCGCTATAATCCGCGACCTGCCCACGCCGCAGGCTCGCCGAGCACACGTTTAGTCCGGTCCGGGCCGCCATTATCCCGGTCTACACAGGGCCTGAAAGGATCGCGCAATGTTTGAAAACTTAACCGACCGTCTCTCGCAGACGCTGCGCCATGTCACCGGCAAGGCCAAGCTGACTGAAGACAATATTAAAGACACCCTGCGCGAAGTGCGCATGGCGTTGCTCGAAGCCGACGTCGCCTTGCCGGTGGTGAAAGACTTCGTCAATTCGGTCAAGGAGCGCGCTGTCGGCACCGAAGTGTCGCGCAGCCTGACGCCGGGCCAGGCCTTTGTGAAGATTGTGCAGGCCGAACTCGAAAGCCTGATGGGCGCGGCCAACGAAGACCTGAACCTGAGTGCCGTTCCACCTGCAGTCATCCTGATGGCCGGTTTGCAGGGTGCGGGTAAAACCACCACCGCCGGCAAGCTCGCGCGCTTCCTTAAAGAGCGCAAGAAAAAGTCGGTCATGGTCGTGTCCGCGGACGTTTACCGTCCGGCGGCGATCAAGCAGCTGGAAATGCTCGCCGGTGAAGTCGGCGTGACCTTCTTCCCGTCCGACCTGAGCCAGAAGCCGGTCGAGATCGCGCAAGCGGCTATTAAGGAAGCAAAACTCAAATTCATTGACGTGGTCATCGTCGATACCGCCGGTCGCCTGCACATCGATGAAGAGATGATGGGCGAGATCAAGGCGTTGCATGCCGCGATCAACCCGGTCGAAACCTTGTTTGTGGTCGACGCCATGACTGGCCAGGACGCCGCCAACACGGCCAAGGCCTTCGGCGACGCGCTGCCACTGACCGGTGTGATCCTGACCAAGGTCGACGGCGATGCCCGTGGCGGTGCCGCCCTGTCGGTGCGTGCCATCACCGGCAAGCCGATCAAGTTCATCGGTATGGGCGAGAAGAGCGAAGCGCTCGATCCGTTCCACCCTGAGCGTATTGCTTCGCGCATCCTCGGCATGGGCGACGTGCTCAGCCTGATCGAGCAGGCGGAAGCGACGCTCGACAAGGACAAAGCCGACAAGCTTGCTAAAAAGTTGAAGAAGGGCAAGGGCTTCGACCTCGAAGACTTCCGTGATCAGCTGCAACAGATGAAGAACATGGGCGGCCTCGGCGGCCTCATGGACAAACTGCCGAACATGGGCGGTGTGAATCTGGCACAGATGGGCAATGCCCAAAATGCGGCAGAGAAGCAATTCAAACAGATGGAAGCCATCATCAACTCCATGACCCCGGCCGAGCGCCGCGACCCTGAGCTGATCAGCGGTTCGCGCAAGCGTCGTATCGCGATGGGGTCCGGCACGCAGGTGCAGGACATTGGTCGCTTGATCAAGCAGCACAAGCAGATGCAGAAGATGATGAAGAAGTTCTCCGCGAAAGGCGGAATGGCCAAAATGATGCGCGGCATGGGCGGTATGTTGCCCGGCGGCGGCATGCCCAAGATGTAAAGAATTAGCGCCGGCAGTCATGTCGGCGCAACCCCACAGGGAAGTGGGATTCACAGCAAACCCGCACTTGGCGGGAGCTGACTGGCCGTTTTCATCGACGGCTCTATAGCAAATCTGCATGGCGTCCGATAGGCCGCCGGAAAAAGTCATTTGCAAAAGTCCGGATATTCCTTAGAATATGCGGCCTTTCGGGCACCTATGCCCGCTGTGCCTTTAGATTTGCAGCACCGACTACAGGAACGATGTTCACATGCTAACAATCCGTCTTGCCCTTGGCGGCTCCAAAAAGCGCCCGTTTTACCACTTGACCGTAACCGACAGCCGCAACCCGCGCGACGGTTCGCACAAGGAACAGGTTGGTTTCTTCAACCCTGTTGCTCGTGGTCAAGAAGTTCGTCTGTCCGTGAACCAAGAGCGCGTAGCCTACTGGCTGAGCGTTGGTGCACAACCTTCTGAGCGCGTTGCTCAGTTGTTGAAGGAATCTGCTAAGGCTGCGGCCTGAGCAATATGAACGCGACGCCAGCTGTTGCTGATGATTTGATCGTTATCGGCAAGATTTACTCGGTTCACGGCGTTCGCGGCGAAGTGAAGGTGTATTCCTTTACTGATCCGATTAAGAACCTGCTGGAATACAAAACTTGGACGCTCAAGCGTGATGGCAATGTAAAGCAGGTAGAGCTGGTCAGCGGACGCGGGAACGACAAGTTCCTGGTCGCAAAGCTCAAGGGTCTTGATGATCGTGAAGAAGCTCGTCTTCTGGCCGGTTATGAGATCTGCGTGCCGCGCAACCTGTTCCCTGAACTGACCGACGGCGAGTACTACTGGTACCAGCTGGAAGGTCTCAAGGTTATCGACACCCTCGGGCAACTGTTCGGGAAGATCGATCACCTGCTGGAGACCGGCTCGAATGATGTAATGGTGGTCAAGCCTTGCGCTGGCAGCCTGGATGATCGCGAACGCCTGTTGCCCTATACGGAGCAATGCGTGTTGGCCATCGACCTGGCAGCAGGCGAGATGAAGGTGGATTGGGACGCGGATTTCTAAGCGTGGCTAACTTGCGCGTAGAAGTGATCAGTTTGTTTCCCGAGATGTTCTCCGCCATCAGCGAGTACGGCATCACCAGTCGTGCGGTGAAACAGGGGCTCTTGCAGCTCACCTGTTGGAATCCGCGAGACTACACGACGGATCGACATCACACTGTGGACGATCGCCCGTTTGGCGGTGGTCCGGGCATGGTGATGAAGATCAAGCCCCTGGAAGACGCTCTGGTTCACGCCAAGGCAGCCGCCGGGGAGGGCGCGAAGGTGATTTACCTGTCGCCCCAAGGCCGTCAACTGACTCAGTCGGCGGTGCGCGAGTTGGCGAATCTGGATGCATTGATCCTGATTGCCGGCCGCTATGAAGGCATTGACGAGCGTTTTATTGATGCTCATGTCGATGAAGAGTGGTCGATTGGCGACTATGTACTGTCTGGCGGCGAGCTGCCGGCGATGGTCCTGATCGATGCGGTTACACGACTGCTGCCTGGAGCTTTAGGGCATGCGGACTCCGCCGAGGAAGATTCCTTTACGGATGGTTTGCTGGATTGCCCGCACTACACCCGACCGGAGGTGTATGCGGATCAGCGTGTTCCCGACGTATTGCTAAGTGGCAATCACGCGCACATCCGGCGTTGGCGTTTACAGCAGTCCCTTGGTCGGACCTATGAACGACGCGCCGATCTTCTGGAAAGCCGCTCGCTTTCTGGAGAAGAGAAGAAGCTGCTCGAGGAATACATCCGCGAGCGGGACGATAGTTAACAACGTATCGATGGTAGATCCGACGATTTACCTTAGGAGCACAGCATGACTAACAAAATCATCCTTGCACTCGAAGCAGAGCAGATGACCAAAGAGATCCCTACCTTTGCCCCGGGCGACACCATTGTCGTTCAGGTGAAAGTGAAGGAAGGCGACCGTTCGCGTCTGCAAGCGTTCGAAGGTGTTGTTATCGCCAAGCGTAACCGCGGCGTAAACAGTGCTTTCACCGTTCGTAAAATCTCCAACGGTGTTGGCGTAGAGCGTACTTTCCAGACCTACAGCCCGCAAATCGACAGCATGGCCGTTAAACGTCGCGGTGACGTACGTAAAGCCAAGCTGTACTACCTGCGTGACCTGTCTGGTAAAGCAGCTCGCATCAAGGAAAAACTGGCTTAAGTCCAGCTTCCGATGCAGAAAAAAGCAGCCTACGGGCTGCTTTTTTGTTGCCTGCGATTCAGTGCATTTTGAAAAACGGTTTCGGGGACGCTAAGCCTCAGGCTGAATCAACGCCAACAACGTCCACCCCGCCGAAGGCTTGACCGCACTGTCCGGCGTCACCACATGCACCCAGCCGCTGTCATCGCGAGTAAACAGCAGCGTCGCACGCTCGCCATGCAAAGCCTGGTAATCCTCCCAGCCAAAGCCCTCGGTCAGGTTCGTGCTGTACAACTCAGCCCCCTGATGCAGCTGATTGGCCAGCTTGACGTAGGTTAAATCCTCATTGCCCAGCAAACGCCCGCGATGCTCATGGCTCGCCCGGTGCTTGTCGGTACGACGGCTTTCCTGGCCACTGGCCAACCCGAACAGTCGTTGATGGCCGAAGTCATGGCGAAAACGCATCGAGGCGAGCGTGTTCAATTCCCCGGACGGCGACAGCGTCAGCAAATGTCCAAGGCCGACCAGATCCAGGTGCGCATCAGCATGCTGCGACGCCGGGTTGCCAAAATAAGTCGGCAAACCCTCCATGCGCGCCGCCCGGATATTCTCCCAGCTCGAATCCGTCAGCAGTACCCGACTACCCAGCTGTTGCAAGGCTTTGCCCAAGGTTCGCGCGGGCTGATTGGCTCCGACGATCAGGAAGCCGCTAGGTGCGGGCTCGGCGACTTTCAACAAGCGGGCCAACGGCCGCGCCGTGGCGCTTTGCAGCACCACGGTGCCGATGATCACCGCAAACGTCAGTGGTACCAGCAACAAGGCGCCTTGATGTCCGGCCTCATGCAAGCGAATCGCGAAAATCGCCGACACGGCCGCCGCCACGATCCCACGGGGCGCGATCCACGCCAGCAACGCCCGTTCACGCCAATTCAAGTTCGAACCCAGGGTGGAAAGTATGACGTTCAACGGCCGGGCGATGAATTGAATGATGAGCAAGAGAATCAGCACCAATGGGCCGAGGCCGATCAAGGCGTTCAGGTCCAGTCGTGCCGCCAGCAAGATGAACAGACCGGAAATCAGCAACACGCTTAGGTTTTCCTTGAAGTGCAGGATGTGCCGCACATCCACACCCTTCATGTTGGCCAGCCACATCCCCATCAAAGTTACCGCCAGCAGGCCCGATTCGTGCGTCACGGCGTTGGCGGCGATGAAAATCCCCAGCACCGAGGCCAGCGCGGCGAGGTTGTGCAGGTATTCCGGCAACCACTGGCGCCGGATTATCATGCCGAGCACCCAGCCACCGGCGATCCCGAAAACGCTGCCGCATAGAATGACGCCGCCGAACGTCAGCAGACTGTGGCTCAGGCCTTCACCCGCCGCGCTGGCAATAATGAAGCTGTAGACCACTACGGCGAGAAGGGCACCGATCGGGTCGATGACAATCCCTTCCCAACGCAAAATATTGGCAATCGAAGCTTTCGGCCGTACCACACGCAGCATCGGCACGATGACGGTTGGACCGGTGACTAGTGTCAGGCTGCCGAAAAGTATCGCCAGCATCCAGTCGAAACCCAGCAGCCAGTGAGTCGCGAGCGCGATGACCACCCAGGTGGCCAGGGCGCCAAGGGTAACCAGGCGCCGAACAACGCTGCCGATCTCGCGCCACTCCGACAAATGCAGCGTGAGGCTTCCTTCAAACAGGATCAGCGCCACCGCCAGCGACACCAGCGGCATCAGCAAAGGCCCGAACATTTCCTGTGGGTCGAGCCAGTGCAACACCGGACCGACCAGAATGCCGGTCAACAGCAGAAACAGAATCGCCGGTAGCTTCAGGCGCCAGGCCAGCCATTGACACCCCAGTGCCGCCGCACCAATTGCGCCAAACGCCAACAAAATCTGCTGTTCACTCATTGAAGCTCCCTGTTCCTTGAAATAGCTGGCTATGAAAGACTAGCGGCCGTTTCTATTGTCCTCCTGATTTTTTTGCGTGCAGTTTCAAGGCTGTACGTTTTGAGTGCCCATGCCTGCCATCGAACATCCATTGATAGACCAATTCCTTGACGCCCTGTGGCTGGAGAAAGGTCTTTCCGACAACACCCGCGATGCCTATCGCAGCGATCTGGCCCTGTTCAATGGCTGGTTGCAGGAAAAGGGCCTGGAACTGATCAACGCCGGGCGCGAGTTGATCCTCGATCACCTTGCCTGGCGCCTCGAACAAAATTACAAACCCCGTTCAACCGCGCGGTTTCTCTCTGGTGTGCGTGGTTTCTATCGCTATTTGCTGCGGGAAAAGCTGATCGCCGTCGATCCGACCCTTCGCATCGACATGCCGCAATTGGGTAGGCCATTGCCCAAATCCTTGTCGGAAGCCGATGTGGAGGCGCTATTGAAAGCGCCGGACCTGAGCGAAGCCATCGGCCAGCGCGACCGGGCCATGCTTGAAGTTCTGTACGCCTGCGGCCTGCGGGTGACAGAGCTGATCAGCCTGACCCTGGAGCAGGTCAACCTGCGCCAGGGTGTGTTGCGCGTAATGGGCAAGGGCAGCAAGGAGCGCCTGGTGCCGATGGGCGAGGAGGCGATTGTCTGGGTCGAGCGCTACATGCGCGATGGTCGTGGCGAACTGCTCGGCGGTCGTCCTAGCGATGTGTTGTTCCCCAGTCAGCGTGGCGAACAGATGACGCGCCAGACGTTCTGGCACCGGATCAAGCATCAGGCCAAAGTCGCGGGGATCGGCAAGTCGCTGTCGCCGCATACCTTGCGTCATGCATTCGCCACGCATCTGCTGAACCACGGCGCCGATTTGCGGGTGGTGCAGATGCTGCTGGGACACAGTGACCTTTCCACGACCCAGATCTACACCCACGTCGCACGGGCACGCTTGCAGGACCTGCACGCCAAACACCACCCGCGCGGCTAACGATTCCCTGATGGATAACGTTGGCCTCTGTGGCGAGGGAGCTTGCTCCTGCTGGGTCGCGCAGCGGCCCCAAAGCCATGCGGCGCGGTCAATCAGGAATATATGCTTGATCAGTTTGCGACTGCTTCGCAGTCGAGCGGAAGCAAGCTCCCTCGCCACGCCAACTATTGCCAAACTTGCATGGCGAGATCTCTTGCGACAGGCGCATTCGGCCCCGCGAACCTTATGTGGTAGGCTTTGCCGGTTTGCACGATGGGCGGTTATGACCCGGTGCTTCGGCACGGGCGTTCTGATCGTCCCATTTGTCCGCCTTCAGGAGTTCACATGCGTCTGACCCAGATTTTCGCCGCCGCCGCCATTGCGTTGGTCAGCACCTTTGCCGTCGCCGATGACGCGGCCGACAAAGCCATCCGTAAAAGCCTGGAAAACCTCCAGCTCGAAGTGCCGGTAGAGAGCATTTCCGCCAGTCCTCTGCCAGGTCTGTACGAAGTCAAGCTGCAAGGCAGCCGCGTGCTCTACGCCAGCGCCGACGGCCAGTACGTCGTCCAGGGCTATATGTTCCAGCTCAAGGACGGCAAACCGGTCAACCTGACCGAGAAGACCGAACGCCTGGGCGTTTCCAAACTGGTCAACGCAATCCCGGTTGCGGAAACCGTGGTGTACCCGGCCATCGGCGAAACCAAGTCGCACATCACCGTGTTCACCGACACCACGTGCCCGTATTGCCACAAGCTGCACGCCGAAGTGCCCGAGCTGAACAAGCGCGGCATCGAAGTGCGTTATGTAGCGTTCCCGCGTCAGGGCCTGGGCTCGCCGGGTGACGAGCAACTGCAAGCAGTGTGGTGCTCGAAAGACAAGAAAGCGGCCATGGACAAAATGGTCGATGGCAAGGAAATCAAGGCCGCCAAGTGCGATAACCCGGTTTCCAAGCAGTTCGCCCTTGGTCAGTCGATTGGCGTGAACGGTACACCGGCCATCGTTTTGGCTGACGGGCAGGTCATTCCGGGCTACCAGCCTGCGCCACAAGTCGCCAAACTGGCGCTGGGCGCGAAGTAAATTCGCATCGTCACGGCCAGCCTTTGACGATCATGGTCCGGCAGCAACATCGCCGGGCCATTAATAGAGAACCGCGAGCACGCGGTTGTTTTCACGGCCGGCCTCGAGTCGGCCGTTTTATGGGGAGTTCACAGTGAAACCGGTCAAAGTAGGCATCTGTGGGTTAGGAACCGTCGGTGGCGGTACCTTCAACGTACTTCAGCGCAACGCCGAGGAAATTGCTCGTCGTGCCGGGCGTGGAATCGAAGTGGCACAAATTGCCATGCGCACGCCAAAGCCTCAGTTCCAAACGACCGGTATTGCGATTACCAACGATGTCTTCGAAGTGGCCACGAACCCTGAGATCGACATCGTTATAGAGCTGATGGGCGGCTACACCGTTGCCCGTGAGCTGGTACTCAAGGCCATCGAGAATGGCAAGCATGTGGTCACCGCGAACAAGGCGCTTATTGCCGTTCACGGTAACGAAATTTTCGCCAAGGCTCGCGAGAAGGGCGTGATCGTTGCGTTCGAAGCGGCCGTGGCCGGTGGCATCCCGGTGATCAAGGCGATCCGCGAAGGGCTGTCCGCCAACCGCATCAACTGGGTGGCCGGCATCATCAACGGTACCGGTAACTTCATCCTGACCGAGATGCGCGAGAAGGGTCGCACCTTCGAAGACGTACTGGCCGAGGCACAAGCCCTGGGCTATGCCGAAGCTGATCCGACCTTTGACGTTGAAGGTATCGACGCAGCCCATAAGCTGACGATCCTGGCCTCTATCGCGTTCGGCATCCCGCTGCAATTCGACAAGGCCTACACCGAAGGCATCACCAAGCTGACCACTGCTGACGTGAACTACGCCGAAGCGCTGGGCTACCGCATCAAGCACCTGGGCGTGGCGCGCAGCACCGCGGCCGGTATTGAACTGCGCGTGCACCCGACGCTGATCCCGGCCGATCGTCTGATCGCCAACGTCAACGGCGTGATGAACGCGGTGATGGTCAATGGCGACGCTGCCGGTTCGACTCTTTTCTACGGCGCCGGTGCCGGCATGGAACCGACCGCTTCGTCGGTCATCGCGGACCTGGTCGACGTGGTTCGCGCCATGACTTCCGACCCGGAAAACCGCGTGCCGCATCTAGCCTTCCAGCCGGATTCGCTGTCCGCGCATCCGATCCTGCCGATCGAAGCTTGCGAAAGCGCTTACTACCTGCGCATTCAGGCCAAGGACCACCCGGGCGTACTGGCTCAGGTGGCGAGCATCCTGTCGGAACGCGGCATCAATATCGAATCGATCATGCAGAAGGAAGTCGAAGAACACGACGGTCTGGTGCCGATGATTCTGCTGACCCATCGCGTGGTGGAGCAGCGCATCAACGACGCCATCGCAGCGTTGGAAGCCTTGGCAGGTGTGGTCGGTCCGGTCGTACGGATCCGCGTCGAGCACCTGAACTAAGCCGATATCGTTCACCGGGCTCACGGGTTGAGCCCGGCTTACGAACACTGTCCATTGGAGTCAGTCATGCGTTATATCAGTACCCGCGGCCAGGCACCGGCCCTGAATTTCGAAGACGTCCTGCTGGCAGGGCTTGCCACCGACGGCGGTCTGTACGTCCCGGAAAACCTGCCACGTTTCACCCAGGAAGAAATCGCTTCCTGGGCCGGCCTGCCTTATCACGAACTGGCTTTCCGCGTCATGCGCCCGTTCGTCACCGGCAGCATTCCGGATGCCGATTTCAAAAAGATTCTTGAAGAAACATACGGTGTGTTTGCCCACAGCGCCGTTGCACCGCTGCGTCAGTTGAACGGCAACGAATGGGTGCTGGAACTGTTCCACGGTCCGACCCTGGCGTTCAAGGACTTCGCCTTGCAACTGCTCGGTCGTTTGCTCGACTACGTGCTGGAAAAACGCGGCGAGCGCGTGGTGATCGTCGGTGCCACCTCCGGTGATACCGGTTCGGCCGCCATTGAAGGCTGCAAGCACTGTGAAAACGTCGACATCTTCATCCTGCACCCACACAACCGTGTGTCGGAAGTACAGCGTCGGCAGATGACCACTATCTTCGGCGAGAACATCCACAACATCGCCATCGAAGGCAACTTCGATGACTGCCAGGAAATGGTCAAGGCGAGCTTCGCCGACCAGGGCTTCCTCAAGGGCACTCGCCTGGTAGCGGTTAACTCGATCAACTGGGCGCGGATCATGGCCCAGATCGTTTACTACTTCCACGCGGCCTTGCAGTTGGGCGGCCCGGCACGTTCGGTGTCGTTCTCGGTGCCGACCGGCAACTTCGGCGACATCTTCGCCGGTTACCTGGCACGCAACATGGGCCTGCCGATCAACCAGTTGATCGTCGCCACCAACCGCAACGACATCCTGCACCGCTTCATGAGCGGCAACCAGTACGTCAAGGAAACCCTGCACGCCACGCTGTCGCCGTCGATGGACATCATGGTGTCGTCGAACTTCGAACGCCTGTTGTTCGACCTGCACGGTCGCAACGGCGCGGCGATTGCCGGGCTGATGGATTCGTTCAAGCAAGGCGGCGGTTTCAGCGTCGAGCAGGAGCGCTGGACCGAAGCGCGCAAACTGTTCGACTCGCTGGCTGTAGATGATGCGCAAACCTGCGAAACCATCGCCGAAGTCTACGAGCAGACCGGAGAGGTGCTGGACCCGCACACTGCGATCGGCGTCAAGGCCGCCCGCGAATGCCGTCGCAGCCTGGATATCCCGATGGTGATCCTTGGCACGGCCCACCCGGTCAAATTCCCCGACGCCGTGGAAAAAGCCGGTGTAGGAAAAGCGCTTGAGCTCCCAGTACATCTTTCTGATTTGTTTGAGCGAGATGAGCGTTGCACCGTATTGCCGAATGACCTGAAAGCCGTGCAGGCCTTTGTCAGCCAGCATGGCAACCGCGGTAAGCCTTTGTAACCGGAAAAAGCTGTCACACATTGAAGCCCGTCTCCTGACGGGCTTTCTTGTTTTTGCATGCCACACTGGCCGTGAAGTTGCCCACGAAGGACGGGCGAGCGGATCATCAAGGACGTGGCAATGCTGTTTTTCAGAAAATTAAGGCCAGCGGCGTGCTGGCTTGTTTTGCTCAGTGCCCTGGGTTTTTCCCAATGGATACTGGCGGCGCATCCGGCGGTCCGTGAGCACGGTAAATTGATTGGGCTTGATACCGAGGAGTTGCAATGGATAGCCGAGCATCCGCGCGTCATCGTCGCGTCGCTGGAGTATCCGTTGTACCTGTTCAAGGACGAGCACGGTCATTGGAGTGGCTTGAACAAGGATGTGCTCGATCGCATCAGCGCCATGACAGGGCTGAAGTTTGTTCATGCGGAGTCGTTTTCCACTGACCAGATGCTTGAAAATCTGGAACGGGGGGCGGCGGACATGAGCACCACGCTGGCCATGAATGATGAACGCAAGAGGTTTCTGGACTTCAGCTATGCCTTCGGTGGTGCCGGTTGGGTGTTCGTTGGACGGGCGGGGGAGCCGCCGGTGCAATCGCTGCAACAGCTGGCAAAAAGAGTGCTGGTGCTGCCGACCCGGCATGCACTGGAGGCCACGATTCGCCGCGAATATCCTTCAATCGAACTGCGCTCGGTCAAGACCCACGCCGAGGCCCGTGCCTGGGTCGAGAGCGGCGAGGCCCATGCCACTATCGAAAACGAGATCGGCGCCCAACTTTTCCCCTCGGGCCAGCTTCAGGTCGGTCACATCGTGGAGGGCAAATGGGATCCGGACTACCTGGCGGTACGCAAAGGTCAGCCGCAGTTGTTGAGCATCCTCAACAAGGCGCTAGAGGCGTTTCCCCCTGCCGAATTGCGCGCCATCCGCCAGAAATGGCTCAGTGGAATAACGCCGGTGCCAGCGCGGACGGTCTGGCACCGGTTGACTGAGTGGGGCTGCTGGAGCGTCGTCATCGTCGGTATCTTCGGCTTGCTGTCCTTGCTTTGGAACCGTCGACTGGCCGCATTGGTCAAGCAACGGGCGCAGGCCGAGAAAAGCCTCAATGATCAACTCGCTTTCCAGCATGCGTTGATGGACGCCATGCCCGATCCGATCTTCGTTCGTGATCTGCAAGGGCGCTTGATCATGTGCAATAAAAGCTATGAGGAAAACCTGCTGACCCGCTTTGATCAAGTACAAGGTCGGCAGCTGATTGAGTTGGACGTCTTGCCCAGGCACACCGCGGAACTCTTGCATGCCGAGTTCATGGCGCAACTGGCGAGTCGCAAGGGGCACTTCAGCGAACGGCAATTGATGTTCAACAACGGCCTCCGGGATATCTACCAATGGACCGTGCCGTTCTACAGCGCGGACGGCCAGTTGCGAGGATTGCTGGGGGGGTGGAGCGATATTCGCCGGCGTACCCGACAGACGTGATGCGGCTGTTTTTTCTCTGTCATCTTTGCCATGCATGCTCTATCGACCAGAGACGAAGGTGCATCTGCACCGGGAATTCAGAACTTTCTTCTCGGGCCAGCGGTCATTTACTGTAGGCACGCCCCAGGCACTTTGTTTTCGGACTATTGAGTGGTGATCGATTTGGAAAGTATCAGTCTCTTGCTCGGTGAGGCTCTGAGCCCGTACCAGGTGACATTGACCCCGTCAGGCATTCATGGCGAATGCCGGGTGACATTGAAGAATTCGACCGGTGCGGTAATGGTCGAACGCGAATTCAACCACGCTCAGTTAACCGATAAGCGTCTTCTCACGGATGTGGTCGACGGGCTGCACCGCGATGTGCTGATCGCTGAAGGACGCCTGGAGCCCTGCGTTATCGCGGCGTTGCGCAATGCTGCTCAAGACAAGCTGTTGGCCAGCCGCAATTGAATGATTTTTTGTGGGAACCTTCCTGCGCCTAGGTCAGTCAGACCCTTTAGCAACAAGACGCAAGCATTGTGCTCCGGTGATTGTAGCTTGCTGCTACGGGTCTTTTTGTAGACCACGTTTAACCTCGAGTCGTCTCCCCACTTCTCGGGGTTTCTTTTTGCCCGGGATTTGTCATTGCCCGGCCTGACGTTCAAAAAAATCCTTGGCGGCTTTCAGGTAGTCGCTGCGACTTTCCGGGTCGAGCCAGGCGGCGTAGGCCTCGCTCAAGTGATCGCGGGGAAGCGTGCGTAACAGTTCATTGATCTCTACGATCGCCTGCCGGCCTTGAGGCGTGTCTGTGCAACCGATGTAGCCGGACAAGTATTTGCCGGTACCGCGAATCGGGTAGAACTGCAATTCATCCTCCGCGATGCCGTGTTGTTGGGCCTGGTAACGGATTTCCGGACGATAGCCCAGCAGCAGCCGCAAACGCCCCAGGCGTTGCATTTGCAACAGGCTGCCCAAAGCATCGTTACCGTAATGCAGCGTCAGCGCCTTGGGTGGTGCTTGTTTGATCAATGTGTCGAGAAATTCGCCGTAGTTTCGCTCGGCCACAATTCCCATGGTCACATTGCCGGTGGCCAGCAGTGCCGCCAGATCGACCTCGCCCTCGGTGATGAACGGCGTCAACACCTCCCGATCAATACGTCGCACTGCCAGGCCATTGCTCATGGCCCGAAACACCGGAACGGAAAACGCGATCCAGCTTTCACGTTCCTTGCTCCAGTTCAGTGCCGCATCGCACGTCAGGGCGGGCTCGTGGAGCATCTGCAAACCGCGAGCGCGGTTGACCTTCATCACGCTGTGTTGGTACTGAGGCATGCTGGCGATCAACTGCCGCAACAGTTGATCGATCACACCCTGACTTTTTTGCGGGCCGTCGAAAATGAACAGCGGCGGCAGATCCCGCTTCAGCCAAAGCAGGTTTTCCTTGGATTGCACCTCTACCGGCAGTGTCAAAACGGTGATCAAAAGCATGCCCGCCAACGCGCATATCGTGCGTCCGTTACGCAACAGACAGTGCGTGGCGGATCGCGCAGGCCCGCGCTTCAGCTCAGATGGCCCCGTCTTTGCGCAGCTGTGTAATCTGCGACGCGTCATAGCCAAGCTCCTGGAGTACCTGTGCGTTGTGCTCGCCCAGTTGCGGCCCGACCCATTCACAATCACCGGGTGTCTCAGAGAGTTTCGGCACGATGCCCGGCATCTTGAAGTCTTTGCCGTCGGGCAGCTTGGCCTGCAGGAACATTTCCCGGGCCAGGTATTGCGGATCACTGAACATGTCTTCGGCGCTGAAGATTCGGCTCGCGGGCACCTCGGCCTGATTCAATCGCTCAATAACGGTGTCCAGTGGTAACGAGTTAACCCAGCGATCAATGACCCCATAAATCTCATCGCGACGGTTGTCGCGGCCATCGTTACTGGCCAGCGTTGGATCATTGGCCAGGTCTTCGCGGCCAATGGTCAGCATGAAGCGCTTGAAGATCGCGTCGCCATTGGCGCCGATCTGCACATGTTTGCCATCGGCGCTGGTGTGAATGGACGAGGGCGTAATGCCGGGCATGATGTTGCCGGTGCGTTCGCGGATGAAACCGAACACGTCGAACTCCGGCACCATGCTTTCCATCATGGCGAAGATCGCTTCATACAACGCCACATCCACCACTTGCCCCTGGCCACCGTTGACCTCGCGATGACGCAGGGCCATCAGCGCACCGATCACGCCCCAGAGCGCGGCAATCGAATCGCCGATGGAAATCCCGGTGCGCACCGGTGGCCGGTCTTCGAACCCGGTGATGTAGCGCAGGCCGCCCATGGATTCACCGACGGCACCGAAGCCTGGCTGATCTTTCATCGGCCCGGTCTGGCCGAATCCCGAAAGTCGCACCATCACCAGTTTCGGGTTCAATGCGTGCAGTACGTCCCAGCCCAGGCCGAGCTTTTCCAGCACTCCCGGGCGAAAGTTCTCGATCAGGATGTCCGTTTCACTCAGCAGCTTTTTCAGGATTTCCAGGCCTTCCGGATGTTTGAGGTTCAGGGTCAGGGACTTTTTGTTACGCGCCTGAACGAACCACCACAGTGAAGTGCCTTCGTACAACTTGCGCCATTTGCGCAACGGATCGCCACCGTCCGGGGATTCGACCTTGACCACATCGGCACCGAATTCTGCGCAGATTCGCGAGGCAAACGGACCGGCAATCAACGTACCCAATTCAATGACTTTCAGACCTGCGAGCGGTTTGGCGGAGGACTGCATACTGGATCCTGTAGGACAAAATATTGAGCGAATGCAGAGTTTTAACATAGCCGACTGTCAGGCGCTCAAGGTAGATCGCCTTCAATTCGTTGATTGGATGCCGCATCGGTTAGACTTGCCGACTTTCCTCGTATCAAGAAGCCCGTTCATGGCCCAGCCGTCCACGACCTACAAGTTTGAATTGAACCTCACCGACCTCGACCGCAGCGTCTACGAGACCGTCAAGCAGACGATTGCCCGTCACCCTTCGGAAACCGAAGAACGCATGACCGTGCGCCTGCTGGCCTACGCCCTCTGGTACAACGAGCAACTGTCGTTTGGCCGTGGTCTGTCGGACGTGGATGAACCCGCCTTGTGGGAAAAGAGCCTGGACGACCGTGTCCTGCACTGGATCGAAGTCGGCCAACCGGACGTCGATCGCCTGACCTGGTGCTCGCGTCGCACCGAGCGCACCAGCCTGCTGGCCTACGGCAGCCTGCGTGTCTGGGAAGGCAAGGTGATCCCGGCGATCAAAAACCTGAAAAACGTCAACATCGCGGCAGTGCCTCAGGAAGTCCTGGAAACCCTGGCCAAAGATATGCCGCGGGTTATCAAGTGGGACGTGATGATCAGCGAAGGCACGATCTTCGTCACCGACGACCGTGGCCAGCATGAAGTCCAGTTGCAATGGTTGCAGGGCGAACGCGGCTGATCAGTCGCTGTTTCACCAGTTTTATCCTACGTATTGAAGAGAAGCATCCGTCACCCCATGCGCATCGAACCTCGCCTGTTGCCCGCCACCCTGCCATTCCTCGGTGATATTCCGCCGCTGCTGACCCGTCTGTACGCGGCGCGGGGTGTGCAGTCCGAGGCCGAACTGGACAAGAGCCTGGCGCGGCTGATTCCGTTCCAGCAACTCAAGGGCATCGAGGCTGCCGTGGATTTGCTGGTCACCGCGCTCGAACAGCGGCAGCGGATCCTGATCGTCGGCGACTTCGATGCTGACGGCGCGACGGCCAGCACCGTCGGCACCCTGGGCTTGCGCCTGTTGGGCGCGGCTCACGTCGATTATCTGGTGCCGAACCGCTTTGACTACGGCTACGGCCTGACGCCGGAAATCGTCGCGGTGGCGCTGGAGCGTCAGCCTCAATTGCTGATCACCGTGGACAACGGTATCTCCAGCGTCGAAGGCGTGGCGGCGGCGAAAAAGGCCGGCCTTAACGTGCTGGTTACCGATCACCACTTGCCCGGTGACGAACTGCCGCTGGCCGATGCCATTGTCAATCCGAACCAGCCGGGTTGTGAGTTTCCGAGCAAGGCGCTCGCCGGCGTCGGGGTGATTTTCTATGTACTGATGGCGCTGCGTGCACGCTTGCGCAGCTTGGGCTGGTACGAAAACAAGCCGCAGCCGAACATCGGCGAATTGCTCGACCTGGTGGCGCTGGGAAGCGTCGCCGACGTGGTGCCGCTGGATGCCAACAACCGGATTCTGGTGCACCAAGGCCTGGAGCGAATTCGCGCCGGACGTGCCCGGCCGGGGATCAAGGCCATTCTCGAAGTGGCCAAGCGTGACCATGCGCGCATTACGTCCACCGACCTGGGGTTCATTGTCGGCCCACGGCTGAATGCGGCAGGTCGCCTGGATGACATGAGCTTGGGCATCGAATGCCTGCTCACCGAAGACGCGGGCCTGGCCCGTGAAATGGCCGCGCAACTGGACGGCATGAACCAGGACCGCAAATCCATCGAGCAGGGCATGCAGCGGGAAGCGCTGGCGCAGCTCAAGGACTTGCCGGTGGAATCGATGCCGTTTGGTTTGTGCCTGTTCGATGCCGAATGGCACCAGGGCGTCATCGGTATCCTCGCGTCGCGTATGAAAGAGCGTTATTTCCGTCCGACCATTGCCTTTGCCGATGCCGGAGACGGTCTGCTCAAGGGTTCGGGACGTTCCGTCCAGGGCTTTCATATCCGTGACGCATTGAGCGTCGTAGCGGCGCAGCATCCAAATCTGATCACCAAGTACGGCGGTCATGCGATGGCCGCCGGCCTGACGTTGCCGGAAGCGAATTTTCCGTTGTTTGCCGAAGCCTTTGACGCTGAAGTGCGTAGGCAAATGCGTGAAGAAGACTTGACCGGGCGTTTGCTGTCGGACGGCACTCTGGCGGTCGAGGAATTTCACCTGGAACTGGCCCGCGCGCTGCGCCATGCCGGACCTTGGGGGCAGCATTTCCCGGAGCCGTTGTTTCACGGGGTGTTTCAGCTGATCGAGCAGCGCGTGGTCGGCGAACGGCACCTGAAAGTAGTGCTCAGGAGTGAATGCGGTTCGGTCAAGCTAGACGGCATTGCCTTTGGTATCGACCGTGACGTGTGGCCGAATCCGACGATCAAGTGGGTGGAGTTGGCCTACAAACTCGACGTTAACGAGTTTCGCGGTAACGAGACTGTCCAGCTGATGATTGCCCACATCGAACCGCGATAGCTTTTGTGGCGAGGGAGCAAGCGCCCTCGCCACAGTGTCTGTGTTTTCAATTCATGAACCCTCCCTCATTCCTCGTTGTCGACTAGGCTCTAAGCACTGCTTGATTGGCCTTGTGACGTCTTGTCGAATTTTTTGCCCGCGGGGGCGGGTGCTCCACTCTTTTCCTGTCACTCGTGGACTATTCAATCAGAACCCTGGAGCCTGACCATTGATCGAGAGGTGCCCCATGAGTCTGCTGCTTGAACCCTATACCCTTCGCCAACTGACCCTGCTCAACCGAATTGCTGTCTCGCCGATGTGCCAGTATTCCAGCGTCGATGGCCTGGCCAATGACTGGCACCTGGTGCACCTCGGCAGCCGCGCTATCGGCGGTGCGGGGCTGATATTTACCGAAGCCACGGCGGTCACGGCCGACGGGCGCATCACCGCGCAAGACCTTGGCCTGTGGAATGATGAACAGATCGAGCCCTTGCAACGAATCACCCGCTTCATTACCGCTCAGGGCGCCGTCGCCGGCATCCAATTGGCTCACGCCGGGCGCAAGGCCAGTACCTATCGACCATGGCTGGGCAAGCATGGCAGCGTCAAAGCCGAAGAGGGCGGCTGGCTGCCGGTAGGCCCATCAGCCATTGCCTTCGATCCACAACACACACAACCCAAGCAGCTCGACGAAGCCGAAATCGCCGATGTCATTCAGGCTTTTGTCGATGCGGCCAGGCGTGCGCTAACGGCTGGTTTCAAAGTGGTGGAGATACACGCAGCCCATGGTTATCTGCTGCACCAATTTCTTTCGCCCCTGAGTAATCAGCGACGCGATCAATATGGCGGGTCATTCGAAAACCGCATCCGGTTGGTGTTACAGGTCACCGAAGCGGTGCGTGCCGTGTGGCCGGAAGAGTTGCCGCTGTTTGTCCGGGTCTCGGCCACCGACTGGGTGGAAGACGGCTGGAATCCCGATGAAACCGTCGAGCTGGCGCGGCGCCTCAAAGTTTTGGGCGTGGACCTGATCGATGTTTCCTCGGGCGGCACGGCGGCCAACGCGGAAATTCCTACAGGGCCTGGTTACCAGACTCGTTTCGCCGAGCGCGTACGCAAAGAATCAGAAATCGCCACCGGCACCGTGGGAATGATTACCGAGCCGGCGCAAGCCGAGCACATTTTGCGCACCTGTCAGGCGGACATCATTTTCCTCGCCCGAGAGCTTTTGCGTGACCCGTACTGGCCGCTGCACGCGGACGACGATCTGGGCGGACGCAAGGCGATCTGGCCGGCGCAGTATCAGCGGGCGACCCATCGTGATCAGCCCATTCATGAATCGGATTTGCGTGAGTAAAACTATCAGGAAGAACTGATAAAAAAGCCCCTGAATCGTGAGATTCAGGGGCTTTCGTTTATCCGGTCAGCGATCAGGCCGCTTCGATCTTGCTGCGGTTCTGCTCGACCTTGTTCAGGTAATCCCTGAGCTTGTCCTGTTCTGCTGCCGTGGTGAACAAACCGAGCTTGCTGCGACGCCACAGGATGTCCTGCGCGGTGGTCGCCCACTCTTCGCTGCACAGGTAATCCACTTCACGGGTGTAGAGGCCGCCGCCGATGTGCTCGCCCATGTCGCTCAGGTTTTCTACACCGTCGAGCATGCGCCAGGTGCGACTGCCGTAGGTGGTGGCCCAGCGCCGCGAAATTTCGGTCGGGACCCAATCGTACTTGTCACGGATCAGCGAACTCAGCGCTTGCGGGGTAGTCATGTCTTCGCCGCCCGGCAGAGGAGCGTTCGCGGTCCAGCCTGGCTGGATGTCCTGGAAGTACGGCGCCAGTTGCGCCAGTGCCGATTCCGCGAGTTTGCGATAAGTGGTCAGCTTGCCGCCAAACACTGACAATAGCGGCGCTTCGTCGCCACTGCCCGACAACGCCAGGGTGTAATCGCGGGTGACGGCCGACGGATTGTCAGACTCGTCGTTGCACAGCGGGCGAACACCCGAGTAGCTGTGCAGGATATCGTCGCGGCTGATCTGCTTCTTGAAGTGAGCATTGACCACGTTCAACAGGTAATCGGTTTCGCCATCAGTGATCGCCACTTTCGCCGGGTCCCCAGTGTACTCGCGGTCAGTGGTGCCGATCAGGGTGAAGTGGTTCAGGTACGGGATAGTGAAAACGATGCGCTGATCTTCGTTTTGCAGAATGTGCGCGTGCTCCCCTTCGTACAACTTCGGCACGATCAAGTGACTGCCCTGGATCAGGCGGATGCCGTAAGGTGATTCCATCTTCAGGTCGTCGCGAATGAACTTGGCTACCCATGGGCCGGCCGCGTTTACCAAAGCCTTGGCACGAATCGAAAACAGGCTGCCATCGAGGCGTTCCAAATGCAGGTGCCACAGGCCTTTGGTGCGACGTGCGCTGACGCAACGGGTCTGGGTATGAACGTGAGCGCCTTTTTCCCGGGCCGCCATGGCGTTCAGTACCACCAGGCGCGCATCGTCGACCCAGCAATCGGAATATTCGAAGCCTTTGGTGATCTCGCCTTTCAACGCGCTGTCCGGGCCGAATTTCAGGCTTTTCGAACCGGCGAGTTGTTCCCGTTTGCCGAGGTTGTCATACAGAAACAGGCCCGCGCGGATCATCCAGGCCGGTCGAAGATGCGGCCGGTGCGGCAGCACAAAGCGCATTTGCTTGACGATGTGCGGAGCTTTGGTCAGCAGCACTTCACGCTCGGCCAAGGCTTCGCGCACCAGGCGGAATTCGTAATGTTCGAGATAGCGCAGGCCGCCGTGGATCAGCTTGCTGCTGGCTGACGAGGTATGGCTGGCCAGATCATCTTTTTCGCAAAGGAACACCGAGAGGCCGCGCCCGGCAGCATCAGCCGCAATCCCCACGCCATTGATCCCGCCACCGATGACGGCGATATCGTAGACCTCGGCAAGAGGGGGCGAAGACAAAATGGAAGTGGGCATCGGCAAGGCCTCGGTACTTTTTTGATTTTCTGTATTTGAAATCGAACATTAATGTTCATTTGCGAAAATATTAGCCCATAAAGACGCGCACAGCCAGTCAGCTTCGATTGAAAATACTCATCGAAGGGCGGTTAAAGGAAAATTTACGAACATTTTTGAGGGGGGAATGAGTTTTGTAGGAGCTGGCTTGCTGGCGATGGCGATCTCAAAGGCGCCAAAGCCGGCAAGCCGGGCTCCTACGGGTCGTTCAACCGACGTTGCGGTTAAACAACCTCCAGCCGAACCTTGTGCTGATTTAACAGCTGCGCCAGCGCAGGGGAAGGCTGCTGATCGGTGACCAGGCAATCAACCAGGCTGATTGGTCCCAAGCGAATCATGGCATTGCGCCCGAACTTGCTGGAGTCAGCCGCAAGGATCACCTGCCGAGCGTTGGCGATGATCGCCTGGGACACCCGCACTTCCTGATAATCGAAATCCAGCAGGCTGCCATCTTCATCGATGCCGCTGATGCCGACCAAGGCGAAGTCGACCTTGAACTGGTTGATGAAGTCGACACTGGCCTGACCGACGACACCACCATCGCGTCGTACGTTGCCGCCGGTCAGCAGAACGTCGAAGTCGTCCTTGGCGCTGAGCATCGAGGCGACGTGCAGGTTGTTGGTGATGATTTTCAGGTGGCTGTGATTGAGCAGCGCCCGAGCGATGGATTCGGTGGTCGTACCGATATTGATAAACAGCGAGGCATGATCGGGGATCTGTGCTGCGATCGCTTCACCAATACGCTGTTTTTCATCGCGCATCTGATCGGCGCGCATGGCGTAGGCGGTGTTTTCGACGCTGGAGTCGTAAGCCGCGCCGCCGTGATAGCGACGCAACAAATTGGCTTCCGCCAGCTGATTGATGTCGCGGCGAATGGTCTGCGGGGTAACAACGAACAGCGTGGCCATTTCCTCGATGCTGACATAGCCGCGCTCGCGGACCAGTTCGAGGATTTGCTGCTGGCGGGGAGGCAGATTCATGGGGCGTCCTTGGGGCTGCCGTACAAAATTTGCCCATGATGCCGCAGGAATCCGCTCCCTGCCAGTTACAACCGGAAACGCGTCCGGACCATGGCTTATTCAGCTCCCTCGTGCGGTTCCCAATCACGGGTGCGGCTGACCGCTTTTTTCCAGCCGGCGTAGAGTTTTTCCTTTGCCGGTTCGTCCAGGGTGGGTTCGAACTGGCGTTCGATCACCGCTTTGCCGCGCAACTCTTCCAGGCTGCCCCAGAAGCCGCAGGCGAGGCCAGCCAGGTAAGCAGCACCCAATGCCGTGGTTTCGCGCATTTGCGGACGCTCGACCTGAGTGCCGAGGATGTCGGCCTGGAACTGCATGAGGAAATTGTTCGCCACCGCACCGCCATCCACACGCAGGGCCTTGAGGCGTTCGCCGGAGTCCTGCTGCATGGCGTCGAGTACGTCGCGGGTCTGGTAGGCAATCGACTCCAGCGCGGCGCGGATAATGTGATCCACGCGAACGCCGCGGGTCAGGCCGAACAGGGCGCCACGGGCATATGGGTCCCAGTACGGCGCGCCGAGGCCGGTGAAGGCAGGTACGAGGTACACGCCGTTACTGTCCTTGACCTTGTTGGCGAAGTATTCGGTGTCGTGGGCGTCGTTGATGATTTTCAACTCGTCGCGCAGCCACTGAACGGTGGAGCCGCCATTGAACACCGCGCCTTCGAGTGCGTAGGCCACTTCGCCACGCGGGCCACAGGCGATGGTGGTGAGCATGCCGTGGTTCGATTTCACGGCGTTGTTACCGGTGTTCATCAGCAGGAAGCAGCCGGTGCCGTAGGTGTTTTTGGCCTGGCCGGCTTCGACACACATCTGACCGAACAATGCGGCTTGCTGGTCGCCGGCAATGCCGCCGATGGCAATACCACTTTTGGTGCGGCCGTAAATTTCCGACGACGACTTCACTTCCGGCAACATTTCCCGCGGGATATCCAGCAGGTCCAGCATCTTCGCATCCCACTCCAGGGTGTGGATGTTGAAGAGCATGGTGCGCGAGGCGTTGGTGTAGTCGGTGACGTGAACTTTGCCGCCAGTAAATTTCCAGATCAGCCAGCTGTCGACGGTGCCGAACAGCAGCTCGCCATTGCGCGCGCGTTCACGGCTACCTTCGACGTTGTCGAGAATCCACTTCAATTTGGTGCCGGAGAAGTACGGGTCGGTGACCAGGCCCGTGGTGTCGCTGATGTACTGCTCATGGCCGTCGCGCTTGAGCTGCTGGCAAATCTCGGTGCTGCGACGGCACTGCCAGACGATCGCGTTGTAGATCGGGCGACCGGTGTTCTTGTCCCAGACCACCGTGGTTTCACGCTGGTTGGTAATGCCGATCGCCGCGACCTGATCATGATGCAAGCCGGCTTGAGCCAGGGCCTCGACCATTACGGCGCTTTGGGTGGCGAAGATTTCCATCGGGTCATGTTCGACCCAGCCGGCCTGCGGATAGTGCTGCGCGAATTCCCGTTGGGCGGTGCAGACCACATTCGCGTCGCGGTCGAAAATGATCGCGCGGGAGCTGGTCGTACCCTGATCGAGGGCAATGATGTAGTTCTTATTCTGTAGGTCGGTCATGTCGATTGCCTTGGACGAAATAAGGGAATGAAGTCTGGCGCGCGATTAAGTGGGCAGTATCACGCGTCAACGGTATCAAGAAATTCTTGGTTTGCCGTCAATGGCCGGTGTTGTGTCCTTTGTAGCAGGTGCGGTGCCTGGCAGATGGCGGGCGATGAGCCCGCGATACGCCGCGGCGCCGAGGCAGGCACCGACAATCGGGGCAAAAACAGGTACCAGGAAGTACGGAATGTCGCGCCCGCCGGTGAAGGAAATATCACCCCAGCCGGCGAAGAAGGTCATCAGTTTTGGGCCGAAATCACGGGCAGGGTTCATCGCGAACCCAGTCAACGGTCCCATCGAACTGCCAATTACCGCAATCAGCAAACCGATGAGGATGGGCGCGAGCGGGCCGTTCGGCAGGCCATTGTTGTCGTCAGTCAGGGACATGATCACACCCATGAGGATGGCGGTGATGATCACTTCAACCAGAAATGCCTGGGCGGTGGACAGGCTCGGGTTGGGGAAGGTGGAAAACACCGACGCCAATTCAAGGCTGGCTTCGGTGCCGCGAACCATATGGTGAGTTTGTTCGAAATCGAAGAACAGGTTGCTGTACAGCGTGTACACCAACAGTGCACCACAAAAGGCTCCCGCTACCTGAGCAAAAATATAGAACGGCAGTTTGCGCTTTTCGAAGTCGGCGAAAATGCTCAGCGCAATGCTGACAGCCGGGTTGAGATGAGCGCCGGAAACCCCGGCAGTCAGATAGATCGCCATGCTGACGCCAACGCCCCAGATGATGCTGATTTCCCACAGGCCAAAGCTGGCACCCGCGACCTTGAGCGCAGCAACGCAACCCGTACCGAAAAAGATAAGCAGAGCCGTGCCGAGAAACTCGGCCATGCATTGGCTCGAGAGCGATGGTTGTTGTAGAGCGGTTGTCATTCAAACCTCATTTTTATTTTCTGGCGCTTTTTTCAAATCATGGTCGAAGCGCGTTTTTCACTGAGGCAGGATCCCCATCCTGTTCTCGGCTGACTCTCGGGTGCTGCGTTGAAACAATGGTGCATGATTCAGATTCGAAAAAATATAGACAAGAAACGCTACTGTCAAAGGTCGAAAGTGAACCGTCAGTCACAAATTAACTATTAGTTGTATGAATGATCGTGGCGCTGATTAGGCAAATGGGTAACGAGTGAGACATAAATTCGCACCAGGAATTTTGAAACATTCCTGCCATGGAGCCTTTTGCGAATCTATGTCCTAGAATCGGGCGCAGTATTTTTCTACTGCCGCGCAGTCTGGAGCTGTCATGACCCCCGCATTGGATTTGTTGAAAAAGGTTCGGGCCGAACACCGTGTGCACAGTTACGAACATGACCCGAAGGCCGCATCCTATGGATTGGAGGCCGCGGAAAAACTCGGATTGGACCCGGCGCAAGTGTTCAAGACCTTGCTGGCGGCCAGTGAAAAAGGTGAGTTGCTGGTGGCGGTAGTTCCGGTTGGCGGGAGTCTGGATTTGAAGGGGCTGGCTCATGCGGCCGGGGTGAAAAAAGTCGAAATGGCGGACCCTGCGGCAGCGCAGCGTTCAACGGGGTATCTGTTGGGCGGTATCAGCCCGTTGGGGCAAAAGAAGCGCTTGCGTACATTTATCGACAACTCGGCCCAACCCTTGGCGAGCATCTTTGTCAGTGCCGGTCGACGCGGTCTGGAAGTCGAATTGGCACCCGCCGTGCTCGCCGAACATACCCAGGCGAAGTTCGCCGATATCGGCCGCGCTTGAGCTTATAAAGGAGAAGTCTCATGCAGCTTGAGTTTCATCAGGTCGACGCGTTCAGTGATCGGCCATTTGCTGGCAACCCGGCGATGGTTTATCGGTTGGATGCCTGGCTCGCCGATGAGTTGATGCAGAAAATTGCCGCCGAGCACAATCTGGCCGAAACCGCTTTCGTGGTGCGTGAAGGTCAGGGCTGGCACATCCGCTGGTTTACTCCGACCACTGAGGTTCCGCTGTGCGGTCATGCGACCCTCGCCAGTGCTTATGTGCTGTTTGAAATCTACAAAGAACCGGTTGAACGCCTGGACTTCATCTGCAAGTCCGGCCCATTGAGTGTGAGTCGTGAAGGTGGGCGCCTGTGGCTGGATTTTCCGGCGATCGTACCGTCGGAAGTGGGCGTAACCCTGGATGTCGAACGCGCGCTGGGCGTTGAAGCCGTCGATGTGTTGGGATCGAATGAACTGTTCGTGGTGTTGGAGTCTGAGCAGGCGGTACTCGACTGTCAGCCGGATATGCTCGCGCTGGCCCGGTTGCCATGGCTGGGCGCTATCGTCACCGCACGGGGCAGCCAGCACGATTTCGTCTCGCGCTACTTCGCGCCGGCCATTGGCATCAACGAAGACCCGGTGACCGGATCGACCCATTGCAGCCTGATTCCGTACTGGTCTGCGCGATTGGGCAAGTCGAGCCTGACGGCGTATCAGTGTTCGACGCGGGGTGGGGAGTTGTTTTGTCGGCTGGAAGGGGATCGAGTGAAGATTGGCGGGAGTGCGACGCTTGTCGCGAGTGGAACGCTATTGTTGGGCTGACAGCAAAAGATCGCAGCCTGCGGCAGTTCCTACAGGGTTATGTATACACCTTGTAGGAGCTGTCGCAGGCTGCGATCTTTTGATCTTTATCAGTGCGCGGTGCTGAAGCGCCGAACGCCAGATTCTACGGCAGGAATCTGCGCCGCCGTACTTCCCGAAGCCTGGAATAACACCAGATGCTCCGCCGCGACACGAATGCCAACCTCTGCACCCACCAGATGATCAACATGACTCGCAAAGATCGACTCCAGTTGCGCACCAGTCGGTAACTGCAATCGATACAAAGTCGAAGCACCCAGGAAGGTCTTGCCAACGATCCGGGCCTTCAGCGCGCTGTCCGGCGCATAGACGATATCGTCCGGACGCAGCAACACATCCACCGCACCACCGACCGGCCAGGTATAGGCACGATTGCCGCGCAGTTCACCCAACTCTGTCTGCACCGATTCCGGGCTGCTCAGTTGTCCGCGAATGAAATAACCCTGACCGATGAAGCTGGCGACATAAGGCGTCAGCGGTTCGTGATAGAGGTTGTAGGGCGTGTCCCACTGTTCCAGCCGACCCTCCTTGAACACGCCGACGTGATCGCTGACGGCGAAGGCTTCTTCCTGATCGTGGGTGACCAGAATCGCGCTGGTGCCGCGGGCCTTGAGAATGTCGCGCACTTCGTGGCTGAGCTTGCGGCGCAATTCGCCATCAAGGTTGGAGAACGGTTCATCGAGCAGCAACAGTTGCGGTTCCGGCGCCAGGGCGCGGGCCAGGGCGACGCGTTGCTGCTGGCCACCGGAAAGCTCGTGGGGGAACCGCTTGCCGAGGTTTTTCAGGTTAACCAGTTCCAGCAACTCTTCGGTGACGCGATCCTTGTGGGGATGCTTGCGAATGCCGAAGGCGATGTTGTCGGCCACGCTCAGGTGCGGAAACAGCGCATAGTCCTGGAACACCATGCCGATACGGCGCTTTTCCGGGGCGAGGGTGAACCCGGCGCTGGAGATGGTCTCGCCAGCGAGCTGGATATCGCCTTCGTGCACCGGTTCGAATCCGGCAATCGCGCGCAGGGTGGTGGTTTTGCCGCAGCCCGAAGAGCCGAGCAGGCAACCGATGTCGCCGGCGTTCAAATGCAGGTTGAGGTTCTGCACCACGCGCTGGTCTTGATAGCCGCAGGCGAGGTTGCGCAGGTTGAGCAGTAATGGCTGGCTCATGCGTGGTGGTACGCCGGCTCGACGAGAAACTCGAGCAGGGCCTTTTGCGCGTGAAGACGGTTTTCCGCTTGATCCCAGGCGACTGAGCGTGGATCGTCGAGCAGGTCGACACTGATCTCTTCGCCACGGTGGGCTGGCAGGCAATGCATGAACAGTACGTCCGGGGCGGCCAGGTCGAGCAGGGCACGGTTGACTTGATACGGGGCAAACAGTTGCAGGCGCTTGGCGGTTTCTTCTTCCTGGCCCATGGAGGTCCAGACGTCGGTGCTCACCAGATGGGCGCCGCGAACTGCATCTTTCGGATCGCGAACGATGGTCACGCGGTCGCCGGCCTTGGCCATGAATTCGGGGTTCGGCTCGTAACCTTCCGGGCAGGCGATGCGCAACTGGAAGTCGAACTGGATCGCCGCTTCTATATAGCTGTTGCACATGTTGTTGCCGTCGCCGATCCAGGCCACGGTTTTGCCCTGGATGGAACCGCGGTGTTCGAGGAACGTCTGCATGTCGGCGAGCAACTGGCACGGGTGCAGGTCATCGGACAGGCCATTGATCAGCGGGACGCGCGAATTGGCAGCGAATTCGGTCAGTGTGCTGTGGGAAAACGTACGGATCATCACCGCATCAAGCATGCTCGACATGACAATGGCGGCGTCGCCGATCGGCTCGCCACGGCCTAGTTGCGTGTCACGCGGCGACAGGAAGATCGCCTGGCCACCGAGCTGGATCATGCCGGCTTCGAACGAAATGCGTGTGCGGGTCGAGGATTTCTCGAAGATCATCCCGAGCACGCGGTTTTTCAGAGGCTCGAACAGTACGCCGCGGTTACGCAGGTCCTTGAGCTCAACGCCTCGACGGATCACGCTGACCAGCTCTTCGGGCGTGCAATCCATCAGGGAGAGAAAGTGCCTTGCGCTCATCATTGACTACCTTTTTGCTACAAACCGCAGATGCTCAAAGCCTTGTTTAACGGAACAACGGGCGAGACCTGCGGCGTAAGCCGCACGGGGCGACGAAATAGGGGAAGGCGCGATCTTATAATTAAATGTCGCGTCTTACCAATAGGGCTACGGTTTTTAGGGGATTTCAGAGGGGCTACGGGATTACCGCAGTAGCGCTTTTGAAGCCTGTTTCCTGACAGCAGCCGAGCATTTGTACACCGGCCCTGTGGAGCTTGGCAATTAAACGGGGCGGGGACGGTGCGCTGGCGGTCGGTTTCTGACCTGTCGTTCGTAACGCTCAAGGTGAATCGCAGCGGCCATCGGCTGGCCTGATGGCCGCCAATTCACAAGACGTACGTCGCTGGCGCGGTGGCGGGGCAGGCGCCATAGTTTTGTTCCCGCGGCCGATATTGCCCGCCCAGAACAAGACAGAGACTGGCCATGACCAAGACTCTCCATCACCGTGCCTGCCACCTGTGTGAAGCCATCTGTGGCCTGACCATCGAAACCACCGAACTCGAAGGTAATGTGCAGATCACTTCGATCAAGGGCGATCCACTCGATACATTCAGTCGCGGGCATATCTGTCCGAAGGCTGTCGCCCTGCAAGACATTCAGAACGATCCGGATCGCCTGCATCAGCCAATGCTGCGGGTGGGCAGTGAATGGCAGCCGATCGAGTGGGAGGCTGCCTTCAACCTGGTGGCTGAACGTCTTGCGCAGATTCAGGAGCGTCACGGGCAAAACTCGGTGGCGGTCTATCAAGGCAACCCCAGCGTGCACAACTATGGGCTGATGACCCACAGCAATTACTTTCTCGGTCTGCTGAAAACCCGCAACCGCTTTTCCGCGACCTCGGTCGATCAGTTGCCCCATCACCTGACCAGTCATTTGATGTACGGACACGGCTTGCTGCTGCCAATACCTGACATCGATCACACCGACTTCATGCTGATCCTCGGCGGCAACCCGCTGGCGTCCAACGGCAGCATCATGACCGTGCCGGATGTGGAAAAGCGCTTGAAGGCGATACAGGCCCGTGGCGGCAAAGTGGTGGTGATCGACCCGCGCCGCAGCGAAACAGCCGCCATTGCCGATCAGCATTTGTTTGTGCGTCCCGGTGGCGACGCGGCGTTGCTGTTCGGGTTACTCAATACCTTGTTCGCTGAAGGCTTGACCCGCGACACTCATTTGCCGGTAGACGGGCTGGATGAAGTCCGCGCGGCTGTCGCGAATTTTACCGCCGAGGCCATGAGCCCGTTGTGTACGGTGCCAGCCGAGCAGATCCGCCAACTGGCGCGGGATTTCGCCGCTGCCCCGACCGCCGTTTGCTACGGCCGCATGGGCGTCTCGACCCAGACGTTCGGCACGTTGTGTCATTGGCTGGTGCAATTGATCAATCTGGTCACAGGTAATCTCGACCGTGTCGGTGGTGCGATGTGCACGGAGCCAGCGGTGGACCTGGTGGCTTCCACGTCGGGCGGGCATTTCAATTTGTGGCAGAGCCGCGTCTCCGGGCGCCCGGAATACGCGGGCGAACTGCCGGTGTCAGCGCTGGCTGAAGAGATGCTCACTGAAGGCGAAGGGCAGGTTCGCGCACTGATCACCGTGGCGGGCAACCCGGTGCTATCGACGCCCAATGGCCGACAACTGGAGCAGGCATTGGACGGTCTGGAGTTCATGGTCAGTGTCGATCTGTATATCAATGAAACCACGCGCTACGCCGACCTGATCCTGCCGTCCACCTCGGCGCTGGAAAACGATCATTACGACACCACGTTCAACATGTTTGCGGTACGCAACGTCAGCCGTTTCAACCGCGCGGTCTTGGCCAAACCGGAAGGCGCGCTGCATGACTGGGAGATTTTCGTCGGGTTGGCCAACGCGTTCGCGGCGAAGACCGGCAAGCAGCTGAAACCGACCATCGCCCCGGCGCAGATGATCGACCGTGGTTTGCGCATGGGGATGTATGGCGATAGCTCGGAACACAAACTGTCTTTGGCCACTCTGTTCGATCATCCCCATGGGATCGATCTGGGTGCGCTGAAACCCAACTTGGTATCCCGTTTGAAAACCGCCAACCAGCGTATCCAGGCCGCCCCGGCCGTAATCCTCGCTGACCTCGAGCGTTTTGCGGCGTTGCAGGCACCGGCCGCCGATGAGTTGTTGATGATCGGCCGTCGGCATGTGCGCAGTAACAACTCGTGGATGCACAACTATCACCGTCTGGTGAAAGGCAAGCCGCGTCATCAGTTGTTGATGAACCCGGATGATCTCGCTAGCCGCGGTTTGAGCGACGGGCAGAAGGTTCGGGTCAGCTCGCGGGTGGGTGTGATCGAAGTTGAAGTGCTGGGCAGCCTCGATATGATGAAAGGCGTGGTCAGCCTCCCTCACGGTTGGGGTCATGCCCGCCCTGGCGTTCAAATGACCATCGCCAGTGGCCAACCGGGTTCCAGTGCCAATGACCTGACCGACGAGTGTCAGCTCGATGAGTTGTCAGGGAATGCGGCACTCAATGGTGTTCCCGTGACCGTGGCGGCGGCTTGATCGTATCTGACGGAGAGACCGAGCAGGGCGCTCGGCTTTCCGTTACAATGCGCCACCGTGCCGACCCATGAGTCGGAAAGTTCAGCCGAGGTGCTCCATGGATATCATCGAAACGATTAAAGAGCAGATTGCCAACAACACCATTCTGCTTTACATGAAAGGCTCGCCGAATGCCCCGCAGTGTGGCTTCTCCGCGAAAGCCGCTCAGGCCGTGATGGCGTGTGGCGAAAAGTTTGCGTACGTGGACATCCTGCAGAACCCGGAAATCCGCGCCAACCTGCCAAAATACGCCAACTGGCCAACCTTCCCGCAACTGTGGGTGGGTGGTGAGCTGGTCGGCGGTAGCGACATCATGACCGAGATGGCTGCAGACGGTTCTTTGCAAACCACCATCAAGGCTGCTGTTGAAGCCGCTGCTGCTGCCAAGTCCGAAGCCTGATTTGTCAGTACGCGGGTTTCCGGTAAACCTGAAACCCGCGCAATAAAAAAGCCCCGCCTTATTAACAGAGCGGGGCTTTTTATTGCATCGAGATTGGCGGCGTAGAACTTACTCGTCGTCGCCCATCTGCGATTGCAGGTAGTTTTCGATACCGATTTTATCGATCAGGCCAAGTTGGGTTTCCAGCCAGTCGATATGTTCTTCTTCGGACTCAAGAATATCTTCAAGCAGGTCACGGCTACCGAAGTCGCCAACCGTTTCGCAATGAGCGATGGCCACTTTGAGATCAGCATGACCGGTGCGTTCGATACGCAGGTCGCACTCAATCATTTCCTTGGTGTGTTCGCCGATTTGAAGCTTGCCGAGGTCCTGAACGTTCGGCAGGCCTTCAAGGAACAGGATGCGCTTGATCAGCTTGTCCGCGTGCTTCATCTCGTCGATGGATTCGTGGTACTCGTGCTTGCCGAGCTTGTTCAGGCCCCAGTCTTCATACATGCGCGCATGCAGAAAGTACTGATTGATCGCGACCAGCTCATTGGCAAGGATCTTGTTGAGATGCTGGATGACTGTAACGTCGCCTTTCATGATGGGGTCCTGCCCTGTATTAACCGTCAATAGAGAAGAGTTTGAGCCCCGTATTTAATAGTGTCAAACCTAAGTTATTGAAACTTAAATGAAAATTAATCGGAATAAGAATGTTTGTGTTCCGCGTCTAGAGCCTAAGCAATTGATTTTCAGGCATAAAAAAACCGGACATCAGTCCGGTTCTTTGAAATAGGGTATTTATGCGGCTGTAAATTCCGCAGGAAAAGGAATTGCAGCCTGAGCAGTTTGCAGTTTGGTCAGGGTCTCGCGAACCACTTCCTTGGCCAGGCAGGCACATTTGCCACATTGACTGGCAACGCCGGTGGCCTGGCGGACTTCCTTGTAGCTGCAGCATCCTTCATAGATCGCATCGCGGATTTGGCCGTCGGTGACGCCAGTGCAGAGGCAAACATACATAAGTGAAAACCGTCGCTTGTTATGCTCGAATGCGATGGATCTTAATGTTAACGAGAATGATTGTCAAAGTGCTTTGGAGGCGCTTTTTTCAGGCCTGACGAACGGTAGCCAACAACGGAATCCTCTCCGGCGTTTTTATCTGTGCGGGAAAAACCGTTAAGACAGGTCAAAAACGCAGTGTATGATGGCCGGTCTTTTCGAAACGGGTTCGTGTCACAGGGCTGTCGCTTGAGGGTGGCAGGCTGATACCAATCTTGTTTTTCACGTTTCTACACCAGGAGATATCCAATGAGCGTACTCGTAGGCAAACAAGCCCCTGACTTCACCGTACCGGCCGTACTCGGCAATGGCGAAATCGTAGACAGCTTCACCCTGTCGTCGGCCATCAAAGGCAAATACGGCCTGGTGTTCTTCTACCCACTGGACTTCACCTTCGTTTGCCCGTCGGAGCTGATCGCTCTGGACAACCGCATGTCTGAGTTCAAGGCACGCAACGTTGAAGTAGTCGCGGTCTCGATCGACTCGCACTTCACCCACAACGCATGGCGCAACACCCCGGTAAACGATGGCGGTATCGGCGCAGTCCGTTACACCATGGCTGCCGACATCAAGCAGGAAATCATGAAGGCCTACGACGTTCAGTCCGCTGACGGCGTTGCTTTCCGTGGCGCGTTCCTGATCGACGACAAAGGTGTTGTCCGCTCGCAGATCATCAACGACCTGCCGCTGGGCCGTAACATGGAAGAGCTGCTGCGTCTGGTCGACGCTCTGCAATTCCACGAAGAGCACGGCGAAGTTTGCCCTGCCAACTGGAAAAAAGGCGACAAGGGCATGAACGCTTCGCCAGAAGGCGTTGCTGCTTACCTGACCGAGCACGCTGCTGCGCTGTAAGGCACCAGGTACAAAAAAACCGGCCTCAGGGCCGGTTTTTTTATGGGCAGAATATGTCTGGAACCCTGTGGGAGCAGGGTCGCACCCGGATCAATCGTCGAAATCTTCCCAGCCGCCCATTTGCTTCCAGCGGTTAACAATGCCGCAGAACAGCTCGGCGGTCTTCTCGGTGTCGTAGCGAGCCGAGTGGGCCTCGCGACCGTCGAAGTCGATATCGGCGGCCTGACAAGCCTTTGCCAACACTGTTTGACCGTAAGCCAGACCGGCGAGGGTCGCTGTATCGAAGCTGGAGAACGGGTGGAACGGGTTGCGCTTCATGTCCAAGCGCGCGACGGCAGCGTTAAGGAAACCCAAATCGAAGCTGCTGTTGTGCCCGACCAGAATCGCCCGTTTGCAACCATTGGCCTTGAGAGCCTTGCGCACGCCGCGGAAGATATCATTCAGCGCCGACTCTTCACTCACGGCCATGCGCAGTGGGTGATCGAGCTTGATGCCGGTGAACTCCAGGGCGGCTGCTTCGATGTTCGCGCCTTCGAAAGGCTCGACACGGAAGAAGTAAGTGTGATCCGGGTAAACAAAACCCTTTTCATCCATGGCGATGGTGGTTGCGGCGATTTCCAGCAGCGCATCGGTGGCCGAGTTGAAGCCACCGGTTTCTACGTCGACGACAACTGGCAGGTAGCCACGAAACCGTGCGGCCATTGGGTGACGGGAACCGCCTCCACCGCCATTACTTTCCTGTTCGTCGTCGAAATGGTCTTCACTCACGCGTGTTCCTCCAGCAGGCGCCAGCGCAGTTTTTCACCGGCGCGCAGCGGGATAACGGTCAACTCGCCAAATGGCAAGCTGGTTGGGGCGGTCCACTCTTCGCGAACCAGGGTGATGCGATCGGTATTCGCCGGCAGGCCGTAGAAGCGCGGGCCGTTGAGGCTGGCAAAGGCTTCAAGCTTGCCCAGCGCGTTACGCTGTTCGAACGCTTCGGCGTACATCTCGATCGCCGCATAAGCGGTGTAGCAGCCGGCACAGCCGCAAGCGGCTTCTTTGGCGTGCTGAGCGTGGGGAGCCGAGTCGGTGCCAAGGAAGAACTTCTCGCTGCCGCTGGTTGCAGCGTCGAGCAGGGCTTCCTGATGCGTATTGCGCTTGAGAATCGGCAAGCAATAGAAGTGCGGCCGAATCCCGCCCACCAGCATATGGTTACGGTTGTACAGCAGGTGATGCGCGGTAATGGTCGCGCCAACGTTGGCCGGAGCCGAATTGACGAATTGCACGGCATCCGCGGTGGTGATGTGTTCGAACACCACTTTGAGGGTCGGGAAACGCTCGACCACACGACGCATGTGCTCATCGATGAAGATTTTTTCGCGGTCGAACACGTCGACGTCGCCACGGGTGACTTCACCGTGAATCAACAAAGGCATTCCCACTTCGGCCATGGCCTCCAGTGCAGGGAAGATCTTGTCGATGCTGGTGACGCCAGAGTCCGAGTTGGTGGTCGCGCCGGCCGGGTACAGCTTGGCGGCGTACACGAAACCGCTGGCCTTGGCCTCGCGAATTTCTTCGGGCTGGGTGCGGTCGGTCAGGTACAGCACCATCAGCGGTTCGAACTGGCTGCCGGCCGGGCGGGCAGCGAGAATCCGCTGGCGATAGCCGTCGGCTTCGGCCGCATTGCGGACCGGAGGAACCAGGTTGGGCATGATGATGGCGCGACCAAAGGTACGCGCGACATCCGCAACGGTATTGGTCAACACAGCACCATCGCGAAGATGAATATGCCAGTCGTCGGGACGCAGCAGGGTCAGGCGGTCGGACATGAGGGGATTCCAGGCGGGTCAAACTGAAGGGAATGCTACCGGAAAAGACTCTTGCAGGCACTCGCTATCAAGTTTTGCGGGAAGCTTCCGATATCCAACAGGTATGCCGTAAACAAGTGTGTGTCGGTCTTTTTGTTGTAGAAGCCAGTGGAGCCTCCCGTGCGCCAGCGTTATTTAGCCTTGCTCAGTGTGTTTGCCAGCCTTCCTGCGATGGCGCTCACTTTCCAGACCCGTCTGGAGAGCATTGAGTGGACGGTCGAAGGTGACAAGTTCGAATGCCGGCTGACTCAGCCAATCACCGATTTCGGCTCGGGGCAGTTTGTGCGCCGTGCTGGCGAGCAGGCGACATTTCGTCTGAATGCTTACAACGCCATGATGGGCGGCGGTTCGGCCACGTTGCTGGCAGCGGCTGCGCCCTGGCAGCCGGGGCGTGGGGATATCAACTTGGGTACTGTGAGAATTGGCAGCGGTAATGTGTTGTTCAACAGTTCACAGGTACAGGCCGGACGATTGATCAGTGGACTGATGGACGGGCGTAGTCCGGTGATTCGGCATTCTTCGGGCGATGGCCGGGTGTCGGAAGTGCGTTTGCTGCCAGTCAAATTCAGTAAGGCTTACGCTGATTATCAGGGCTGCGTGGCCAAGTTGTTACCGCAGAATTTTGAGCAAGTGAAGCAATCCGAAGTCGGCTTCCCCGGTGGCGGTATCGATCTGGATACTGCCGCGAAAGCCAGGCTACAGGTCATGCTGGAGTACATGCAGGCCGATCCAACGGTCAATCACATCGAACTCGATGGCCACTCCGACAATAGCGGCAACCGCTTGACCAATCGTGACCTGTCACGCCGCCGGGCTCTGGCGGTCATGGAGTTCTTCAAGGCCAACGGAATTCAGGAATCGCAAATCACCGTCCGTTTCCACGGCGAGCGTTATCCATTGGCGCCGAACACCAACAACGCCAACCGCTCGAAGAATCGCCGGGTAGCGGTGCGTCTGGAGCGGGGAGCGCCGGCGGAGCAGGTTGCTCCTCAGGCTACGAAACCGGCAGCCTCGGCAACTTCCTGACCACTCGGTCATCGTCGCTCTCTCGACAGATTCTGTCGCTTCGTCGTCATAAGCTGTCGCGCCACTGTAAATTATCCTGCATGAGCGGTAGACTTCCCGGCTTTCCGTAGAACCCCGTGGAGTGATGGCATGGCGGACGTAAACAAGGTCGTTCTGGCGTATTCCGGCGGCCTGGACACTTCGGTGATCCTCAAGTGGCTGCAGGATACTTATAACTGTGAAGTCGTGACCTTCACCGCTGACCTCGGTCAGGGCGAAGAGGTCGAACCTGCACGCGCCAAGGCTCAGGCCATGGGCGTCAAAGAAATCTACATCGACGACCTGCGCGAAGAGTTTGTGCGCGATTTCGTGTTCCCGATGTTCCGCGCCAACACCGTTTACGAAGGTGAGTACCTGCTGGGTACTTCCATCGCGCGTCCGCTGATCGCCAAACGCCTGATCGAAATCGCCAACGAAACCGGCGCTGACGCCATTTCCCACGGCGCCACCGGCAAGGGCAACGACCAGGTTCGTTTCGAACTGGGCGCCTACGCCTTGAAGCCAGGCGTCAAAGTGATTGCTCCTTGGCGCGAATGGGACCTGCTGTCCCGCGAGAAGCTGATGGATTACGCCGAAAAGCACGCGATCCCGATCGAGCGTCACGGCAAGAAAAAATCCCCGTACTCGATGGATGCCAACCTGCTGCACATCTCCTATGAAGGCGGCGTGCTGGAAGACACCTGGACCGAGCACGAAGAAGATATGTGGAAATGGACCGTCTCCCCGGAGAAGGCTCCTGACAAGCCGCAATACCTGGAACTGACCTACCGCAACGGCGACATCGTCGCGCTGGACGGCGTCGAAATGACCCCGGCCACCGTGCTGGCGACCCTGAACCGTATCGGTGGCGAACACGGCATCGGCCGTCTCGACATCGTCGAGAACCGCTACGTCGGCATGAAGTCCCGTGGCTGCTACGAAACCCCGGGCGGCACCATCATGCTGCGCGCTCACCGTGCGATCGAATCGATCACCCTGGACCGCGAAGTGGCTCACCTCAAAGACGAGCTGATGCCTAAATACGCCAGCCTGATCTACACCGGATACTGGTGGAGCCCTGAGCGTCTGATGCTGCAACAGATGATCGACGCGTCCCAGGCACACGTGAACGGTGTCGTGCGCCTGAAGCTGTACAAGGGCAATGTGATCGTTACCGGCCGCAAGTCCGACGAGTCGTTGTTCGATGCCAACATCGCGACCTTCGAAGAAGATGGCGGCGCCTACAATCAGGCTGACGCTGCAGGCTTCATCAAGCTGAACGCATTGCGCATGCGCATTGCGGCGAATAAAGGCCGAAAGCTTTTCTGAGACCTTTGAGCTTGTAATGGATTTGTGGCCTCGTCATCGACGAGGCCACAAACTTGCGAAATGGGGTTTTTACCTGATATTGCGTTTCAATCATTTTTTGTCGACTTATGCCCCTCGTGTCACTTTTGATAGTTGTGTGCCGGCAGGCTGCTCTGATCAATGACCGTCATCTCGTGTGAATTCAAATTGTAAGCAACACAAAAAGCGCTGGTGTCGCGTTTTCTTGTCTGCTTTGAACCTGCGCCTTCTTTCAGTAACGCCTCCGATTCTGCTCCGGTGAGAAACAAAATCACGTGGCTCTTCCTCACCTGCGGATTTTTGATTGTCTCCAGTAAAGAGCCGAACTCCATTTTTTTGCTCAACCAGCGGGCATCAATGATGTACAGGTCATTCAAAAGCTCGGGCAGCCGGACGTGATGTTGAACCGAAAGGGTGGCCTGTAAGCCGATTTCGGTCGGCGGGGCCTGTGCAGTGCGAGAAGAAGGAACTGACCGCCTATCATTTGTCGGCGAATCCCGCCGGGCGTTTTCAGACGAACTCATTGTGTCGTTGTTTTCCGGCCGCTCGACACTGTCGAGTACCTTTATGAAATGTTTTTCTTTTTCAAAGTCCGAAGGTGCGTAAAGCGACCGATAGTTAAAGTTGAGCGTGGCAAAAAAAAGGAGCAGCAAATAAAAAGGGAAGCTGATCAAGAACCAGATGTAGATTTCGCGTTCATCCTCGTCCAGGAACGGCAATGATATGGCCGCCGAAGTTTCGGATAGCGTTGCGAATATTGCGATAATAGTCATGGGGTTGGTGATTCTTTTTTTGAGTTTTGTCATATCTTTTTCTCATGTGATTTAATCTTTCTTCATTGGTGAGTGGCTGTTTTTGTGGGTAGTTGGCATAGTATCTGTGGTGTTTGTGTTTTGGGTATTGATATTTTAATTGTGTGATGTGTCTTGTTCTTGATTATTCTCTGTTTTAATTTTTGAGTGTGCACTTCTTTAATAATTGATCATGGATGCGTTTCTGCTGTAAGAGCAAGTGGATGCATTGTGTATGATATTTCCGGTATGAGTATGGGTTCAGAAAATATCAGTTACTTTCAAACGTGGTTTAAAGGTCGGTGTTGTCCTATTACCGTTGTTTCGTATTTCTAATTGATTTTTTAGTCTTGAGTTGAAACAAAAAACTGGTGAAATGTGAATTGTCTTCACGCGTATTCTGTTTTCGAAGCATCGAATTATCGGTTTTTTTGTAAGACTAATCCGCGATATTTGTAGGGAATGTCTCTCGCTGTGGGTGGCCGGGGGGCATGGCATGCCATGGGTGAAACGACTAGGCTATTGTGCGGGCTCTAAAAATTCGAACAGCGAAAATTGGACTTGCCCATGAATAAAGTGCTGATCGTGGATGATCACCCCGTCATTCGTCTTGCGGTGCGTATGCTGATGGAACGTCATGGCTACGAAGTTATTGCAGAGACAGATAATGGCGTGGATGCATTGCAACTTGCCCGTGACTGTATGCCGGACATTGTCATTCTGGATATTGGAATACCGAAACTCGATGGGCTGGAAGTTATTGCGCGGCTGTCATCGTCAGCCATGCCGGTAAAAGTATTGATACTCACATCCCAGGCACCCGGTCATTTTTCCATGCGATGCATGCAGTCGGGGGCGGCTGGGTATGTTTGCAAGCAACAGGATTTGACGGAGTTGCTCAGTGCAATAAAAGCGGTGTTGTCCGGTTATAGTTACTTTCCAAATCAGGCATTGCATACCGTGCGTGCAAGTCTGGGTAATGCCAGTGAAGCGGATATGGTAGATCGTTTATCAGGGCGAGAGATGATGGTCTTGCAACAGTTAGCCAAGGGTAAGACTAACAAAGAGATTGCCGACGGGATGTTTCTCAGCAACAAGACTGTCAGCACTTACAAGACACGTCTTCTTTTGAAGCTTAATGCGCGCTCTCTGGTTGACCTGATTGAATTGGCTCAGCGCAATGGGCTTGTGTAATCCATTGGCGTTGGACGAAGCGCGATGAACGGGCATTTATCACGAGTCGGAACATAATAAAAAAGCCTCCGTTTCGGGAGGCTTTCAGGTGTCATAAGTCAAAATCGTAATCGGCCAATTGCTTTTGCAGTCGGCGCTCCTCCAGAAGATTGTCGATGGTACGGCGCTTGCTAAGGTTGGTTTTTGCTACTTCAACCACCGGTTCAGCCTCATCAGCCTCCACGGGGGTGAAATCATCTTCAACGTCCAATTGCTCTTTGCCAGTGCTCATTTAGTTACTCCAGGCTAAGACGGCCTTTGGGGCTCCTTATAACGACATTCTCCCGGCGGGTAAAAAAGATTTTTTCAATCGACGAATCAACAAATCTAATAGTGCCTCAATCGTCCGAAGTCTTGTGCTTGTATTCGCACAGGTCTTCGATCCGGCAACTGCCGCAACGAGGCTTGCGGGCCAGGCAGACATAGCGCCCATGAAGGATCAGCCAGTGATGTGAGTCGAGCAGGTATTCCTTGGGCACGAACTTCATCAGTTTTTTTTCCACCTCAACTACGTTCTTGCCGGGCGCAATGCCGGTACGGTTGCTGACGCGGAAAATATGGGTGTCCACGGCCATGGTCAACTGACGGAATGCCGTATTGAGCACAACGTTGGCTGTCTTGCGGCCCACGCCGGGCAGCGCTTCCAGTTCCTCGCGCGTTTGCGGTACTTCGCTCGCATGACGTTCCACCAGCAATCGGCAGGTTTCAATCACGTTTTTTGCTTTGCTGTTGAACAGGCCAATGGTCCTGATGTATTCGGACAATCCCTCGACGCCCAGCGCGTGAATCGCTGCCGGGGTATTGGCTACCGGGAATAGTTTTGCAGTGGCCTTGTTGACGCCGACATCGGTCGATTGCGCCGAAAGAATCACGGCGATCAGCAATTCAAACGGTGAGGAATAGGCCAGTTCGGTCTTTGGTTCCGGGTTGTCTTCATACAACCTGCGGAAAATTTCCAGACGTTTTGCGGCATTCATGGGCAGTGCATTTCCTCGAAGGCTGTCATTGTGAAGGTGTTGGGCTGTGCCAGGCTTGCCATGCGGCGACCAGTAATCCCAGCAGAATGAAACCGCCAGGGGCGAGCGTAGCCAGGCGCAGACCACCGTCGGCGGTCACAACCCAACCTCGCCAGTCAGCCTGTGTCATACCGGCTAGCCACGGTAGATGAGCGACGATCGTTCCGTTGCCGACCAGCTCGCGCAGCAAGCCCATGCCTACCATCAACGAGCCGAACAGGCCGATCAGCCGCAGACGATCTCGCCCCGGTCTCTGGAAAAAACCAGTGTGCTCCAGGACAACGCATTGCAAGGCGATCAGGCCTGCATAGATCCCCACTTGATGATGCCATTGCAGCGACCACACTTGCGCACCCAACTCCGCGCAAGAAGTTAATGTGGCGGCGAGTAGCACGCTGGTCAGCAAGTGCGTTGCCGGATGCATTCGCGATCTCAATGCGCCCATGCTCAGGCCAAAACCACTGATCACTGCGACAAACATCAGCCATAGGCCCAGAGCGGCCGTGATTGAGCCAGTGGCGCCGATCAAGGGTGCGAGCATCAGCGAGTTATGCAGAAACGATGATTTATTCATGGGAAGAACTTCCGAGCAGCTGTTGTCGGTGTTCATCGAAGTAGCGCAACGCATCATGGATCGCGTTGATGACTGCTCTGGAGGTAATCGTCGCGCCGGCGATCTGATCGAACTGACCCTGATCCTTTTTTAGCGCCCAGCCACTGTCGCCGGGCACGCTACGTGATTTTCCGGAAAACGCTTGAAGCCACGCACTGGGCCAGTCGGCGATTCGCGCGCCCAACCCCGGCGTTTCCGTTTGCTTGAGGGTTTTGACACCCACCAGCCTGCCATTGGTATCGATGGCGATCAGCAAGGTGATGGTGCCGGCATACCCCAGGGTCTGGCTGCGCAGCAAGACCACGGAAGGTCGACTGGCTTTGGTCGCCAAATAGCCACCCGACAAGGTGCTATTGGGTAAAGCCGGGTTTTCGAGCGTGAGGGGCTGTTCCAGCGGTTGATTGTCATAGCTGTCTGGCGGTAGCAAGTCGAGCAGGTTACGGCTGTCGACCAGGCGCTGTTCGGCCGCAATACGTGGCGCACTGCTGTACTGGACGTAATAGCTCAGGCCGATACCAACGATGGCCAGGACTAACAGGATCACTACGCTCGACGCGCGGCTCATGGCGCAGTTCGCTCCTGTCTTGATGCGACAAAACGCTCCAGCGCCGGTACACAAAGATTCATCAGTATCACGGCAAACGCCACGCCGTCCGGATAGCCGCCCCAGGTACGAATCAGATACGTCATCAGACCTACACCAGCGCCGAATAACAATCGCGCACCAGGGCTTTTCGCACCAGACACCGGTTCCGTGACGATGAAAAACGCGCCCAGCATGCTTGCGCCGGTGAGCAAATGAAACAGCGGTGAACCATGGGAATCGGAGCCCGAACCGTTCCAGCACAACAAACTAATGATGAACAGGCTGGCGAGCATGCCAACCGGCGCATGCCAGGTGAATACACGCTGTTGCAGAAGAAATGCTCCACCCGCGAGAAAGGCCAGGTTCACCCATTCCACACCTCGGCCACCGAAGTGACCAAATGCCGGGTTCGCGGAGAACAACTCATCCATGGTCAGGCTTTTGTTAATCCGCAGGCTGTCGAGTGCCGTCGCCTGAACCCAGGCATCCGGGAGCTGGCTGAAGCCAAACACATGCTGCAAGCCGCCCGACAAGTCCATGCCATAGGAAGCCGGCCACTGAGTCATTTGTTGGGGAAATGTCACCAACACTAGAGCAAAACCGAGCATCGCCGGGTTGAACGGGTTGCTGCCGACACCGCCATACAGATGCTTGCCCAGCAGCATTGCGAACGCGGCAGCACTGACCGTCAGCCACCACGGGCAGTAAGGTGGCAAAGCCAATGCCAGCAATGTCGCACTGACCAGGGCGCTGCCGTCGCTCAGAGTGGCTTTGAGTGGGCGCTTGCGCAACTGCAGCACGGCCGCTTCAACGGCCAATGCACTAATGCCTGCCAGCAGCAGATTGATCAAGATCCCCCAGCCATATAGCCAGATCAGCGCGAGCATCCCCGGCAGCGTGGCCAGCAACACCCGTTTCATGGCCTGCTGGAGGCGCTCGTCGACCGCTTCAAGGGGCGGCATAGGCATCCACCTGACGTTCAGCATCGCTGAGTGCGCGCTCCAGGGCTTCAATCTGGTCTGCCGGCGCTTCATTGGCTTGAGCTTTCTTCAGTTCGGCGCGGCGCATGGCCAACTGGATTTTCGCCCGATTCAGGTCGGCATTCTTGGCCGGAGCAGGAGTGGGTGTTGAAACAGGGGGAGCGGTGCTTTCAAGCTGCGCCAGGGTTTGTTCGGCGGCTTCGAACTGCTGCTGCAGGACGATCAGCTGTGATTGCTGTTCGTAGGTCGGTGGATGACCGAAGGCCTTGAGCGATTTGTTCAATTGCGCCCGGCTCATCGCCAGATCAACCTTGGCTTTTTTCAATGCCGCATCGGCATTGGCGGCCTTCTGTACGCGAACGCGCTCAAGGGCGGCCTGCACCGGGTCGAGCGATACTTCGCTGGGCTGGGCTGTGCGTTGCGCCCTGGCCTCTCGTTCGGCGGCTTTCTGTTCTTCCTCACGTTGCAGGCGGGCGCTGCGCTGTTCGAAGCGGCGCCGCGCGTGATTGCGCTTGGCGGCGCGGGCTCGGTGCTCTTCAGTGCTGAACGCCAGACCACCCACAATCGGCAGCACGGTGGCTGTTGGCAACGGCCGCATTTCGATGCAGTCCACCGGGCAGGGCGCCACGCAGAGGTCGCAACCGGTGCATTCGTCGATGATGACGGTGTGCATCAATTTGGCCGCACCGACGATGGCGTCTACCGGGCAGGCCTGGATGCATTTGGTGCAGCCGATGCATTCGGCCTCACGGATGTAGGCGATCTGCGCGGGGGCCGGACCACGGCTGACGTCCAGTTCCAGCACCGGTACGTTCAGCAGATCGGCCAGTGCCGCGATGGTTTCACTGCCACCGGGCGGACATTTGTTGATCGGCTCGCCGTTGGCGATGCCTTCGGCGTAGGGCTTGCATCCGGGATGCCCGCACTTGCCGCATTGAGTCTGCGGCAGAAGGGCGTCGATGCTTTGAATCAGACTCATGTTTTGATCAGCCCGCTGAATCCGAGAAAGGCCACTGCAATCAGTCCGGCACCGATCAGATCGATCGGCAAGCCGCGAAAGGGCAGGGGGACATCGTTATCGAGTGTGCGTTGGCGCAGGTCGTTAAACAGGCTCAACACCAGCCAGAAGCCCAGCCCCGCGCCCAGGCTCAGGGCCATGGCATTTAAGAATCCCTTGTCGTCCTGGGCGCTGAGCAGCACTACCCCAAGCACGCCAGCGTTGCCCAACAGTAACGGCCAGAGACCTTCGAACGGCAATGTCGAAAACATCCGTGGCAGCCATTTCAGCAGCGGGTGGATCAGCAGCACGCTGAGCGGCAGGAATACGAACAGACGTAGGGATGTCAGCTCTAGCGGCACTAGTAGCCAGTGATAGATCGAATAACCCAGCAAGCCAACGATTAGCATCAAACAGGTCGTTGCGACACCCAGCGCATGGAGTTGCCGGCGCTCGCTACCCAACAACGGATCGACGCCCAGCGGCCAGTGCAACACTAGGTTGTTGATCAGGGCAGTGCTGATAAGTGTCAGAAGCATTTCGCTCATGATCGTCCGTATCCGATCCTGGATGGTCCCGTAGGAGCTGCCGCAGGCTGTAGCCAGACCTTAAAGTAATTATGGGCCAGACATGAAAATCCCACAGTCGCGCCAGGCACGACTGTGGGATTGGTTTGCCGCCGTACCTTACTTGATCCGCTGGCCAGGCTTGGCGCCGCTGTCCGGGCTGAGCAGGTAGATTTCTTCACCGCCAGGACCGGCCGCCATCACCATGCCTTCGGAGATGCCGAATTTCATTTTCCGTGGCTTGAGGTTGGCGATCATCATGGTCAGGCGACCATCGAGCTTGGACGGGTCCGGGTAAGCGCTCTTGATACCGGAGAACACGTTGCGTTGCTCGTCACCGATGTCCAGTGTCAGGCGCAACAGTTTGTCGGCGCCTTCCACGTGTTCAGCCTTGACGATCAGGGCTACGCGCAGGTCGACTGCGGCAAAAGTGTCGAACTCGATTTCCGGCGACAGCGGATCCTTGGCCAGTTCGCCGTTACCCGCCGGGGCAGTTTCGCCAGTGTCGGTCTGGCTGGCGGTCAGGTCTTCTTTCGAAGCGTCGGTCATGGCTTGCACTTTGACCGGGTCGATACGGGTCATCAGCGGTTTGAACTCGTTCAACTGGTGGTTGGCGAGCAAGGTCGTGTGGTCGTTCCAGGTCAACGGCGCGACGTTGAGGAACGCCTCGGCATCGGCAGCCAGCAATGGCAGCACAGGCTTGAGGAAAATCACCAACTGGCGGAACAGGTTGACGCCGGTGGCGCAGATGGCCTGGACTTCATCCTGTTTGCCTTCCTGCTTGTTCAGCGACCACGGCGCCTTGTCGGCGATCCAGGCGTTGGCACGGTCGGCCAGGCCCATAATCTCGCGCATGGCGCGGGCAAAGTCGCGGGCTTCATAAGCGTCGGCGATGCCGGGTGCTGCGGCCAGGAACGCTTCGGTCAGCTCCGGCGCGGCGTTGGTGTCGACCATCACGCCGGCATTGCCCTTGTTGATGAAACCGGCGCAACGGCTGGCGATGTTGACGACTTTGCCGACCAGGTCGGAGTTGACCTTCTGCACGAAGTCTTCGAGGTTCAGGTCCAGGTCGTCTACGCCACGGCTCAGTTTGGCCGCGTAGTAGTAGCGCAGGTATTCCGGCGACAGGTGATCCAGGTAGGTCCGGGCCTTGATGAAGGTGCCACGGGACTTGGACATTTTCTGGCCGTTGACGGTCAGGTAGCCGTGCACATTGATGCCGGTCGGTTTGCGGTAACCCGCGCCTTCGAGCATGGCTGGCCAGAACAGCGCGTGGAAGTTGACGATGTCCTTGCCGATGAAATGGTACAGCTCGGCGGTCGAGTCCTTGCCCCAGAACGCGTCGAAGTCCAGCTCCGGCGTACGGTTGCACAGGTTCTTGAAGCTGGCCATGTAGCCGATCGGCGCATCCAGCCACACGTAGAAGTATTTGCCCGGCTCGTCGGGGATTTCAAAGCCGAAGTACGGCGCATCGCGGGAAATGTCCCACTGTTGCAGGCCGGCATCCAGCCATTCAGCGATCTTGTTGGCGACGGCGTCCTGCAGGGTGCCGCTACGGGTCCAGGTTTGCAGCATTTCCTGGAAGTCCGGCAACTTGAAGAAGAAGTGCTGGGAATCCTTGAGTACCGGGGTGGCGCCGGAAATTGCCGACTTCGGATCTTTCAGGTCGGTGGGTGCGTAGGTCGCGCCGCATTTTTCGCAGTTGTCGCCGTACTGGTCTTCGGTGCCGCATTTCGGGCAAGTGCCCTTGATGAAGCGGTCGGCCAGGAACATTTTCTTTTCCGGGTCGAAGTACTGAGTGATCGAACGCTGGGCGATGTGCCCGGCGTCGCGCAGCTTCAGGTAGATCTGGCTCGACAGTTCACGGTTTTCTTCGGCGTGAGTGGAGTGAAAGTTATCGAAGTCCACCAGGAAGTCGGCAAAGTCGGCGCTGTGTTCAGCCTGCACGTTGGCGATCAGTTGTTCCGGGGTGATGCCTTCTTTTTCCGCGCGCAGCATGATCGCCGAACCGTGGGCGTCGTCGGCGCAGACATAAATGCATTGGTTGCCGCGGTGCTTCTGGAAGCGCACCCACATATCGGTCTGGATGTATTCCAGCATGTGGCCAAGATGGATCGAACCATTGGCATAGGGCAGGGCGCTGGTGACGAGGATCTTGCGTGGCTCGGACATGGGGCTCGGCTACTTGATGAAACGGAGGTCGGCCACTATAAAGCGCCGGCGCATATTTTTCATCCTGTTGGCCTGTTTCATTGGATGAGCAACCTGTAGGAACCCGGCTTGCCGGCGATAGCGATCTTGAATACGCAATCGCCGGCAAGCCGGTCTCCTACAAAAGCGCGATCTTTTGAGCATCCCGTCGAACGATCAGAACAGGTACGATACCCGTCATCTTTTCCAAGTCCAGTTTTCGGAGTTGCCCATGAGCGCCGTCAATCGCGCAGCGGTGGAAGCCGTCCTTCGCCAATACACCGACCCTTATCTGAACCAGGACCCCGTCAGCGCCGGATGCGTGCGCAGCATCGAGATCCAGGGTGATCGTGTCAGCGTGCAGCTGGAACTGGGCTATGCCGCCGGTCTGTTCAAGAGTGGCTGGGCGCAGATGCTGGAAATGGCTATTCAAGGGCTGGATGGCGTGTCGATTGCCAAAGTTGATATCACCAGCGTAATAGCCGCGCACAAGGCCCAGGCGCAGATTCCGGGCCTGGCCAACGTCAAGAACGTAGTGGCCGTGGCGTCCGGAAAGGGTGGCGTGGGCAAATCCACCACCGCGGCCAACCTGGCCCTGGCCCTGGCCCGTGAAGGTGCCAAGGTCGGAATTCTCGATGCGGACATCTACGGTCCGAGCCAGGGCATCATGTTCGGTATTGCTGAGGGCACCCGTCCGCAGATCAAGGAACAGAAGTGGTTCGTGCCGATTCAGTCCCATGGCGTCGAAGTGATGTCCATGGCATTCCTGACCGATGACAACACGCCGATGGTCTGGCGCGGGCCGATGGTTTCCGGCGCTTTGTTGCAATTGGTGACACAAACCGCCTGGGGCGACCTGGATTACCTGGTCATCGACATGCCGCCAGGCACCGGCGACATTCAGCTGACGCTGGCGCAGAAAGTCCCGGTGGCCGGCGCTGTCATCGTTACCACACCACAGGATCTGGCTTTGCTGGACGCGCGCAAAGGCGTGGAGATGTTCCGCAAGGTCAACATTCCGGTGTTGGGCGTGGTGGAAAACATGGCCGTGCACATCTGCTCAAACTGCGGACATGCCGAGCATCTGTTCGGTGAAGGTGGTGGTGTGAAATTGGCCAATCAATACGGCGTTGAGCTGCTGGCCTCGTTGCCGCTGGCGATGGCCATCCGCGAACAGGCCGATGGCGGCAAGCCAACGGTGATCGCCGAGCCGGACAGCCCGATTGCCCTGGTCTACCAGGAACTGGCCCGCCACGTTGGCGCGCGGATCGTGTTGCAGGAAGCTGCGACGCCGGCGATGCCGAACATCACCATCAGCGACGATTGAAAATACGCATTTGTAAGAGCCCGGCGTGCCAGCGATGGTGGACTTGAATACGCCATCGCCGGCAAGCCGGGCTCCTACAGCGGGCGGTGCTGCTTAGATTCGCAGGCCGCCATCCATCTCCAGAATCCGACCGGTGTAATAGTCGTTCTCAAAGATATACGCTGCCGAATGGGCGATCTCTTCCGGCTTGCCCATGCGCTTGAGCGGAATCCCCGACGTCATCTTCTCCAACGCTTCCGGTTTCATGCCCAGGGTCATTTCGGTTTCGATAAAACCCGGTGCAATGCCGGCCACGCGAATGCCGTAACGCGCCAGTTCCTTGGCCCAGGTCACGGTGGCCGCAGCTACACCAGCCTTGGCGGCGGAGTAGTTGGTCTGACCGACGTTGCCGGCGCGGGAGATCGACGAGATATTGATGATCGCGCCGCTGTTGTTCAGCTCGACCATTTTTGCCGCGACTTCACGGGTGCACAGGAACACGCCGGTCAGGTTGACGTCGATCACTGCCTGCCATTGAGCCAGACTCATCTTGGTCATCTCGCCGTCCTTGACCTTGAGCAGCAGGCCATCGCGCAGGATACCGGCGTTGTTGATCAGGCCGTGGATCGCACCGAAGTCTTCGGCGACCTGGGCGACCATGTGCGTCACTTGCTCTTCATTGGCGACGTTGCACAGGTAGGCGCGGGCCTCGACACCCTTGGCCTTGCAGGCGGCAACGGCGGCGTCGAGCTTTTCCTGGTTCAAGTCGACCAGTGCCAGCTTCGCGCCCTTGTCGGCGAAATACTCGGCCATGGAACGGCCCAAACCCTGGCAACCGCCAGTGATAATGATTACTTTGTCAGTGAGTTGCATTCGCATGCCCCGGTAGCAGGTCTAGAGTGGTTTCCTTGTAGAGAGCCTCTCGATCTGCGCCTGACGTGGCCCGGCTGCACATGAGAATTGCCCCCGATGGCGTACTGGGCACTTATCCCCAGGTGCCTGTCCGTTTTTTTGACGGATTCTATATAAGGAGTCATAAATTGAGCGTAGAAGCGGCCAAGAATGCACGAGAATTGCTTCTCAAGGAATACCGCGGGGTGCTGTCGACGCACTCCAAGGCGATGCCCGGCTTCCCGTTTGGATCTGTTGTTCCGTACTGCCTGGACGAACTGGGGCGGCCGCTAATCCTTATAAGCCGCATTGCCCAGCACACTCACAACTTGCAGAAAGATCCGAAATGCTCGCTTTTCGTGGGCGAGCGTGGGGCTGAAGATGTGCAAGCCGTTGGTCGGCTGACCTATCTGGCCGAGGCGCAAATGATCGAGGGCGCGTCAGCCATCGACGCGGCAGCCGAGCGCTATTACCGCTACTTCCCCGATTCGCAGAATTATCACAAGGCCCATGATTTCGATTTCTGGGTGCTGCAACCGGTGCGTCACCGATACATTGGCGGTTTTGGCGCCATTCATTGGGTCAATGACCTGATCCTGGCGAACCCTTTTGCCGGCAAGGCTGAAGTGAGCATGGTCGAGCACATGAACGCCGATCACGCCAAGGCGATTACCCATTACGTGGATCTTGCGGGATTGCCAAAGTCTTCGCCGGCACAGATGGTCGGCATCGACAGCGAAGGCATGCACCTGCGCATCGGTCAAAGCCTTTACTGGTTGCCGTTCCAGGCTCCGTGTAATACGCCGACACAAGTTCGCGAAGCCTTGGTTTTCCTGGCTCACGCTGAACATTGGCCAAAAAATGAAGTCGCCGACGCTTGAATTCACGAAACGGCGACGTCATCTAAGGATTACTGGCAAGGCATTCTTGCGTTGAGGAACCATTTGATGCGCCCTTTTTTGTTGCTCTTTCTGCTGTTCCCGGTGTTGGAGCTGTTCGTATTCGTCAAGGTGGCAGGGGCCATCGGGTTTTTCCCGGCCCTGCTGCTGATCATTCTCGGCTCGATGTTCGGTGTATTCGTGTTGCGGATCGCCGGCCTGGCAACGGCTTTGCGAGCCCGTGAAAGCCTGAACCGTGGCGAGTTGCCCGCGCAGACCATGCTCGAAGGCCTGATGCTGGCGTTGGCCGGTGGTCTGTTGATCCTGCCGGGTTTCATCAGTGACGTGGTCGGCCTGATCATGCTGCTACCGATCTCCCGTCGCCTGCTGGCCAATAAAATGCGCCAGCGTGCCGAGGAGCAAGCGATTCGCCAGCGTGCGTTCGCCGATGACCTTCAGTCCCGTGGCGGCCCTACGCCGCGCGAGCCTCTGGGCCGCGAGCCCAACGTGATCGAAGGTGAGTTCGAACATCGCGATAGCAAGTAACACCTCATATCGACACGGCACCTTCGGGTGCCGTGTTCGTTTGCGGGGTAAAGAGAAGAAAATTTTTCGACCCCCGCCCTTGTAATAAGCTTATGCGCCCTTATGTAACGGTCACCGCAAGGTTTCTGGTGATCACACCAGACAGACTTCCGCGGTTCGCTCGACGAACCGCACCCGGCACCGCCGGACTTTGTTAAACCCGCCGGGACTACACCGGCCGATGAAAACCACAATTAGGAGAGATCGACAATGAAGCTTCGTCCTCTGCATGACCGCGTCGTCATCCGTCGCAGCGAAGAAGAAAAGAAAACCGCTGGCGGTATCGTCCTGCCAGGTTCGGCTGCTGAAAAAGCCAACAGCGGTGAAATCCTCGCTGTCGGCACCGGCCGCGTACTGGATAACGGTGAAGTGCGTGCACTGTCCGTGAAAGTGGGCGACAAGGTTGTGTTCGGTCCTTACTCCGGCAGCAACACTGTGAAAGTCGACGGCGAAGACCTTCTGGTAATGAGCGAGAACGAAATCCTCGCTGTTGTCGAAGGCTGATTACCCGCTCATTTTCCCGTTACTACAAAGTATTTAAGGAATATCGATCATGGCTGCTAAAGAAGTACTGTTTGGCGATTCCGCCCGCAAGAAAATGCTCACCGGTGTCAACGTCCTGGCTGACGCAGTAAAAGCGACCCTGGGCCCGAAAGGCCGTAACGTGATCATCGAGAAGAGCTTCGGCGCTCCGACCATCACCAAGGACGGCGTTTCCGTCGCCAAAGAAATCGAACTGGAAGACCGTTTCGAAAACATGGGCGCGCAGCTGGTCAAAGACGTTGCCTCCCGTGCCAACGATGACGCAGGCGACGGCACCACCACCGCTACCGTTCTGGCTCAATCGATCGTCAACGAAGGCCTGAAAGCCGTCGCTGCCGGCATGAACCCGATGGATCTGAAGCGCGGTATCGACAAAGCGACCATCGCTATCGTCAAAGAGCTGAAAAACCTGTCCAAGCCTTGCGCTGACACCAAGGCCATCGCTCAGGTAGGTACCATCTCCGCCAACTCCGACAACTCCATCGGCGACATCATTGCCGAAGCGATGGAAAAAGTCGGTAAAGAAGGCGTGATCACCGTTGAAGAAGGCTCGGGCCTGGAAAACGAACTGTCGGTTGTTGAAGGCATGCAGTTCGACCGTGGCTACCTGTCCCCGTACTTCGTCAACAAGCCAGAGACCATGGTCGCTGAGCTGGACGGCCCGCTGATCCTGCTGGTCGACAAAAAGATCTCGAACATCCGCGAAATGCTGCCCGTGCTGGAAGCCGTTGCCAAAGCCGGCCGTCCACTGCTGATCGTGGCCGAAGACGTTGAAGGCGAAGCCCTGGCGACTCTGGTTGTGAACAACATGCGTGGCATCGTTAAAGTCGCAGCCGTCAAGGCGCCAGGCTTCGGCGACCGTCGCAAGGCCATGTTGCAGGACATCGCCGTTCTGACCGGCGGTACCGTAATCTCCGAAGAGATCGGCCTGAGCCTGGAAAGCACCACTCTGGAGCACCTGGGTAACGCCAAACGCGTGACCCTGTCCAAGGAAAACACCATCATCGTTGACGGTGCTGGCGTACAAGGCGACATCGAAGCGCGCATCAACCAGATCCGTGCCCAGGTTGCTGAAACTTCCTCGGACTACGACCGTGAAAAACTGCAAGAGCGTCTGGCCAAGCTGTCCGGTGGCGTAGCAGTGATCAAGGTTGGCGCTGGTTCCGAAGTTGAAATGAAAGAGAAGAAAGCCCGCGTTGAAGACGCCCTGCACGCTACCCGTGCAGCCGTTGAAGAAGGCGTGGTACCTGGCGGTGGCGTAGCGCTGATCCGTGCTCTTGAAGCCATCCTGGACCTGAAAGGCGACAACGCTGACCAGGACGTAGGTGTTTCTGTTCTGCGTCGTGCCGTTGAAGCACCGCTGCGTCAGATCGCTGCCAACAGCGGTGACGAGCCAAGCGTTGTGGTAAACGAAGTCAAGAACGGCAAAGGTAACTTCGGTTACAACGCTGCGACTGGCGAATACGGCGACATGATCGAAATGGGTATCCTGGACCCAACCAAGGTCACCCGTTCCGCTCTGCAAGCTGCATCGTCGATCGCCGGTCTGATCCTGACCACCCAAGCGGCTGTTGCTGATGCACCGAAGAAAGACGGCGGTGCTGGCGGCGGTATGCCAGACATGGGCGGTATGGGCGGCATGGGCGGCATGATGTAAGCCAGCCTTACCCCTGTACTAAAAACCCCGCCTGCGAAAGCAGGCGGGGTTTTTTATTGCCTTTTTTTTGAGATTCACATCAATCCCTGTAGGAGCGAGCCTGCTCGCGATGGGGCTGGATCAGGCGCCGACAGGTTCCGCATTAGCCTCAGTTTCAGCCTTCACAGCCGGCCGATACAGAATCCAGTAATAAGACCCCAGACAAATCAGCCAGCAGAACACTGCCGTCCACACGTTGTGTGAAAAGAAGTGCGCGCCTTGCATCATTCGCCCGATGGAAAACACGCTGCCCAGCGCAAAGGCGAACACAAACGCTGCGCGTGCCAGGCGCGGGCGCCGGTCACGCAGCACGAAGAACAACGCAAATAGCGTGAAACCGGTGGCGGCATGACCGCCGGGCCAGCAACGACCAGGTTTATCGGTAGGCGGGCGTGGGCTCAATAACTCGCTGTAGGTCTCGTGACCGCCGAATTGCTCAAGGCTCCATGGGCATTGCACGGCCGTTACCGCTTTCATCGGTGTGACGAAAGAAGTCGCCAGCCCCAAAGACAGCACCAGACAGCCTAATTCGCGTTTGAACGGTTTGAGCCGGGTCATGAAGAACGATCCTGCAAAACCGAGGATAGCCAGCAGCGAGAAGAGGATAACCACTTGCTTGGCCCGGTCATGCAGGATGTCTTCCAGGAAGTAACTGTGCCGACCGATGAATTCCCCAGCGACCGGATCGTAGAAAAGCCTGGCCAGGTCCATGTCCAGGGATGTCAGCTCAAGCAATACCAAAATAATCGCCGCAACGGCGGGAATGCCCAGGCATAACCACCCATTGAGCGGGCGGGAGGCAGGGCGGACAAGGGTCGAAACCATGGCAATTCCTTGGTCGGTAAAGTGATCTGAAGTACGCAGCCGCGCGGAGTTTGAGCCCGATCCTGTCGTCAGCCTGTGAACCAATAGTGAAAAAGTTGTTGAGGCGTTAACCGGGATTTTCACTGAAATTCGTAACTGCACGCAGTCCTAGCCGTGAGCCACACTTGGCCTTAAGCTGCGCGGGCCAAGACGGCCGTTACCGCGTACGGAGAAGGTGCCCATGCGAATTCTATTGGTTGAAGACAACCGCGATATCCTGGCTAATCTGGCCGATTACCTGGGCCTCAAAGGCTATACCGTGGATTGCGCGCAGGACGGTTTGTCAGGCCTGCATTTGGCGGCCACTGAGCATTACGACTTGATCGTCCTCGACATCATGTTGCCCGGGATCGACGGCTACACCCTGTGCAAGCGCCTGCGCGAAGATGCCCGCCGCGACACGCCCGTCATCATGCTGACGGCTCGCGATCAACTGGATGACCGGCTACAGGGCTTCAAGTCCGGGGCCGATGATTACCTGATCAAGCCCTTTGCCCTGTCTGAGCTGGCGGCGCGCATCGAGGCTGTCATGCGTCGTACCCAGGGTGGCGGTCGCCGCACTTTGCAAGTCGGCGATCTGAGCTACGACCTCGATACCCTGGAAGTCACCCGCGAGGGGCGCCTGCTCAAACTCAACCCGGTGGGCCTGAAGTTGCTGGCCGTACTGATGCAGAAAAGCCCTCACGTGTTACGCCGTGAAATTCTTGAAGAAGCGCTGTGGGGTGACGATTGCCCGGACAGCGACAGTCTGCGCAGTCACGTCCACCAATTACGTCAGGTGATCGACAAGCCATTCGCCAAGCCCCTGCTGCAAACCGTGCACGGTGTGGGTTATCGCCTGGCCGAGGGCCGTGATGGAGTTTAAACAGAGCCTTTCCCAGCGGATCATCATTGCCTTTGCGCTGATGAGCGCGTTGGTGGCGGGTGCATTCGCCATGGGCATCGTCTTCACCGTGCATCTGGTGGAAGAAAAACTGATTTCGGCAGGCCTGGGCGGCGACTTGCAGCGTCTGTTGCTGATGGACAATGTCTCCGACTGGAGCCATCGCCCTGAACCCGACCAGTTGTTCTATTTCAGCGGCGGGCGTGGCGATTTCGAGCTGCCCAAGGATTTGCGTCACCTGGATACGGGTTTTCACGAGGTGTTCCGCGAGAATTTGTCATACCACGCGATGGTCGAAATCATCGATGGTCGGCGGTATGTGCTGTTGCAGGATCAGAGTGATTTCGAAGAGCGCGAGCGGGTGTTGTTCGCCGTGGTGCTGGTGGGCTTCGTCCTCAGTCTGGCGTTGGCGGTTTTCCTTGGTTGGGTCCTGGCGCGCAAGGTGATGGCGCCGGTAGTGCGCCTGGCACGTCAGGTGCGTCATCGCGATCAGTTATTAGGTCTGGCGCCACCTCTGGCGCCGGATTACGCGGCGGATGAAGTGGGTGAACTGGCGGTGGCCTTCGATGCTACCCTCGGTCGATTGCGCCAGGCTTTGACGCGGGAGCGCTTGTTCACCAGCGATGTCAGTCACGAACTGCGTACGCCTTTGATGGTATTGGCCAGTTCCTGCGAATTGTTACTGGAAAACTCGGGCCTTGATCTGCGCGGTCGAGCCCAGGTCGAACGAATTGCCCGGGCCTGTGAGGAAATGCGTGAGCTGGTGCAAACCTTCCTGATGTTGGCCCGGGCGCAACGTGAGGACTCCAACATGTCACCGCAGCAGTCCGTGAGCCAGGTGGCCGATGGGCTGCTCAGTCTGTGGCGCGAGCCGATCGAGGCAAAAGGGCTTAGGTTGATCTTCGAACCGGGCAATCCGCAGAACACCCGTTTCAACGCAACATTGCTGCAGGCTGTCATGGGCAACCTGTTGCGAAATGCGCTGCATTACACCGAGCGGGGCTTCATTCGCCTGACCCTGACGAGCAGTGGTTTCCTGGTCGAGGACAGTGGCGTGGGGATTCCCGAAGAAAAACGCGAAGCCATGTTCGAGCCCTTCGTACGGGGCACCGAGAAGCGCGGCGACGGGCTCGGGCTTGGCCTGTCATTGGTGCAACGAATCTGTGAAAACCAGGGCTGGAGCGTCAGCCTGACAACCATGGAACCCAACGGGTGTCGTTTCCACGTGCAACTGCATACATCGCAAGTGCATTGAGGGATCAAAAAGGGGCAAATATATTAATAGCTGGCCCCTGTAATATCTCGAAATATTTTCGGGTTTTACATAACATTTTTTTCACAAAGGGATAACCTGAAACTGACACACCGCTACCTATGGTGGTTGGAATCAGAAGCTCAGGAGACCTTTGTGATGGCCGGCCCTATCAAACTAGATTTTTCCGAAAAATACGACGATCAACACGCCCAGCGTTACCTGCGCAAGCACAAGGATGGTCTTGGCCGTCGACTGTCTCACTTGCGCGACGAGCAGCTGGCGCGAAAGGCCCTGGCACTCGTCGGCGAGCCGGGGCTGGTTCTCGATTTGCCCTGCGGAGCAGGGCGTTTCTGGCCCTTGCTGGCAGAAAAGCCCAACCGTGTAATTATCGGTGCCGACAATTCCGAGTCCATGCTGAAGATCGCTACCCAGGCGCAACCGGCCGATGTGGTGAAACGGGTACAACCCTTGCACACTTCTGCATTCGACATCGCCTTGCCTGATAACGCCGTCGACAGCATTTTTTGCATGCGCTTGCTCCATCACATCGGTGAAGCCGAGCATCGACTGGCTATTTTGCGTGAATTCGAGCGCGTCACCCGGGACAGTGTGATTCTTTCGCTGTGGGTGGATGGCAATTTCAAAGCCTGGAAACGCAAGCGCGCGGAGAGAACTCGTGGGCAGGTTGGTTACCAGAACCGATTTGTGTTACCGGCTGCTACGGTCGAAAAGGAATTTGAGCAGGCAGGTTTTCGAATTCAGGAACAACTGGACTTTATTCCGCTCTATGCCATGTGGCGGGTCTACGTATTACGGAAGAGGTAACAGAATGGCAGCGCAATGTGCAGCGGAAGCGGAAGTCTCTTCCCCGGATCGCTTTGACTATTTCTGGAACCAGCGCGGTGACTGGGTAGAAGAGCCCAATGTCCGTCGCGGTGGCGAAAGTGGCGTGCAGCGCATCATGGGCAGCGATGGTCATCTGCTCTACGTTAAACGGCAGACCGGGCATATCCATCGCAGTTGGTTGCACCCGTTTGGCCGGCCGACCGTGTTGCGTGAACGCGATGCGCTGATCGGCGTACGCGCGCTGGGCGTACGCGTCCCGGAAATCGTTTACTGCGGCGCACAACGCGATCCGGTGCACAAATGGCGCGCACTGCTGGTTACCAAGTCACTGGACGGCTTTGAAGAAATTGAACATTGGTACGCTGGCGGCGGACGTGAGCGTGTCGGTGAGGCCGCGCATGATCGCGTGTTGAAGGATCTGGCCGATAACCTGGCGCGCATGCACAAGGGGCGCTGGCAGCACAGCTGCATCTATATCAAGCACGTATTCGTGCGCGTTACCGGCGTAGGCGAGGCGGCTAAAGTCGAGGTCGCCCTGATCGATCTCGAGAAGTGCCGACAGCGCCTGACCGCCTATCGCGCAGCTGCCCATGACATGAAACAACTGCGTCGCCACTCGTCGTTCAGCACGACAGACTGGGACAAACTCGTCTACTTTTATAAGACGGCGTTTGGCAGCGCTATCAAAGGTTTATAGCAATGAAACTCGAAGTTGCGCGAGGTTTGTTTCTAATAGGAGCCTTGGCAGTTGCTTCAATCGCGGTGGCGGCTTGGGAGCAGCCCCGCACGCAAGTACTCAGTTCAATGCAAGGTGACGCGCATTGTCCGTTGCCACGAGTTGCCAAGGCATCCGTAGCAACACAGCCCGACCATGATTTATTGCTGTTCATGTTTGGACTTTCTCAAGGATTGAGGCCGCAAAGTTGAACAGATTGAAGCCAAAATAAAGGCCTCGCTGATGCGAGGCCTTTTTTATGCCCGTTGACTGACGATTGCACTCAACCTTGCAGGAGCCGGCTTGCTGGCGATCCAGGCGCCGCGGTGCCCAAGATATACCGCGTCGTTGTTCATCGCCAGCAAGCCGGCTCCTACAGGGCGTTGGCGTGTACAGGCTTCTCGGGTTTGGCCAGCAGCGTGTACACGCACGGCAATACGAACAGCGTAAACAACGTACCAATCGACATCCCCGTTGCGATAACCGTACCGATATCGAACCGGCTGACCGCCCCCGCCCCGGTGGCGATGATCAAGGGCACCATGCCGAACACCATGGCGGCGGTCGTCATCAGCACCGGACGCAAACGAATGGCCGCCGCTTCTTCCACCGCCTCGCGAGCCGTCAGGCCCTTGTCCTTACGCAACTGGTTGGCAAACTCGACAATCAAGATCCCGTGTTTGCTGATCAGCCCGATCAACGTCACCAAACCAACCTGGGTGTAAATATTCATGCTCGACCAGCCGAGGAACAGAGGGATCAGCGCCCCGCAGATCGACAGCGGTACGGTCACCAGAATCACCAGCGGGTCGCGAAAGCTTTCGAACTGGGCCGCCAACACCAGGAAAATGATGGCCAGCGCCAGGGCAAAGGTCACCCATAACGCACTGCCTTCCTGAACGTATTGTCGCGATGCGCCCGCATAGTCGAACGCAAAGCCCGCCGGCGCTTCTTCCCGGGCGATCTGGCGCACGGCGTCAATCGCTTCGCCCATGCTGACCAGTGGCACCCCGGACAGAATGGCTGAGTTGAGTTGCTGGAACTGGTTCAGCTGCCGTGGTCGCGCCCGGTCTGTCACGGTAATCAGGGTCGACAGGGCCAGCAGTTCGCCTTTGCTGTTCTTCACGTAGTAATTGTTCAGCCAGTCCGGGTTATCCCGGAATGGACGCTCAACCTGGGCAATGACCTTGTAGCTGCGACCTTCAATGGTGAAACGGTTGATCTCCGCCTCGCCGAGTAACGTCGCCAGTGTTCCGCCGAGATCCTGCATCGAAACGCCCATCTGGGCGGCCTTGGCACGATCGATATCCACCACCACTTCGGGCTTGTCGAACGCCAGGTCGACGTCGGCGAAGGCGAACTTGCCGGACTCCATCACCCGTTTTTTCACCCGGTCGACCACTTGCAGCAGCAACTCGTAATCGTTGGCGGTGTTGATGACGAACTGGAAGGGCAGGCCTTCGCCGGTACCTGGCAGGGAAGGCAGGTTGAAACCGAAAATCTGCAGCCCCGGGATGCTCGCCAGTTTCGCTTGGACCTCGGGCAGAAGCTGCATTTGGGTGCGACTGCGTTCGTTCCACGGTTTCAGCAGGAAGCCGCCGACGCCCGATTGCACACCGTTGAAACCGTTGATCTGGAACGACGAGTAGTATTCGGGAAACTCCTTGAAGATCGTGATGAACTCGTCGGTGTAGGTGCTCAGGTAGTCCAGGTTGGTCGGCTGCGGGGCGTTGGCGATCATGAAAATGATGCCCTGGTCCTCATCCGGAGCCAGCTCCGACTTGGTGAAATTGAGCAGCACCGGAATCAGGCACAGCACGATCGCCGCGAACACTAGCACCACCGGCCGGGTGTTAAGGGTGCCGTGCAGCATGCGTTGATAGCGTCGTTTGAGACTTTCGAAAATCAGGTCGAGGCGGTGGGCGAGGCCACTGGGGTTTTCGTCGAGGCGCAACAGAAAGGCGCACATCATTGGTGACAGGGTCAACGCGACGATGCCGGAAATCACTACGGCCCCGGCCAGCGTCAGGGCAAACTCCTTGAACAGTGCCCCGGTCAGCCCCGTCAGGAAACCGATCGGCGCGTACACTGCCGCCAGGGTGATGGTCATCGAAACCACCGGCATGGCGATCTCCCGGGCGCCTTCGATGGCGGCGTCCAGGGGTGACTTGCCTTCCTCGATATGGCGATGGATGTTTTCCACTACCACGATGGCATCGTCCACCACCAGCCCAATGGCCAACACCATCGCCAGCAGGGTCAGCAGGTTCAGGGAATATCCCATCATCTGCATGAAGAACATCACGCCGATCATCGACAGCGGAATGGTGACCACCGGGATCACCACCGAACGTAGGGAGCCGAGGAACAGGAACACCACGACAATTACGATCAGCACGGCTTCGAAAAGGGTTTTCACTACTTCGTCGATCGAGGCCTGGATGAACAGCGTGGCGTCGTAGGCGATTTCAGCCTTGAGGTTCGGCGGCAGCTGGGCTTCAAGATCCGGCATGATCTTGCGCACTTCCTTGATCACGTCCAGCGGGTTGGCACCGGGTGTGGCCTTGATGCCGATGTAGACCGAGGGTGTGCCACCGAAAGAGCTGATGGTGTCGTAGTTTTCCGCACCCATCTCCACCCGCGCCACATCACTCAGCAGCACCCGACTGTCGCCCTCGACCTTGAGCGGAATCGCGGCAAAGGCTTCGGCGGATTTGAGTTCGGTATTGGCGTTGATGCTGGTGACCACGTACTCGCCTTTCACTTCGCCGGCGGCGGAGAGGAAGTTGTACTTGCGCACCGCATCGGTCACGTCGCTGGCGCTGAGGCCGAAACCGGCGAGTTTCACCGGATCGAGCCAAAGGCGCATGGCAAACACCTGGTTGCCGAGAATCTCGGCTTCGGCCATGCCCGGCAATGTCGCCAGTTTCGGCTGGATGACCCGCGACAGATAGTCGGTAATTTGCGGGTTGTTCAGTTCCTTGCTGAAGAAGCTGATGTACATCAACGCCGAGGCGTCAGCGGCCTCCTTGCTCAGGACCGGGTCTTCGGCGTCCTGGGGCAACTGGTTCTTGACCTCGTTGGCCTTGGCCAGCAGTTCGGTGAACAAACGGTCACTGTTGGCGCCGATGCGTGCGTAGATCGAGATCACCGAGAAGTTCTGGCGACTGACCGAGGTCATGTAGTCGATGCCCTCGGCGCTGGCCAGGCTCTGTTGCATCGGTTGGGTGATGTAGCCCTGAATGGTTTCGGCGTTGGCTCCGGGGTACGCGGTGGTCACCGTGATCAGGGCGTTTTCCATTTGCGGGTACTGGCGCAGCGGCAGCTTGCTCCAGGCTTGGAAGCCCAGCAGTACGATCAACAGGCTGACCACGGTGGCAAGCACCGGGCGGCGGATGAACGGATCAGTAAAAGCCATGGGGGTTCCTTGATCAGTCAGCGCGAGGCTGACTGTTCTTCTCGGCTAGGGTCTTGTCGTCGCTGATGGCGATGTGCGCGCCGTTGTCCAGTTTGATCTGGCCGGCAGTCACCACTTTTTCGCCGTTCTTCACGCCTTTGGTGATCATCACCAACCCGTCGCGACGTTCGCCAGTCTCAATGAAACGCCGTTCGGCAATCAGGATCGGTTGGCCCTTGTCGTCTTTTTCGATGCTGCCGTCTTCGGCTTTTTTCTCTGCGACGACATACAGCGAGTTGCCGTACAGCGTGTAGGTAATCGCGCTTTCCGGCACGACGATGCGCGGCTGCGGGTCGGGCAGCATGACCTGTAAGCTGGCGAACATGCCTGGCAGCAGCTTTCCATCGGGGTTGGCCAGCGTGGCGCGCACCTGCATATTGCGCGTGCTGTTCTCGAGCTTGGGGTTGATCGCGCTGATTTTGCCGGGGAAGGTTTGCGTCGGATAAGCCGCGACGATGATTTCAACCGGCTGGCCGAGGGCGATTTTCGGCACCGACTGCTCCGGCACGAAAAAGTCGACGTATAGACTGCTAAGGTCTTGCAGGGTGGCAATCATGGTGCCGCTGGCCAGATAGTCGCCAATGTCCACCTGACGAATGCCGATGGTCCCGCTGAAGGGGGCGACGATGCTTTTTTTGCCGAGCGCAGCCTTGAGTTGATTGACCGTGGCTTTGCTCTTTTTCAGCACCGCCGACAGTCGGTCGAACTCACCTTTGGAAATGGCCTGGCTACCGACCAGTTGACTGCCGCGACCGTAATCGAGCTGGGCCAGCCCAAGGTCGGCCTGAGCGGTTTCAAGCAGGGCAGTTTCCACGGCGCTGTCGAGGCGCAGGAGGGGCTGACCGGCCTTGACCTTCTGCCCCGACTCGAACTGCAAATCGATGACGGTGCCGTCTGTTTCGAGGCTCAGGTCCACGCCTTGCAGCGCCGTTAGCGTGCCGACAGTAGGCAGTCGCGCCTGCCAGGGCCGTTCGATGGCGGTGGCCACGGCGACACTGATCGGTGGTTTGGGCGCGGTGAAACCTTGAATCATCGTGTAGATGGAGAAGGCTTTGTAACCGGCCAGGACCAGCACGATCAACAGAACAACACCCAACATGATCAGCATGCGGCGACGCAGCATATTTCCAGTTCCTTGGAGAAAATCAGGTGAGACAGGCGGGAACCTTACCCCGACTCCGAGGGTGATTCCAATGGATGTTTTTTTGCAGCTTCCCCAATTTGTAGGAGCCGGCTTGCCGGCGATGGGGCCATTAAATATGGCGGGGGTTTTGAGATGGACATCGCTGGCAAGCCAGCTCCTACAGAGAATCGCATTTACCGTAGGAGCCGTTGCGTTACGCCATCAGATGCAGATGGTTGTCCCAGAGCCCCGCCGGAAGGTCCAGCGGTTTTGCAACCAGATCGGTCTGGCGGCAATCGTAGTAGCGGCAGCGACCCTGGCCCGAGGTCACGACAAACCCGTCGGCCACCGCACCGACTCCGGCGCAATCGGGAAGTGGCGCGTCCAGTCGCACTTCGCCACTGTCCAGGTCCCAGATGAAAAAGCGGTTGCCCCGTGGCGCGGTCAACGCGACCAGCCGCAAGTCACTGTGCACCGCGACGCTCGCGGTGTAATGCCCCATGGCTTGCAATTGATGCTCAGGCACCGGAAACGCCACGAACGGTTGGCCCGGACGCTTGATCGCCAAGAGTTCCGAGTGCTCGTGCGCCGCGCCCATGAATTGCTGGCCGGCGACGATGGTGCCGTCGCTGGCAATCCCCAGGTGGCGCACGCTGTTCATCTGCTGTGCGAGGGTTTCCTTGCTCAGCAATGTGCCGTCGCGTTGCATCAGGACCAGGCTCGGCTCCATGGCGTTCAGGTTCATCTCGACCCGGCTTTCAGCTTCGGTACGAATCCCGCCGTTGGCCACCACCAGAGTTTCGCCATCGGGCATCCACGACACCTGATGCGGGCCGATGCCGTGAGTGGAAATCTCGCCGCTATGGACCAAGCGTTCACCTTCGAACTTGTACACGCCGAGCAGCCCGCGACCCGGATCGGTCGTGTCGTTTTCGGTGGCGTACAACCAGTCGCCGCTGTGGTGTATCACGGCGTGACCGTAGAAATGCCGATTTGGTTGCGACGCAACGGTTTGCAGCAACGTGCCGTTACGCAGGTCGATCAAGTAGCTCTCGGTGCCCGGGCGCCGGGCGACAAACAGCGCGATCGGCAGCGCCGGGTGATTGATGATGTCGTGGCAACGCTGGCCGACCTCGGTGGCGAACACCTGGGTGCCATCCAGCCGATAACCGACGGCGTAGTGCCTGCCATCGGTATCATCCCGCGCCGAAAGCAGCAGCGGGCTTTTGTCCTTTTGCTTGAACAGCGTCCAGCCGCCCAGTGTCACTGCTCCCAGCAGCAAGCTACCTAAAGTCAGAGCCTGACGTCGCAGCATGGCACTCGTCCTCATTAGTCACCGTCGTTGGCGTTGAAGCCCAGTTGAATGCCCAACGCCTTGGCCAGCTCGCCTTCGTGCAGGCGATGGACGACGTTGAGACTGTCGTAGAGATCATTGAGTTGCTGGCGACCGGCATCGTCGCTGAGCATTTCAGTCAACGAACGCTGGTTGCTGGCGAACAGTTTCAAGGACGCGGCATAGGCGGCGTCGATCTTGTCGGCCAGTGGTTTCTGCTCGCTCGGCAGCAGGCCACGAATGCCTTTGTTGTCGACCCCTTCCCACACCGTTTTGGCGGCGGCGAGGCTGGCTTCGAGACCGGTCAAAGACGACTGGCTACGCCATGCATCGGCCTGGAACGGTTGCGGCACGCCCTTGCTCTGGCGGCCCATTGGCGTGCCGAGTTTTTTCTTCAGGCTGTCGAGGGCGGTGACTTGCACGCGCAGCACATCGGCGATGGCTTCGTGGGAGTCGGCGTAGCGCTGGTTCGGGAATTTGCTCATCTGCGCGAGCATGCCATCGGTGTTGTTCCAGCTTTTCAGAATCTCTTCGGCCAGTTGTTTCTGACGCTCGCCGATGGCGATCAGCAGCGGGCAGTATTTGGCTTTCTGTTCAGCGTTGGCCACATCAGGCTTGCTGTCGAAAAGGATGTATTCGTAGGCCGACAGGCCTTGCACCACGACGCTGGACTTGGCCAGGGCAGCGGCATCGATCTGCGGCTGTGCGGTGACCAGTTGCTCGACCTGACGGCCGACCAGGTTTTTCTTGTCCGGCCAGAATTGCACCTGCCAGGCACGGTTGCCCTCGGCCAGCGGGCCGATCAGCAGCGGTTGCAGCTCGGCCCAGGCTTTTTGCGCGTGCAGGAAATCGGCGCGGGCGGTTTCGAGGTTTTCCTTGCCTTCGCAGTAGGCGAGGGCGCTGACGGCCAACTGGCGGTCGGCTTCAACCCAGCGGGTGTAGGTCGGCAGAATCACCGACTTGGCGATCGCCGCCGAAGTGACAGCTTGCGGGTCCTGTGGCGAACAGGCGCCCAAGGCTAGCGCGGCAAGGCTGGTGAACAACAATTTGGGACGGAACATGTCGGGCTCCCGCTGGAAGAGTGCGTATTAAAGGGAATTCAAAAACGCCAGCAACGCAGCGCGCTGCTCGGCATTGAAAGACAAAACCTGTTGCTGCGCCGCTTTCGCCTCGCCGCCATGCCAGAGCACGGCTTCGAGCAAGTTGCGGGCGCGGCCGTCATGCAAGAACTGGGTGTGGCCACTGACCGCTTCCGTCAGGCCGATGCCCCACAACGGCGGCGTGCGCCAGTCGCGGCCGCTGGCCTGGAATTCAGTGCGGTTGTCGGCCAGACCGTCGCCCATGTCATGCAGCAGCAAATCGCTGTAAGGGCGAATCACTTGATTGGCCAGTTCAGGTTCGGCGGCGTTGGCGGCGGTGGTGTATTTCGGTGTGTGACAGGACTGGCAGCCGGCCTGGTAAAACAGGTTTTTGCCGGCCAGCACTTCAGGTGCGCTGACATCGCGGCGCGCCGGTACGGCGAGGTTGCGGCTGTAGAAAAGCACCAGGCGCAGGATGTTATCGCTGACTTCCGGCTCGCCATCGGGGCTGTTGCCGTTCGGAGCGGTTTTGCAGGCGGTTTGCGTGTCGGTACAGTCATCAACGGTTCTCAGGCTGGTCGTGAGGCCCATATCACCGGAAAATGCGTGCACATTTTGTTGATTGAGGTTTGGTTGCCCGGCCTTCCAGCCAAATCGCCCGAGGACGGTTTTCTGCTGGGCGTCGTCCCAGACCCGGTTCGGGCGTCCGGCGATGCCGTTGTTTTCTTTCGCCTGAGCATCGGCGTTGGCCAGGATCGCTGCTTCGGGGATGGCTTCAAGCAAGCCGAGGCCGATCATCGGCGGTGCAACCCGCGCGGAGAAACGGGTGTCGGGGTGCATCGGGCCGTAGCCCAGCTGGGTGATGTTCAGGTTCGGCTTGCGCAACTCGACTTCGGTGCCGTCCTTGAAGCGAACCGCCACCGGCGTGTAATCGACGCGCACTTTGCCTTCCGGGACCACGCCGGGGACGGCCATGTCCTGGAACTGCCCGCCGTAGACCGGCTCCGGCACCACACCCAGTTGCTCGATGACCTTGGCGTAGGCCGGGGCATCGGGGATCGACAGACGCACCAGCATCGACACGGCGTTCACCGCATCTGGCGTGGGCGGATGACCGCGGCCGTCCTTGATGTGGCAGTTCTGGCAGGCGTTGGTGTTGAACAGCGGACCCAGGCCGTCACGAGCGGTGGTGGTCGACGGGGCGATCACCCAGGGATTGCGGAAAAAACTGTTGCCGACGCTGAAGTCCACGCGCCGCGACGGCGGCAGGTTGGCGGAGGGCAGGGAAAACGCGTTCTGATCGGTCTTGCGCACGGTCGCATTTCCCCCGGAGCGGGCTTCACCGGGTTCGGCCTTGGTAAAACGCGGGGCGTCATCGCAGGCACTCAGGCCCAGGGCCAGAAACAGTGCGGATAAGCGAAGAGGCAGCGGAGGCATCAGACATCCTGCAAGACGAGCAAAACAAGGGCGCAAAGTCTAACAGGGCAGCGGGTTTTGAATAAGAGGAATTATCGTTTGCTTGATCTGGGGGCAGGTTTCAAGTTGGGACCGTGTCGTGGCCATCGCGGGCAAGCCACGCTCCTACAGATCTCGCATCGAACCTGTAGGAGCGGGCTTGCCCGCGATGAGGCCATCAACATCACTGACAAATCAGGCCAAAAAAAGGCGACCCGAGTCGCCTTTTTTTCACTCAGCCAGCGTTGATCAGAATTCGTGATCAGCGTTGTCCGGGTTCAGGTCGGCGATGCCCAGTTTGCCAGCGGCAGCCTCGATCGAACCGGTCTGCTTGACCAGAGAAGCGATGGCGTCGCGGACGATCTGGTTGCCAGCGGCGTTACCGGCAGCGATCAGCTGGTCGTAGTGCTCACCCTTGTTGGCATGATCAACGATGACCTGCATCTTGGCTTCAGTTGCAGCCAGGTCGGCTTTCAGTGCGGTGTCGGCAGCCGGGTCAACTTTGGCCACCAGGGACGACAGGCTGGCGCCGGTCATTTTGGTGCCGTCGACGCGAGTGTATTCACCCAGGTAAACGTTACGAGCGCCTTTGGCATCGTAGAACTGCGAGTTGTGGGTGTTGTCGCTGAAGCAATCGTGTTCGTCTTCCGGGGAGTTGGCTTCCAGGGAAACCTTCATGCGCTCGCCCGCCAGTTCGCCCAGGGACAGGCTGCCCATGCCGAACAGCATTTTGCGCAGGCCACTTTCAGCCGGTTCGGCTTCCAGGGTGGCGCGGTAGTTGTCGGCCACGTTTGGCTTCCAGTTGCCGACCATTTCTTCCAGGTCGCTGACCAGCAATTGCGTCACGGATTTCAGGTAGGCACGGCGACGATCGTTGTGACCGCCGGTGGCGCCTTTGCCTTCCAGGTAGTCCGAAGGCGGACGGTTGCCAGCACCAGGGCCGGTGCCGTTCAGGTCCTGGCCCCAGAGCAGAAATTCGATGGCGTGGTAGCCAGTGGCGACGTTGGCCTCGGAACCGCCCAGCTCGTTCAGGCTGGCGAGTTTTTCCGGGGTGATGTCTTTCACATCGACCTTGTCTTCGCCGACCTGGATCTGGGTGTTGGCGATGATGTTGGCGGTGGCACCAGGGTTACCCAGTGCGTGTTCGTAGGATTTGTCGACGTAGTCGATCAGGCCTTCGTCCAGTGGCCAGGCGTTCACCTGACCTTCCCAGTCGTCGATGATGGTGTTGCCGAAGCGGAACACTTCGCTCTGCAGGTAAGGAACGCGAGCGGCGATCCAGGCAGCCTTGGCAGCTTTCAGGGTGTCCGCGTTCGGCTTGGCGAGGAAAGCGTCGACGGCGGTTTGCAGGGTTTTCGCAGTGGATTCGGCATCGCTGTAGACAGCGAATACGATGTCGGCGTAGTGCGCGACAACGGCTTTGGCGGCGGCTTCGTCGACTTTGGAGGCAGCAGCAGGTGCAGCGGCTGGAGCAGCCGGGGCAGCTGCGGTGCTGGCAGCCGGCGCAGGAGCGGCAGCTTTGTCTTTGTCTTTGCCTTCACCGCAACCGGCGAGGGAAATTGCGATGGCCAACAGACTGGCGGTAGCCAGAGGCATACGAATCATGGCGAACATCCTGCTTCGAGAGGGGGTGGTATGACGCGCCCAGCGCGCAAAACTGCCACATAATGCAAATCTTTCGCATTATGTGTAAAGGGTTGTGCTTGGAAATATTTCTTATTCACGAAGCGGTTGCGTTGGATCAAAGAGCCAGACGCAGCCGATTCATCAAAGGATGGCCGCATTGCTGCGCTGGGCCTGCCTCAGGTAGGCGCTCAATTCCCGTGTCGGCAGGGGTTTACTGTAGAAATAACCCTGACCTTCGTGGCAGCCCTCGGAGATGATGTAAGCCTCTTGCTCGGCCGTTTCCACGCCTTCTGCAATCACCTGCATGCCCAGGCTCTTGCCCAACTGGATGATGGCGCGAACGATGGTCGCATCGTCGTCGTCATCGAGCAGATCCTGAACGAAGCTCTTGTCGATCTTGATCTTGTCTAGCGGCAGGCTTTTCAAATAGCTAAGGGATGAATAGCCGGTCCCGAAGTCATCGATCGCGATCAACGCGCCGGAGCGCCGCAGGCTGAGCAAATGCTGGGCGGCGGTGCTGATGTCTTCCATCAGGCCGGTCTCGGTGACTTCCAGCTCCAGGCTGCGCGGTGGCAGGCGATACATCTGCAGCAGGTTGTTGACCACCCGTGGCAATTCGGCGTGGTGCAATTGTACGGTGGACAGGTTTACCGCCATGCGCAGGTCGGTGAAGCCCTGGTCATGCCAGTCCCGCAGCTGTTTGCACGCCTGATCGAGCACCCACTCGCCGATGGCAATGATGGTGCCGTTCTGCTCGGCCAGCGGTATGAACAGGTCCGGCGGTACCAGACCGTGCTCCGGATGCTGCCAGCGAATCAAAGCCTCGACGCCAACCACACGATGATCGCGGTAGCTGATCTGCGGTTGGTAGACGAGGTAGAACTGGTCGCGGGTCAGGGCGTCGCGCAGGTCTTTTTCCAGTTCGCGACGGCGGCGCATTTCGGTGTCGACGCTGGCGATGTAGAACTGATAGCGGTTGCGCGAGCGAGTCTTGGCCAGGGTCATGGTTTGCTCGGCTTTTTGCAGCAGCTTTTCGGTACTGTCGCCATCCTCGGGAAACAAAGTGATGCCGATGGTGGCGCGCAGACGGATTTCCTGATGATCAAGGGCAAACGCCGCTTCCAGGTCATCGAGAATGCTTTGCGCCAGTTCAGCTGCTTCGTAGGGTTGTTCGATATCGGCCTGAACCAGGGCGAACTGGTCGCCGCCGAGACGGGCGAGGGCGCCGAGGCGGCCACTGTGCGCCCGCAAGCGATCAGCCAGGGCCAGCAGCAACTGGTCGCCGGTCTGATAGCTGAATTGTTCGTTGATGCCCTTGAAGTCATCGAGGCCGACACACAGCACCGCGACTCGCCGTTGCAACTTGCCGGCGTCGACCAGGATTTTGTCCAGCTGCGTTTGCAACTGCTGGCGGTTCGGCAGCCCGGTAAGGAAATCGTACTGGGCCATGCGCAACAGGCTGTTTTCGGCTTCGTGACGCAGATGGGTGTTGCGTTCAATGGACTCCAGCAACTGGTTGGCGGTGTTTATCCAGATCCCCAGTTCGTTTTTCTCGTGCCCTCTGAGCAGCGGAATCTTGTGTTCGCTGGGGCGGTCCGGGTTGATTTCGGTCAGATGCTCAATGATCCGCGACAGCGGTTTGGTCAGCAGCCAGTGGTAGACCAGGTACAGCACCAACCCCATGGCCAGCGCGCGCAATACACCGGAAATGAAAATGATCACTGAGCTGACAATAAAACCTTGCCCATAGGTGGCGGTGTCCAGGGTGATGCTCAGATCGCCGTAATACTCGCTGTACGGACCACGACCCACCAATTGAGTGGTGAAGGTGCGTTCCTTGCCCAGGATCAGGTCGGTCAGCCAGCGACTGTTGGAGTGCTGCAACTCGCGTGATTTTTGCGCGAGCATGGCTTCATTGGGATGACCGATGGAGGCCTGACGCACGGCATCGTCCTGAAACAGGCCTTCGATAACCTGCATGCCCATTTCCCGGTCCAGGCTGTAGACGGCCTGGGTCGAGGGATCGCGGAACATGTCGAGGATGCGTTCGGCATCGTTGGCCACGGCCTGGCGTGTTTTATAGGCATCGAAAACAATCTGTGCGCAGCTCAAGACCACGCCGACGATCAACGCCGACAGGAGCACGACCCGAAGCAACTTCACCGACAAGCTGTTCTTGAGTTCCAGCTTCAAAGGGTTATTCCTTGTTCCGTGCGGGTAGCATCAAGTTGCCATGAGTATTGGCAATCCCGTGATGGCAGTCAAAGGGACAATCTTCCATGTGAGATTTTGCCTGCAGCTTGGCCGATTTGCTGTTATCTGATGGTCCTATTCGTACTGTGTCGGTTGTCGAGTCCTTCAACTTGAGCGGGGAGGTGGAGATATTTTGCTTTTTGTTGATGTTAGACGGCTGTGGCGCTGGGGCAAGGGGTTGAAGGATGGTTTCATCGTGGGAAATTGGCCTGTTTTTATTGAGAATCGCGATTGATCTGTAGGAGCTGGCTTGCCAGCGATGGCGGCAAATCAGCCGCCACAACACGGCCAGGCATTTATCAGGCCCATAAAAAAACCCGGCTAAAAAGCCGGGTTTTTTGACTGGTATCGAGTTTAAGCGGTGAAGGTTTTGCCTTCGAACTGCTCAGCCACGAATTTCCAGTTGACCAGGTTCCAGAACGCTTCGACGTACTTCGGACGCAGGTTGCGGTAGTCGATGTAGTAAGCGTGTTCCCAGACGTCGCAGGTCAGCAGCGGGGTGTCGCCGTTGGTCAGCGGGTTGCCGGCGCCGATGGTGCTGGCCAGGGCCAGGGAACCGTCAGCCTTTTTCACCAGCCAGCCCCAACCGGAACCGAAGGTGCCGATGGAAGTCTTGCTGAACTCTTCCTTGAACTTGTCGAACGAACCGAAGGCCGCGTTGATGGCATCAGCCAGTGCGCCGGTTGGTTGACCGCCGGCGTTTGGTGCCAGGCAGTTCCAGTAGAAAGTGTGGTTCCAGACCTGAGCGGCGTTGTTGAAGATACCGCCCGAGGAAGACTTGACGATTTCTTCCAGGGTCTTGCCTTCGAACTCGGTGCCTGGCACCAGGTTGTTCAGGTTCACGACGTAGGTGTTGTGGTGCTTGTCGTGGTGGTATTCCAGAGTTTCCTTGGAAATGTGCGGCTGCAGAGCATCGTGTGCGTAAGGCAGTGGCGGCAATTCGAAAGCCATGGTGGATCTCCTAATCAGGTCAGGTGCGGTGAGCGCAAGGCCGATCACGGGCGGCCAGACTAGCGCCGGGGAGTTTGTACTCTTTGCGGCGCAGGTGTCGGATCATAGCACCGGGGGTGCGGCATAACCACGCAACAACTGTGTGGAATAGAGGTTCCAGAGCTGTTTGGAATAAATCAACCGGCGGTGATCAACTGCAGTGCTACGGCAAACATCATCACGGCCACCAGCAGGTCGAGAATTCGCCAGGTACTGGGTCGAGCCAGCCACGGCGCCAACCACGCCGCACCGAGCGCCAGGGTGAAAAACCATAATAATGAAGCGCTCGCCGCGCCCACGACATACGCGCCCGGTTCTGTCTGCTGGGCACCGAGGGAGCCGATCAGCAAAACAGTGTCCAGATAGACATGCGGATTGAGCAAGGTCACCGCCAATGCGCTGAGCATCACCGCTCGCAGCGAGCGCACGGTCTGGTTCTCGCCCTGTTGCAGGCTTTGTTTCGAGCAGGCCCGGCGCAACGCCTGGCTGCCGTACCACAGTAGAAACGCCGCGCCACCCCAACGCGCGATAGCCAGCAACGTCGGGTTTTGCGCCAGCACCGTTGCCAGGCCGAATACCCCGGCGGCCACCAACAATGCATCGCAGGCCACACACAGCGCCGCCACCGGTAAATGGTGTTCACGGCGCAGGCTCTGGGCCAACACAAACGCGTTCTGGGTGCCGATTGCCATGATCAGACCGAAGGCCACCAACAGGCCGTTTACATAGCTTTGCCACATGGCTGTTACTCCGCGTTGGCTGCCAGATCGCGCAGCACTTGCATGGCGCGTTCGGCATCGGTCTGGCCGACAAACAAGTGGTCGTGGTAATAGCCGGCGATCACGTTACAGCTGATGCCGGCCTGGCCCAGTGCCGTGGAGAATGCGGCCGTCAGGCCGACTGCTTCGAGGGACGAGTGCACGTTCAAGGTGATCCAGGCCGCGACGTAGTCGAATTTGAACCCGGCCTGCTCGGCGTGGGAACGTTCGACAATTACCGTCAGACCTTCCTGCTCGCGGAAGCTGCCGATAATTTCCAGACCCGCGGGCAACTGCCCGTCGCGCAGGGTGCAGAACACATATTCGCCGACATTGAGTTGCGGGCTCATGCTGCGCAGCAGCGTTGCCAATGAAGTTTCGCCAGCCATGTGGGTGTTCCTTGTTCAAGAGTTCTTGCTGGTCATTCTCCCGTGACAAGCTGTATAAGAAAAACCAATCTTGCTGATCGCTCATTAGGAAAACTGATGTTCGACTATAAATTGCTTTCTGCCCTGGCCGCTGTGGTCGAACAGGCCGGCTTTGAACGGGCTGCGCAGGTGTTGGGTTTGTCGCAATCGGCGATTTCCCAGCGCATCAAATTGCTCGAAGCGCGTGTCGGCCAGCCCGTATTGGTGCGAGGCACGCCGCCATCTCCGACGGAGATTGGCCGGCGTTTGCTCAACCACGTCCAACAGGTGCGGTTGCTTGAGCGTGATCTACAAACATTGGTGCCGGCGCTGGATGAAGAAGGCCTGCCGGAGCGCCTGCGAATCGCCTTGAACGCCGATAGCCTGGCCACGTGGTGGGCGCAGGCCGTGGGGGATTTTTGTGCGGAGCAACATCTGCTGATGGATCTGGTGGTTGAAGACCAGACCGTCGGCCTCAAACGCATGCGCGCCGGTGAAGTGGCGGCTTGCCTGTGTGCCAGCGAGCGGCCGGTCGCTGGCGCGCGCAGCGTTTTGCTCGGCGCGATGCGTTACCGGGCGCTGGCCAGTCCGGCGTTTATTGCCCGGCATTTTCCTCAAGGTGTGCGCGCCGATCAGTTGGCGCGAACCCCGGCACTGGTGTTCGGCCCGGATGATTTCCTACAGCATCGATACCTGGCTTCACTCGGTGTCGATGGCGGATTCGAACACCATTTATGCCCTTCGTCTGAAGGCTTTATCCGCCTCACCGAAGCGGGTCTCGGCTGGGGGCTGGTGCCTGAACTTCAGGTTCGCGAGCAGCTGAAACGCGGTGTTTTGCTGGAGCTTTTGCCAGATAAACCGATCGATGTGCCGCTGTACTGGCATCATTGGCGCAATGGCGGTCAATTGCTGGGATTACTGACCGATCAGTTGGTACACGCGTCGAAACAATGGTTGGTGCCCTTGGACTGACGGGCAGCGTCAAGACCTCTCGCACTACGCAAAACGAAATATTCGGAGCAATACATGAAAATTCTGGTCACCGGCGCAAGCGGCTTCATCGGCGGGCGCTTTGCGCGTTTCGCCCTGGAGCAAGGCCTTGATGTGCGGGTCAATGGTCGCCGGGCCGAGGGTGTGGAGCATCTGGTGCGGCGTGGTGCCGAGTTCGTCCAGGGTGACTTGAGCGACCCGGAGCTCGCCCGTGAGCTGTGTTCCGACGTTGAGGCCGTGGTGCATTGCGCCGGCGCCGTCGGGGTGTGGGGGCGTTACCAGGATTTTCTTCAGGGCAACGTCCAGGTCACCGAGAACGTGGTCGAGGCCTGCCTGAAGCAGCGGGTCCGGCGCTTGGTGCACTTGTCGTCGCCATCGATTTACTTTGATGGCCGCGATCACTTGAGACTGACCGAAGAACAGGTCCCCAAGCGCTTCAAGCACCCTTACGCAGCGACCAAATACCTGGCCGAGCAAAAAGTCTTCGGCGCCCAGGAGTTCGGACTGGAAACCCTGGCACTGCGCCCGAGATTCGTGACCGGGGCCGGTGACATGAGCATCTTCCCGCGCCTGCTGAAAATGCAGCGCAAGGGACGCCTGGCAATCGTCGGTAACGGCCTGAACAAGGTCGATTTCACCAGCGTGCAAAACCTCAATGAAGCATTGCTCAGCAGTTTGCTGGCCAGCGGTTCGGCGTTGGGCAAGGCCTACAACATCAGCAACGGCACGCCTATTCCATTGTGGGACGTGGTCAATTACGTCATGCGCAAAATGGAAGTCCCACAGGTTACGCGCTACCGTTCCTACGGTTTGGCCTACAGCGTCGCGGCGCTCAACGAGGGCGTGTGCAAGTTGTGGCCGGGTCGCCCGGAGCCGACCCTCTCGCGCTTGGGCATGCAGGTCATGAACAAAAATTTCACCCTGGACATCAGCCGCGCCCGGCATTATCTGGATTACGACCCGAAGGTCAGTCTGTGGACGGCCCTCGATGAGTTCTGCGGCTGGTGGAAGGCCCAGGATATTCGCTGAAAGGTCCCACACTGAACCGAGTGCGGGGTCGAAGGTCAATCGGTGCGGCAGTGGGGGTTATACTCGCCGCATCAAGCCATCACCGCGATTCACAAAGGTTGACTCAATGTCCATGCGTAACGATGCCCGTGACGACTTCGATGATGTACCGAGCCTGCGTGCCGACGTCCTCGACGACGATGTTTTTCCGGCCACCACCCGCACCTCCGTGCATTCGCGGCCGGCGCCCGTGGTTAAAGTCAGAGGCCCGAGCACGGGGCCGTTGTGGGCGCTGGTCGGCGCGCTGTTCTTTGCCTTCGCCGGTCTGGCCTGGTGGAGTTTTCAGCAGATTTCGCTGATGGAACAGCAATTGGTCGCGACCCAGGAAAGTTTCGCGCGGATCAGTGAGGAAGCGGCGGGGCGCTTGCAGGATATTTCCGGCAAGGTGGTCGCCAGCCAGACCAACGTCAGCTCGGACAGCGAAGCGCTGAAGCAGCAAATCAAGCTGCTGGAAAGCAAACTCCAGGATCAGAGCCAGCAGCAGCAAGGCGTTGCGGGTCAAACCTCGGATCTGGACAAGCGCCTGGCGCAGATGACCGCGCAAACCACCGATCTGGACAAACGCCTGGCGCAGGTAACAGCCCAAAGCACCGAGCACCAAACCGTCAACACGCAGTTGCAGGCGCAGGTCAAAGTCTTGATCGGCGACGTTGCCGCGCTGAAAAGTGCCACGACCGACACCGAGAAATTCGATGCACAGCTGAAAAGCCTCGGCGCCGATATCACGGCGCTGAAGAAACAAGGCAACCCGAGCGCTGCCATCGATCGTCTGGAGCAGGAGATCGTCGTACTCAAAAGCGAGCAGGACAATCGCCCTTCGCCAGGTGCGACCAATACTGCAGAGTTCGACGCTTTCCGTGGGCAGGTGACGCGCACCATCAATTCCCTTCAAGCGCAGATCCAGAACCTGCAACAACAATTGCGCGCCCGTCAGTAACTCCACAGGCACTCTGTGGCGAGGGAGCAAGCGCCCTCGCCACAAAAGCCTTCTCTCCATGCTTTGCTGAATATTCGTACATATCCCCAATCCGTCTACGCTCTTGAAATACCTAAAAGAACGAGGGACGCACAATGGGGTTTTTGCATAAATTGGCCTTGCTCGGCAGCATGCTGCTGCTGTGCCTGGGTCCGGTTCAAGCCGCCGACACGAACAAGGCCGACAGCCAGGCCGCCATCGCCTTGCTGGAAAAAGCCCTGGCTTACTACCACGAGAATGGCGACAAAGCCTTCGCTGCGTTCAGCCGCCAGGGCGAGTTTGTCGACAAGGACCGTTACGTCTTCGTAATCGATACCAAAGGCGTGATGCTCGCCAGCGGTGGGCCGTCCGCGGCGCTGATTGGCCGTGATGTGTCGGAAGTGCTTGGGCCGGATTTGCAGAAAACCTTCAAGGACGCCCTGAAAGTGCCGGAAGGCAATGGCATTCAGCAGGCGGAGTACCGCTGGCAGAACTGGTCTGACGGCAAGGTCGAGCGCAAGCACGTGTATTACCAGCGTGTCGGTCAGCGAATACTGGCGGTCGGTTACTACCTGCCACGGGCGTCGGCGGAACAGGCCATGGCGTTGCTGAACAAAGCGGCGGCAGACCTGGCCAAGGACGAGAAGGGCACGCTGGCGGCGATCAACTCCCTCAAGGGCGGCTACCTACAGGATGACCTGTATGTGTTTGTCGTCGACCTCGACACCCAGCGTTACGTCGCCCACGGCACCAACCTGCGGTTGATCAATACCGATTTCAGCAAGATCAACGATCCGGAAGGCAAACCGGTGGGCGAGCCGATGCTGGCGTTGGTCGCTAAACAGGATTATGGCGAGTATGAATATCGCTGGAAGAATCCGGTGACCGGCAAGGTCGAGAACAAGCACGCCTACCTGAAAAAGGTCGGGCATTTTCTAGTAGCTGTGGGGTATTACAGCCCTTGATGATCAAAAGATCGCAGCCTGCGGCTGCTCCTGCGTAGGCTGCGATCTTTGCGTTTATCGAACCTTGTCTTCGCGACCGCGCAACAACATGTTCGGCATCGCAACCGCCGCCGCCAGACCCAACAGCGACACCGCGGCACTCACCATCAGCAAATGCTGGAACGTCAGCAGCAATTCGGCGCGCAAGGCATTCTGCGCATCCCCCGGCGCGGCGTTGAGACCGTCCAGCAACACATTCCCCGAATGCCCCTCGGCAATCAGTGCCGATCCGGCCAGATGGGCGAAACTGGAATCCTGCAACAACGCCAGCAGCAGCGCCGACATCAACGCCACGCCCACCGCGCCACCCAGCGAACGAAACAGGTTGGTGGTGCTGGTGGCCACGCCGATGTCGCGTTGTTCCACCGAGTTCTGCGTACCTACCAACGAGGTTGGGAATTGCATGCCCCCGGCGATGCCGCTAAGCAACATGAACAGGCTGCTCAGTAAAAACGCCTGGGGTGGACTGAACGCCATGCCGAGAATCGAGATCGGCATGAGCACAGCGCCGGTCAGGATCATCGGTTTGTAGCGGCCAGTCACCGAGGTGCGGCGCCCGGCGAAATACGCACCAATTGGCAAACCCATGGCCAGAGGCAACAGATGCAGGGCGGCGCTGTCGGCACCGGCACCGGTCACACTTTGAAAGCGCAGCGGCATCAGTACGATCAACGAGATGGTCTGGAAACTGGTGAAGAAAATCGTGCACCAGCACAGGATCGCATTGCGATTGGCGAACAGATGCATCGGCAGCAACGGTTCCCGCGCCCGCCGTTCATGGGCGACAAACAAGCCCAGCACCACTACCGCACAGCCAAGCAGACTCAACACTTCGGTGCTGCGCCACGAGTGGCCCTGACCGACCTGGGTGATACCCAGCAGCAAGGCCGTCAGGCCGATAATCATCAGCAGGGTGCCAAGGTAATCAATGACCGGTTTGCGTTGCGGAATCGGCAGGCCGACCAAGGTGCGATTGGCCACCAGCCAAGCGCCGAGGCCCAGGGGCAGGTTGATCAGGAAGACCCAGCGCCAGGACAAGTATTCGGTCATGTAACCGCCGAGCACCGGGCCGGCCACGCTGGCCACTGCGTACATGCTGCTGAAGTAACCTTGATAGCGACCGCGCTCCCGTGGCGGCACGATGTCGCCGATGATCGCCTGACTCACCGAGATCATCCCGCCCGCGCCGATGCCCTGGATTATTCGCGCCAGCACCAGTTGCTCCATGCTCTGGGCCATGCCGCAGAACAACGATGCCAGGGTGAATAGGCCCATCCCGAACAGCATCAGCTTGCGACGTCCGTACAGATCGCCAAGCTTGCCGTAGATCGGCACCGCGACCGTCATCGCCACCATGTAACCGGAAATCACCCAGGCCAGCAGGCTGACGTCCTTGAATTGCGCGGAAATGGCCGGCATCGATACGGCGACGATGGTCTGGTCCAGCGCGCCAAGAAAAATCGCCAGCATCAGGGCGATCAGCACGCTGCGGATGGCCGGTTTGGGCGTTTCAGGCTGGTTTAGATTGGTCACGGGAAAACCTGCGGGCAGTGATTGACCCGCAAGCGGCATGGGCGAGCGGGGATGCTCGCCAGTGTAAGTCGGTAGGAAGCTATTCGATAGCCTCATAAGGAAGACCGACGTAATTTTCCGCAATGGTTTTTCTGCCGGCCTCGGAGTCAACAAAGTATTCCAGCTCCGACTCGGCGATGCGCTGGCTGAAGGCATCGTGATCATCAAAGCGGTGCAGCATCGAGGTCATCCACCAGGAAAACCGCTCGGCTTTCCACACCCGGCGCAGGCAGATTTCGGAGTACTTTTCCAGCAAATCGACGCGATCTTCGCGGTAAACCTTGAGCAGGATGTTGAACAAGGTACTGACGTCACTGGCCGCCAGGTTCAGCCCCTTGGCGCCGGTGGGCGGGACAATGTGGGCGGCGTCGCCGACCAGGAACATGTGCCCGTACTGCATCGGTTCAACCACGAAGCTGCGCAGCGGCGCGATGCTTTTTTCGATGGACGGCCCGGTCACCAGATTGTCCGCCAGCGCTTGCGGCAAACGGGACTTGAGTTCATCCCAGAAGCGCTGATCGGACCAGTCCTCGACCTTTTCATCAGCCGGCACCTGGACGTAATAGCGAGTGCGGGTTTGCGAACGCATGCTGCACAGGGCGAAACCTCGCTCATGGCGGGCGTACACCAGCTCTTCGTGGACGGGTGGCGTGTCGGCGAGAATTCCCAGCCAGCCGAATGGATAGACTCGCTCGAAGATTTTCAGGTTCTCGGCGGGAATAGATTGTCGAGCGACGCCGTGGAAACCGTCACACCCGGCGATGTAATCGCAATCGAGGCGATACAACTCGCCATCCTTCTCAAACGTAACAAACGGTTCATCGGTTTTCATGCCGTGGGGGACGACATTGATGGCCTGGTAAATTGTCTGTGCCCCCGCGACCTGACGAGCGGCCATCAGGTCACGGGTGACTTCGGTCTGGCCATAGATCATCACGGTTTTGCCGCCGGTGAGCGCTTGCAGATCGATGTGCACCTGACGCCCGCCGAGGGCCAGCTCGAAGCCGCCGTGGACCAACCCTTCGGCGTCCATGCGCTGACCGACGCCGGCCTGGCGCAACAGCTCTACCATGCCTTGTTCGAGTACACCGGCACGGATGCGTCCGAGCACATAATCCGGGGTCTGGCGTTCGACAATGAGGGTGTCGATACCAGCGTTGTGCAGCAACTGGCCGAGCAGCAGACCGGATGGACCGGCACCAATAATGGCAACTTGGGTTTTCAGCGTTTTCATTGTTTTTATGACTCGCAAGCTTCACGCGACCAGGGCCGGTGAATGAGTTTTATGGATCGAGTGCTTGCATTTTTCCCTTGCGGGTCTGTCAATTGAAGGTGAAAACTGAGCCGATACCTGTACATTTCGCCAATCGGTGCGATTATCGCCCGTCATCTACTCCGAGACCTGGATTGAAGTGATGAACAAGCCTGACCTGCCTTCGATTCCGGTGTTCAAGCTCTACGGTGAAAGCCTGGATTGGCCGACCCCGGACTTGCTGCACTGTGAAACCATTTCCAAACGCAGCCGCGAACATCAATGGGAAATCAAACCCCACCGTCACGCTGATTTATGTCAGTTGCTCTTCGTTTTCAAAGGTCAGGCAGAGCTTGAAATCGAAGGCAAACGGACGCAACTGACCGAGCCTGCCATTCTGGTTTTACCGCCATTATCGGTGCATGGTTACCGATTTTCCGAGGATGTCGAGGGGTTCGTCGTGACCCTGGCCGCGCCGCTGGTCGCTCATCTTCAGGCTCAATTGGGCAACTCGGTGAATGCCTTGGCCCAGGCCGAAAGTTACCCGGGGGACAAGGACAGCGAATACCTCAATAGCCTGTTTTCTGCCCTGCAAACCGAATACACCGGCCACCAACCGGCGCGGGAAATGCTCATGCATTCGCTCGTCAGCGTGATCATGGTGTGGGTCAGCCGTCAGGTGATCCAGCGTCGTGCTGCCAGTCAGCGACCGCAACGAGCGCGCGAATACCTCAACGGATTCATTCAATTGGTGGAAGAGACTTATCGCCAGCACGTCAAGGTCGAGGACCTGGCGCATCGCTTGGGGATTTCCGTGTCTCACCTCAATGGCACCTGCCGCGAACTGGCGGGGCAACCAGCATTGCAGATCATGCACGAGCGTCAATTGCTGGAGGCCAAGCGCCTGCTGACCTATACCAGCATGACCATCTATGAAATGTCTGATGTGTTGGGCTTCTCGGATCCGACCAACTTCACGCGCCTGTTTCGGCGCCGGGTGGGAATCTCGCCCAAAGCCTTTCGAGACCGCTTGAAGGCCGATCAGGATAACCAGGCCTGACCCCTTCGTCAGCGCAGGGCGTTGAGGGTCGCGTTGTGCGGAATGCAACGCTCGAAATTGCAGCTGGCGTATTCACGGGGCAGGTTTCGCAACTGTTCCACACGCCAGGCTGCCGCGCCATACAACCCGAGCGTCACCGCGCAGGTGATGAAAATGGCGAGGTACCTTCTTGTTTTGATGTTCATGGCGTTGACCTCTGAACGAATACCTTGCGGTACTCCTTTGAGCATAGGTCAGCGCGGGTGAGTTGCCAGCAATAACGCGGTATTCAAAACACTGATGACCCCTGTAGGAGCTGGCTTGCCAGCGATCGCGGGTTATCAGTCAGCATCAATGTTGACTGTGTCGACGCCATCGCTGGCAAGCCAGCTCCTACGGGTCGGTGTTTACAGGCCAGCGTCCCACGCCGGTTCTTGCGGAAATCTCACCACCAGAAAATCCAGCAGGCTGCGCAACGCCGCCGGCATGTGCTTGCGCGAGGCATACACCGCGTACACGTTCATCTGCCGTGGCTCGGCTTGCGGCAACAGGCGAATCAACTCGCCGCTGTGGATGTGCACGCCCGCCTGATACGTCGGCAGCATCGCCACGCCAGCCCCGGCCATTGTCGCTCGCAACAAGGTGCTGGCCTCATTGGCGCTGATGTTGCCTTGCACCGGCACTGAAACCTGTTCGCCGTCCTGCTCGAAATGCCACAGGCTTTTGCCGAAGTAGGAGTGGGTCAGGCAATTGTGCAGGCTCAGGTCCTCGACCCGCTGCGGAACCGGGTGTTCGCGCAGGTAAGCAGGGGAGGCGCAGATCACCGAGCGGCAGACCGTTAAACGGCGGGCAATCAGATTCGGGTCCAGGTCATTGCTGGTGCGAATTGCCAGGTCGATGCGCTCGTCCACCAGATTCACCGTACGGTCGAGCATCTGCATGTCGATGCTGACGCGGGGATAACGCCTGACGTACGCCGCCACTGCATCGGCCAGTTGTGCCTGGCCGAACGAGGTGCTGACGCTGATGCGCAGCTGGCCACGTGGTGCGTCATCCGGTTCGCTGACAGCCGCTTGCATGTCGGTGGATAAATCGAGCATTTGCCGACAGCGCGGCAGGGTTTCGCTGCCTGCGGCGGTGAGGCTCAACTTGCGTGTGGTGCGGTGCATCAGTCGCGCGCCGACCCAGTCTTCCAGTTCCGCCAGATACCGCGAAACCACCGGCCGCGACAGTTCCAGATGGTCGGCAGCGGCCGATTGACTGCCAAGGTCGACCACCGTGACGAACACCCGCATTGCTTGTAGACGGTCCATGATTTGCCCGATATTAGAAACAAACTATGTTCCAGCATCGCATTTTTTGTACTGAACCATGCAACTAAGCTTTGCTCCATCGCCATGCATGGCATTCGAACACGGAGCAACAAATGATCGGTTTCACTTCCCTCAAGCGCGTTTTACTGGCGACCACTGCCCTCGGTTTCGCCGCCCACGCAGCGGCATCGACATTGACCCTGGATGTCTATAACCCTGGCGATAAAGCGATTTTCCCGGTGACTTCAGTGCTGGTCAGCGGCGAAAAAGAGGCGATTCTGGTGGACGCCCAATTCGGCAAATCCCAGGCCGAACAAGTGGTGGAAAAAATCCGCGCCAGCGGCAAGCAACTGACCACTATCTACATCAGCCACGGCGACCCCGATTATTATTTCGGCCTCGACACCCTGACCGCTGCGTTCCCCAAAGCCAAAGTGCTGGCCTCGCAGCCGACGGTCGATCACATCAAGCAAACCGTCGACGGCAAACTCGCGTTTTGGGGCCCGAAAATGGGTGCGGATATTCCGGCCAAAACCATCGTGCCGGACGTGCTCAAGGGCGACAGCCTGATACTTGAAGGGCAGAAGTTGCAGGTGCTGGGTCTTGAGGGCAAGCAACCGGATCGCACCTTCGTCTGGATTCCATCGATCCAGGCCGTGGTCGGTGGCGTGGTCGTGGCAGAAAACATCCACGTGTGGATGGCCGACACACAAACGCCGCAATCCCATGCCGATTGGTTGGCTACCCTGCACTCAATCGAAACCCTGAAGCCGAAAACCGTCGTGCCGGGTCATTACTTGGGTGATAGCGCTCGTTCCCTGGCTGGCGTGAAATTCACCGCCGATTACATCAAGGCTTTCGACGAAGAAACGGCCAAGGCCAAGGATTCCGCTGCACTGATCACCGCAATGAAAAAACGCTACCCGGCACTGGGTGAAGAAAGCTCCCTGGAGCTGAGCGCCAAAGTCGCCAAGGGCGAGATGAAGTGGGGCGAATAATCCTTCGTTCCCACTGAATTATCCGTGGCGAGGGAGCTTGTCGGGATGAAGTGGAAGTGCTGAAGCACTCGCGGCAGCGGTTTACTGTCGGGTATTGATGGCGTAGCGCAAATCATCGCTGGCAAGCCGGTTCCTACAGAGATCGTTGTCACGACAAAAAACCTGTAGGAGCCGGCTTGAACTGCGATGCTTTTCAAGGTTTCAGCGATTCTGGGCTTGTTCCACTAACCACCCCATCAACTCGCGCAACTTCGCCGAAGGCCCGGGTTTTTCCGGGAACACCAGGTAATACGCCAACCCGGTTTTCACCTTCAATTCAAACGGCATGACCAGTCGCCCGGCACTCAAATCGTCGCCAATCAACGACCAGTCCCCAATCGCCACGCCGGTCCCCTGGGACGCCATCGACATCGCCAGGTCCAGTGTTTCGAAATGTTGGCCCTTGCTCACATTGCTCAAGCGCACATCCGCCGTGGCCAGCCAGGCTTTCCAGTCTCGTTCATCCCGAGTCGGGTGCAGCAACATGTGCTGCTCCAGATCTTGCGGCGATTGCAGCGGTACGGGGCCTTCAAGCATTGGCCTGGAGCACACCGGCGTCAGCAGCTCATCGAACAGCTTTTGTGACACCAACGAAGCGTCCGGCGAAGCACCGTACATCACCGCTGCATCGAACTGCTCGCGATGAAAATCCACGCCGTGCTTGACCGTAGTGGTCAGTTCAACGGGTACGTCCGGGCGTTCTTTTTGCCACTGCAACAGCCGTGGCAACAGCCAGCGCATGACGCAAGTCGGGGCCTTCAGTTGCAGGGTTTCGCGCTTCTCGCCGATCTGCTCCACGGCCTCGTCGATCAAGCCGAAAATCTGTTGCACCCGTGGCAACCACTCGCGTCCCTCGGCAGTGAGATCCAGGCCGCGGGCCTGGCGGATGAACAGTTCATAACCCAGATGATCTTCCAGCCCGGCGATCTGCCGGCTCACGGCGCCTTGGGTGATGTGCAGTTGCTCGGCTGCCCGGGTGAAATTGCAGCACTGCGCGGTAATCAGAAAAGTGTGCAGCGCCGGCAGGGGAGGCAGTCGTTTCATTGGGATCCAAGGTATGACGTAAGGACATGGCTAGTATGACTATTTATCCATTGTTGAGGCTACGTGTCGCCCGTTCCAATGAGGCCATCCCTGGACCTGCCCGCTCATCATAAACACAGCGCAGGCCCGGCGTCTCAAACGAACAAGAAGGGCAAAGACATGGCGACGTGCGGCGAAGTATTGGTCAAGTTACTCGAAGATTACGGGGTCGAGCAGGTGTTCGGCATCCCCGGGGTTCATACCGTGGAGCTGTATCGCGGGCTGGCCCGTTCGAGCATCAACCACGTCACGCCGCGTCATGAACAAGGCGCCGGTTTCATGGCCGACGGCTATGCCCGCACCAGCGGCAAACCAGGCGTGTGCTTCATCATTACCGGCCCTGGCATGACCAACATCACCACGGCGATGGGTCAGGCCTACGCCGACTCGATCCCGATGCTGGTGATCTCCAGCGTGCAGACCCGCAACCAATTGGGCGGCGGTCGCGGCAAGCTGCATGAGCTGCCGAACCAGAGTGCACTGGTCGGCGGCGTCGCAGCGTTCTCCCACACCCTGATGTCGGCGTCGGAGTTGCCGGGTGTGCTGGCCCGTGCCTTCGCGCTGTTCCAGGCTGGCCGTCCGCGTCCGGTGCACATCGAAATCCCGCTGGACGTGCTGGTCGAAGAAGCTGATGGCCTGCTTGCTAGTATCCCGGTCAACATCGACCGTGCCGGTGCTTCGCCTAGCGCCGTGTCGCGTATGACCGAGTTGCTGGCTGGCGCCAAGCGTCCGCTGATTCTCGCCGGTGGCGGTGCCATCGATGCCGCTGCCGAGCTGACTGAATTGGCGGAGTTGCTGGACGCCCCCGTCGCGCTGACCATCAACGCCAAAGGCCTGCTCGAATCCGCTCATCCGCTGCTGATCGGTTCGACCCAAAGTCTGGTCGCCACCCGTGCATTGGTAGCCGAGGCGGATGTGGTGTTGGCCATCGGCACTGAACTGGCCGAGACCGATTACGACGTCACCTTTGCCGGTGGTTTCGAGATTCCCGGCAAGCTGCTGCGCGTCGACATCGACCCGGACCAGACCGTGCGCAACTACCCGCCGCACGTGGCGCTGGTGTCCGACTCGCGCAACGCTGCGCAAGCCTTGCTCAGCGCGCTGTCGCACAAATCCCTGGCCGAGCGCCGCAACGATTGGGGCCAGGTCCGCGCCGCGCGTTTGCGTGTGGAGTTGGCCGCGAACTGGGATGCGCCAACCCTGGCCCAGACCCGTTTCCTGGAAACCGTTCTGCACGAACTGCCAAACGCAGTGTTCGTCGGCGACTCGACCCAACCGGTGTACACCGGCAACCTGACGTTCAACCCGGAGCGCCCGCGTCGCTGGTTCAACTCGTCCACCGGTTACGGCACCCTCGGCTACGCCTTGCCGGCGGCGATTGGCGCCTGGCTCGGTGGCAGCGTCGAAGGCGGCGCACGCCCTCCCGTGGTGTGCCTGATCGGCGATGGTGGCCTGCAATTCACCCTGCCGGAGCTCGCCAGCGCGGTTGAAGCGCGCACCCCGGTGATCGTGCTGCTGTGGAATAACCAGGGCTACGAAGAGATCAAGAAATACATGGTCAACCGCGCCATCGAGCCGGTCGGCGTGGACATTTACACCCCTGACTTCATCGGTGTGGCCAAGGCGCTGGGCTGCGCCGCCGAAGCGGTCAGCGATGTCGAGCAACTGCGCGGTGCATTGCGTGTCGCCTCGGATCGCCAGGGTCCGACCCTGATTGAAATCGATCAGACCCTGTGGACGAAGGCGGTGTCGAAATGAGTTTCCCAACGACGCTCGAAGGCCTCTACATCGACGGCCAATGGTCGGCGGGCAACGAGCACCTGCGCGTGATCAACCCGGCCACCGAAGCACTGTTGACCACCGTCGTGGGCGGTGACGAGCGAGCGGTTGATCAAGCCGTCAGCGCGGCGACCAAGGCCTTCAGCATCTGGTCGAAAACCACAGGCGCCGAGCGTGGTGCCATCCTGCGCAAGATCGCTGCGGGCGTGAAGGCCGGCCGCGAACAGTTGATGCATTTGCAGTCGAGCAACAACGGCAAGCCGCTGTTTGAAGCGGCCATCGACGTCGACGACGTGATTGCCACGTTCGAGTATTACGCCGGTCTGGCTGAAGGTCTCGACGCGAAACAAGACAGCAATGTCGAGCTGCCCACCGACGATTTCAGCGCTCGCCTGCGCCGCGAGCCGTGCGGTGTGGTCGGCCTGATCGTGCCGTGGAATTTCCCGATGGTCACCACTGCGTGGAAGCTTGCCCCAGCCCTGGCCGCCGGTTGCTGCGTGGTGCTCAAGCCTTCGGAAGTGACGCCGCTGCCGGAGCTGGAACTGGCGGCGATCATCGCCGAGGCCGGTTTGCCCAACGGTGTGTTCAACCTGATCTGCGGCACGGGCCTGGCAGTGGGTGCGCCGCTCTCGGCGGACCCGCGCATCGCCAAGATTTCCTTCACCGGCAGCAACGCGGTCGGCGTGCAGGTCATGCAACGGGCGGCGGAAACCGTCAAAGGCGTGAGCCTGGAACTGGGCGGCAAATCCTCACTGCTGGTGTTGGCTGACGCTGACCTCGACCTGGCGGTGGAAGTGGCTTGCGGCGGTGGTTTCTTCAACGCCGGTCAGATGTGTTCCGCCACCAGCCGCGTGCTGGTCGCCGATGAACTGGCGGATGAATTCCTCAGCCGTGTGAAGGCCCGCGCCGAAGCGATTCGCGTGGCCGACCCGTTTGACCCGAATGTGGAAATGGGCGCGCTGGTCAATCAGGCGCAATACCAGCGTGTGCTCGGCCACATTGATCGTGGATTGAGTGCTGGCGCCAGACTGGTGTGTGGCGGTAATCGTCCGGCGGATCTGCCGCGCGGATATTTTTTGCAGCCGACGGTTTTCACCGACGTGCCCCTCGACAGTGCGCTGTGGTGTGAAGAGATTTTCGGCCCGGTGATTTGCGTACGCCGTTTCGCCTCCGAAGCCGAGGCGATTGCCCTGGCCAACGACAGCCAGTTCGGGCTGGTGGCCAGCGTCGTCACGCGTAATGCCGAAGCGGCGGATCGCGTCGCCAACGCTTTGCAGGCGGGGCTTGTGTGGATCAATGCGCCGCAAGTGATCTTCCCGCAAACCGCCTGGGGTGGTTACAAGCAGAGCAGCATCGGCCGCGAATTGGGGCCGTGGGGCTTGCAGGCTTTCCAGGAAATCAAACACGTGATTCGCGCCGTCTGACGGCACGAAAAAGGTCAGCGCATGCCTCTCGATGAGGCATGCGCCGACGTCATGGCTTCAATGAGTTTTTATCGATAGTCAGGTGTTTTTCACGACCTCAGGATGAACTCACTGGCTCAGCCAAGCCCCCGAAAATACGAGGGGTAACACTGATCCGGCCGCGCGGATGCAACAGTTTCGACCTGCCTTATACCTACAAAAACAAAGGGAGTCCGTAATGGGCGAGCATGATCTGAACAGACGTCAATTCATCAAGACCGTGGGCGTAGCCTCGGTTGCCGCGGCGGCCATGAGCCTGCCGTTCGTCAAGGCCAACGCCAGCGACACACGCTTTCAAGGCAAGACCCTGCGCCTGCTGACCTGGTCCGACGACACCGGCCTGGCGGCACTGCGCAACATCGCCGCGACGTTCGAAGACAAGTACGGTTGCAAGGTCATCGCCGACCGCACCGGCAGCACTTCGGAAATGGTCGCCAAACTCAAGGCCGGCGGTGATCGTCCACAGTACGACATCATCACCCTGGCCGGCGTCGGTGCCGAAGGCCTGGCCGCCGCCAATCTGCTGGAAAAACCCGACCTCAACCGTATTCCCAATCTGGTCGACGTACCGGAGAAATACCGCACCGGCGCCAATGGCCACGGCATTGGTTACCTGCTCTGGTGCAACAGCCTGGTCTACAGCACCCGCACCATCAAGGACGCGCCGGACAGCTACGCCGCCCTATGGGATGCCGACCTGTCGCCGAACATTTTCTTGCCGCCGCCGAACTGGACCGAGGCGATGGACCTGATCATCATCGCCGCCAAACTGGCCGGTGGTGACGAGCACAACATCGAGCCAGGCTTCAAGAAACTCGCCGAGCTCAAAGATCGCGTCGTCACCTTGGGCGAAAATCCGAACCAGATCGCCGAACTGTTCCGCACCGGTTCGCTGGACATGGGCGGTTTGTACGCACCGGCGTTCTTCCCGAAACAGATCCGCGATCCGGCCTATGGCCTGGGCGCCACCTTCGGCATGAAGGAAGGTTTCTACACCGACCTGATGCTTTCGGTGATGCCGAAGAATCGTCCAGGCGATACCGACCTGGCCTACGCCTTCATCAACCACTCCCTGGACCCGCTGGTGCAGGGCAAGATGGCCGAAGACATCTACAACGGCCCGGTCAACGCCAAGGCGATCATCTCCGCCGAAGCGCGCAAGAGCCCGTACATCCTCACGCCGGAGCAGATTGCCGAGAAGGCGATCATGCATGACAACGCCTTCCTGGCCACCGTGCATGACCAATGGATTCGTCGTTACACGGAAATCTTTTCTTCCTGATCCGAATGGCGGGGGAGGTTCTTCGAACCTCATCGCTGGCAAGCCAGCTCCTACAGGTCATGCGCTGTTCTTGTAGGAGCTGGCTTGCCAGCGATCGAGTGCGCAGCACTCGCCATGCACCTGATCTTCCATTGACGAGACCTTTGCTATGGAACACCAACCTTTGACCCATTCGGTCAGCGCCGCTGAGTCGCGCCCGAGTCGGGGTGTTTCGCCGACGGCGCGTGCCTGGTTTTTTCTCACGCCGTCGATGCTGTTTCTGGGCGTGTTGATTGCCGCCAGCCTGCTGGTGCTGCGCATGAGCGTGGGCACCAAGGGCGCGGAATGGTCCGGGTTCAGCCTGGCCAGCTACGCGCAATTGCTGGAACCCTATTACCTCAAATCCCTGCTGCTGACCCTGCGCCTGGCGCTGATCAGTGCAGTGATCGCGGTGATCCTGGCGATCCCGGTGGCCTACACCATGTCGCGCCTGACATCGCCGTTCGTGCGGCGGATCTTCCTCGCGGCGGTGCTGTTGCCGTTGCTGGTCAACCTGCTGCTGCAAAGCTACGGCTGGCTGGTAATTCTCGGCCCGGGCGGGATGCTCAACCAGACGCTGATGGGCCTGGGCCTGATCAAGCGTCCGATCATGCTTCTTTACAACCAGAACGGCGTGTTGATGGGGCTGGTGCAAACCGCTTTCCCGTTGGCCGTGCTGCCGATTGCCAGCGCCATGCGCGGCGTTGCCCGCACCTACGAAGAAGCCGCCGCGACCCTGGGCGCGAGTCGCTTGCAGGTGTTCCGCCAAGTGGTATTGCCGATGAGTCTGCCGGGGATCATCACCGGTGCGACGCTGGTGTTCGCCTACAACGCCAGCAGCTTCGTCGTGCCGCTGCTGCTCGGCGGTCGACGCGTGCCGATGCTGGCGGTAATGGTGCATGACCAGATCGCCCCGTTGATGAACTGGCCCGCCGCGTCCGCCGCTGGCGTGGTGCTGATCGTCACCACGCTCGCGATCATGACCTTGTCCGAATACATCACTGGCCGTCGTCAGCGCATGCTGGAGGCTTCGCAATGAGCACGCTGATCAAGAAACGTTATGGGCTGTTGCCCGGCGAGACCGGCAAGTTCGCCGGCATCCTTTCGGGCTTCATCCTGCTGTTGGCGGTGCTGCCAATCCTGACCATGATCGTGATGTCGTTCAGCGGCGCGTCGAACCTTGACTTCCCGCCAAGCAGCTACAGCCTGCAGTGGTACAAGGCTGCCTGGCACACTTTCGTCTCGCCGGATTCCAGCGATGTGCTGAGCCTGGGCAAAGCCATGACCACCAGCCTCATGGTGTCGTGCCTGACTATGGTCTTCGCGACGCTGATCGCGGTGCCGGCGGCTTATGCGCTGACCCGTTGTGAATTTCGCGGCAAGGCCGTGGCGATGCAATTGATGTCGTTGCCACTGGTGTTCCCGATGGTGGTCTTGGGCCTGGCGTTGCTGCTGGTGTTCGACAGCCTGCCGTTCCAGATGACCACCTCGCGGCTGGTGATTGCCCACGTGATCCTGGCGCTGCCATTCGTGGTGAAGAACTGCACGGCGGCCATGCTCTCCATCGGCAGCGAAGTCGAAGAGGCCGCGCAAATGCTCGGCGCTTCACCGCTGCGAGCGATTGTCGACGTGGTGGTGCCGTTGATGAAGTCGGGGATTCTGGCGGGGATGCTGCTGGCCTTCATCGTCTCGTTCAACGAATTCACCGTGACCTATTTCCTCTACACCATCGACGTCATGACCGTGCCGATCTGGATGTACAGCCGCACCGTGTCGTCGCTCGACCCCACCGTATTTTCGTTTGCCGTGCTGATCGTGTTGATCGACTTCGTCCTGATTTGGGCGCTCGAAAAACTGGTTGGTGAAGGTGGCGTTTCGTTCTGATTTCTTGAGGTGATTCTTATGTCTGGTCTGATTCTGGAAAACGTCGAGAAACATTACGGCTCGGCCTGCGCGGTAAAGGATGTGAACCTGCATTTGCCCGAGGGCAAACTGGTGTGTTTCCTCGGCCCGTCGGGCTGCGGCAAAACCACGTTGTTGCGGATGATCGCTGGCCTGGAAACCCTGAGCGGCGGAGAGATTCGCCTGGACGGCGAGGACATCGGTCACACCCCGGCGCACCTGAGAAACTTCGGCATGGTGTTCCAGTCGCTGGCGCTGTTCCCGCACATGACCGTGGGCGAGAACATCGCTTATCCGCTGAAGCTGCGCGGGGTCAGCAAGGCTGATCAGCAGGCGCGGGTGGTGGAGTTGCTGGAACTGATTCAACTGCAAGCGATGATCGACCGCCCGGTGGCCAAGCTATCCGGCGGCCAGCGCCAGCGCGTGGCGATTGCCCGGGCAATTGCCAATCACCCGAAAATCCTCTTGCTCGACGAGCCGCTGTCGGCGCTCGATGCCAAGCTGCGCGAGTCGATGCAGGTGGAAATCCGCCAGCTGCAACAGCGCCTGAACATCACCACCATCATGGTGACCCACGACCAGCGTGAAGCCATGACCATGGCCGATATCGTCGTCGTATTGGGCGAGCACAAGGTGCAGCAGGTGGGTACGCCGATCGAGATCTACCGGCACCCGGCCAACGAGTTTGTCGCGGACTTCATCGGCTCGGGCAACATCTTTCCGGCCACGGCGCTGGGCAACGGCAAGGTCAGTCTGCCGGGCGGCGATGCCCTGCAAGTGCCAATCTGCAGCAGCATTGTGGTGGGGGAAAAAGTGAAGATGCTGATCCGCCCGGAAGACCTGCAACTGTCGGCACCGCAAGCGACGGCGGGTAATCGGTTGCTGGGCAAGGTGACGTTCGTGCGGGATATCGGCGCGACGATCGAGACCACGGTGGAGTGTTCCGGGGTGTCGTTTACGGCATTGAGCACGCCTTGTCAGGGGATTGGGCTGAGCATTGGGCATCCGGTGTCGGTGACGTTGCCGGCGGAGGCGTGTCGGGTTCTGGGGGCCTGATCCGGTTTTGATGTTGGCTTTGCTGGCCCCATCGCTGGCAAGCCAGCTCCTACAGGGTTCTGTATACACCGATCCTATGTAGGAGCTGGCTTGCCAGCGATGAGGCCATCAGCCACACACCAAATGCTCGATTACACCGACAACCGCAACCGCGCCAAATCCCGCAACGGCGGCGCCCCGAACATTCGGCTGTACTCCCGGCTGAACTGCGAGGGACTTTCATACCCCACCCGATACCCCGCCGCCGAAGCTTCCAGGCCCTCGGCCAGCATCAACCGCCGCGCCTCTTGCAGGCGCAGCTGCTTCTGATACTGCAACGGACTCATCGCCGTCATCGCCTTGAAACGGTGGTGCAGAGTCGACACGCTCAGGTTCACTTCCTTCGCCAGGTCATCAATGCGCAGCGGTTGTTCATAATTGCCGTTGAGCCATTTGATCGCCTGGCTTACGCGGTGACTCTGACTGTTGGCGATGGCGATTTCGTACAGCCGATGGCCCTGTTTGCTGCGCAGCAAGCGATAGAGAATTTCCCGACGAATCAGCGGCGCGAGCATGGCGATGTCTTTCGGTGTGTCCAGCAAACGGGCAAGTCGCAGCACTGCATCAAGCATGGCGCTGTCCAGCCGTTCGACATACAGCCCGCGCCCCGTCGGTCGGGTGGGTACACCGAGGGGACCGGCGTCGGCGATCAACGCGGAGATTTCCGCCGGGTCGATGTCCAGTCGCAAAGCGAGGATCGGGTGCTCGGCCGAGACATCGACCACCCGCCCGCTCAATGGCATCGAGACCGAGACCACCAGGTAGTTCAGCGGGTCGTAATTGAAATACTCGTTAGCCAGCTGAACTTCCTTGCGACCCTGGGCCATGATGCACAGCGCCGGTTGAGCAAGCACCGGCGCGAACTCGTGGGACTGGCTGTGGCGCGACATGAACAGTGAGCCGACGGCAGTGGCATAGCTGCCATCTTCGGCGGTGTTGCGACGGATGATCGCCGCCAGCTCCGCGCGCTGCTTTTCCATGTCGGTGTCAAGCGGGGCTTGAAATTGATCGAGCGACGACATGCAAGGCATCCTCGGCAAAGGCATGGGTGATGGGCAGAGCATAAGTTTGTGCAAGCAATAGCGGTAGACACATCCTGCCTGATGCTTGCCTGATTCTGCACGAGGTGCCTTCTATCCCTGCGCATGTCCAGCGCCTCGGCATACCAACCAACCCCTTTACGAGCTGCCGAAGGCTGCGATCTGTTGATTTCGTTTTTTAGATCAAAAGATCGTGGCCTTCGGCAGATCCTGCATGACCGTGGGGTAACGTGAAGGCGCGTCCAGCCTTGGATTGTTACTGCACTTTCGCAGGATTGTGCAACGCCGCGGCAGGAATCGACTAACGGCATCCTTCCTCTGGCCCTTAACCTTTGATCCTGTCGCAGCCCGTCCCAGGCTGCCACGCGACTCCCCGGGAGGGTTGAACATGTCCAAGCAAATCCCCGTCAGTCATATGGCCTTTGTCCGGGCGCGCGCCGGGCGCTCCGAAGAATTGGGTGTGCGCCTGAGCGCGCTGATCGAGCCATCCCGCGCCGCGCCAGGTTGCCTGAACTTTGCCTTGCAGCATTCGCAATGCGATCCGGAGTTGTGGCTGGTGTCCGGTTTCTGGATCAACCAGCAGGCCATGACCGCCTACTTCAGTACACCGTCCATGGAAATCTTTGCCGAGCTGGTGCAGGAATTGGTGGTTAATAGCCTGGATTTCCACACCTTCAAGGATGTGTCGGCCGCACAAGCCCTCAGTCATGCCGGGGCGGATGTACACAAACTGGCCGGTTGAGGGTTTAATGGCAGCATTCTCAACTAGCCAGGATGCGCGACATGGCACGCAAAGCCTTTGAAACCTTCGAAGCCGTATCGGCCGTAGTCCCCCGTGAAGGCGGGTATTACGCGGCGATCGCCACCAAAGCCATCGGCGCCTCGGGTGCGCCTCGTTTCAACAAGCTGCTGGAAGAGCAGACCTTCAAGACCGCCAAAGAAGCGGACGAAGCCGCCGCCCTGCAGTTGACTCACCTCAAGGGTGTCAGCGAAGACGGCGACCTGATCTGGTAATTACTTGACTGCCCCAGGGCGGTACATCTTGAACAATGCCTCAGGCCCCAGCTGAAAATAATCCGCCGGCCCGCCGCCGCGCAGAATCGGTTCTGCCGCGGCGGTGTCGTACACGCCGTCCTTCAACAGCCATTTGGCGATATGCACGGCGACCACTTCGCCGAGAATCAGCCAACTCGGCACCACATTCCCGTCCGCCCGCTGCAACTGAATGATCTGCGTGACCTTGCATTCGAAGCTCACCGGACTTTCGGCGACCCGTGGCACCTGAATGATTTTCGAGGCAACCGGTGTCAGCCCGGATAGCTCGAATTCGTTCACCTCTGGCGCAACCATGGCGCAGCTTTGATTCATCTGCTCGGCCAGTGGGCGAGTGGCGAGGTTCCAGGCGAATTCGCCGGTCTGCTCAATGTTGTTCAGGCTGTCTTTGCGACCAATGCTGGAAAAGCCAATGATCGGCGGAATGTAGTTGAAGGCGTTGAAGAAACTATACGGCGCGAGGTTCAAGCGGCCTTCGCCATCCTGTGAAGAAATCCAGCCGATGGGACGCGGTCCGACGATCGCGTTGAACGGATCGTGAGGCAGGCCGTGGCCGTTGGCCGGTTCGTAATAGTGGATGTCGTCGGGCATGGCGCGTGTACCTGAGGGCTGCTTTCGAATATCGGCCATAGTGCAAGGCCGAGCTGATGATTGCCAGTCAGATGAATAACCCTGCTCGCGATAGCGGTCTGTCATTCAAAATAATATCGACTGACAGTCAGTCATCGCGAGCAGGGTTCTTTGGTTTGCATGGGGTTTTTCGGTGCTCCAGAAATGACTAAGCCCGGCCGAAGCCGGGCTGTGGTGCCGCATTTGCGGATTAGCTGACGGAAGCACCGCCAGTGCGATCGTAGCCATCTTCGGCGACGGTGGCGCCGCCAGTACGGTCGTAACCATCTTCAGCGACGGTGGCGGAACCGGTGCGATCGTAGCCATCAGCGGCGACAGTAGCGGAGCCGGTACGGTCATAGCCGTCTGCTGCAACAGCGGAGCCAGTACGGTCGAAACCGTCGGCGGCGAAAGAGTTGGCGGCGAGTACAGACAGGGCCAGGGCAAGGAACAGTTTGGTTTTCATCTTCATTTCTCCAGGTTCTTTGGCGTTGTGTGTCTTGGGCATGGGTTTCATGCTACGCCAATTAAACTGATTAAAAAGCGCAAATAAATGCTAGTAACAATCGATTAAATTGATATTAAGGGCGTCAGACGTTTTCACTTTCAAGGTCTGAGCGAGCGCATCACAGTTAATCGATAAGGCAGGTTCAGGATGGAAGGCGAGCATTAACTTGTGATTAATCTGCCTTACACAGGGGTGAAGGATTTTTCATTCGGTCGCCGAGCCAAACGAAAAAAGGGGCAGACCCCGACGGTCTGCCCCTTCTGCTGTAACGCGTCTGGACTTAGTCCGTGACGATCCGCGAATGCTTGCGGGTGTCTTTCATGGTGATGTACACCAGCAACGACACGGCAATGCACGCGGTGACATACCAGTAGTAACCGGTTTCCATGCCGATGCTCTTGAACCACAGCGCGATGTATTCAGCGGTGCCGCCGAAGATCGATACGGTCAGTGCGTACGGCAGGCCAACGCCCAAGGCGCGGATTTCGGTTGGGAACAGTTCGGCTTTTACCACGGCGTTGATCGAGGTGTAGCCGCTGACGATGATCAGCGCCGCCATGATCAGGAAGAACGCGCCCCACCAGGTGGTGATGGTGTGCAGGGTGGTGAGGATCGGCACGGTGAACAGCGTCCCCAGAACACCGAAGGCAATCAGGATCGGCCGGCGACCGATTTTATCCGAGAGCCCGCCGATGATCGGTTGCAGGCACATGAACAGGAACAGCGTGGCGGCGGAAATGGTGGTGGAATCGGAAATGCTCATGCCGACGGTGTTCACCAGGTATTTCTGCATGTACGTGGTGTAGGTGTAGAACGCCAGCGTACCGCCCATGGTCAGGCCAACCACGGTCATCAGTTCCTTGGGATGACGCATCAAGGTGCGCATCGCGCTTTCCTTGGCCTTTTCCTTCTTGGTGAACGACTCGGTTTCTTCCATGCCGCGGCGCAGGTACAACGCGACCACGGCACACAGCGCACCGATGGCGAATGGAATGCGCCAGCCCCAGGCGTACAACTCTTCGGTGGTCAGCAGGTTCTGCAGGACGATCAGCACGCCCAGCGCTATGAGCTGGCCGGAAATCAGGGTCACGTACTGGAAGCTGGAGAAGAAGCCACGGCGCTCCTTGGTGGCCATCTCGCTGAGGTAAGTGGCGGAGGTGCCGTATTCGCCGCCGACCGACAGGCCTTGCAGCAAGCGGGCGAAGACCAGCAGGATCGGCGCGCCGATGCCGATGGTTTCGTAGCTTGGGCTCAGGGCAATCAGCAGCGAGCCGAAGCACATCAGGTATACCGAGGCCATCAGGGCTTTTTTACGTCCGACTTTGTCGGCGTACAGGCCCATCAGCCAGCCCCCGATCGGACGCATCAAGAAGCCCACGGCGAAGATTGCAGCGGTGTTCAGCAGTTGTGCGGTGGTGTCGCCCTTGGGGAAAAATGTCTTGGCGAAGTAGAGGGAGAAAGCGGCGTAGACGTACCAGTCATACCACTCGACCATGTTGCCAACGGAACCGCTGAAGATCGATTTGATGCGGCTGGAGGTGGTGCGTACTTTTGTCGGCGAGGCAACCGACCCACGGGGCAGGGTATTGGAGTTATCCATTGAAGGATCCTTCGTTTAATTATTTTTTGTGGAGCGCGCGTTAGCGCAGCCTGCGGGGGCTATAGCAGGAGGTGTGCCAACGGGGAGAGGGCCGGATTAGAAGGGGGAGGGAGAAAACATGAGCGGAAATCCGCTTATTGCGTGCTGGGTTTCAGGCGGATTTTCGCGCACGACCCGTAACCTGTAGGAGCTGGCTTGCCAGCGATCCAAGCAGCGCGGTGTCTCTGGTAGACCGCGTTATCGTTCATCGCTGGCAAGCCAGCTCCTACGGGTCAGACGAACATTTCGCGCGTCAGTCCATGCCGCTGCATCTTCTCATTGAACGTCCGACGCGGCAGTTGCAGTTCTTCGAGCACCGCTTTCACATCTCCTTTGTGCCGGGTCAACGCTGCGCGCAGGCATTGCGCTTCAAACGCTTCCTGCTGCGCCGCCAGCGATTGACCGGGTTCCACGCCCAGCGGTTCCGGCTCGCCCAGCCCCAGCACCTGGCGCTCGGCAACGTTCGCCAATTCGCGCACATTGCCCGGCCAGTCGTGACTCAGCAGATGACTTAATTGCGCACCACTTAACGGTGGGAAGCTGCGACCCAGACGTTCGGCGGCACTGCGGGCAAACGCCTCGAACAATAACGGGATGTCTTCGCGGCGCTCGCGTAACGGTGGCAGACGCAGCTCGGCGACGTTCAACCGATACGCCAGGTCCTCGCGAAAACGCCCGGCCCGCGCTTCGTCGAGCAGGTCCGGTTTGGTCGCGGCGATGATGCGCAAGTCCACGCGAATGCTTTGGTTCGAACCCAGGCGCTCAAGCTTCTGCTCCTGTAACACCCGCAGCAGTTTCACCTGCTGCGCCAGCGGCATGCTTTCGATTTCATCGAGGAACAGTGTGCCGCCATCAGCGTATTCGAGCTTGCCAATACGCTTGCCCTGCGCACCGGTGAAAGCGCCGCTCTCGTGGCCGAACAACTCGGCTTCAAACAGTTGCTCCGGGATCGCCGCGCAGTTCAGCGCGACGAAGGGTTTGTCGGCCCGAGGCCCGAAGTCGTGCAGGCAACGCGCAACCAGCTCCTTGCCACTGCCGGTCTCGCCTCGGATCAGCACGTTGACGGGCAACGCCGCCAGGTCCAGGACCTGGCGGCGCAAGGTCTGCAAGCCGCGAGACACGCCCAGCAAGGTCGCATCCAGTTTGGCGCGGTTGTCTGCCTGTTCGTGCAAGGCGCGGTTTTCCAGCACCAGTCGGCGCTTTTCTAGCGCCCGTCGCAAGCTGCCGAGCAAGGTTTCGGGGCTGAACGGTTTTTCCAGGAAGTCGTAGGCACCATCGCGCATGGCGTCCACGGCCATGGGCACGTCCCCATGGCCGGTCAACAGGATCACCGGCAGGTCGGCGTCGCGGCGCTGTACCTCGGCCAGCAGTTCCAGACCGGTCATGCCGGGCATGCGCACATCGCTGAGAATCACCCCCGCATAATGATTCGGCAGTTGCGCCAGGCACTCATCGGCCCGGCTGAATAACCGCACCTCGAAACCCGACAGGCTCAACCATTGTTCGACGGCGCTGCGAATGCTGCTTTCGTCGTCGACCACCATCACGGAATTCAGCATGAGCCATTGGCCTCCAGGTCGATAGGCAGGGTCAGGGAGAAAATCGCGCCGTTGTCGTGATTATCGGCTGTCAGGCGCCCACCCGATTCGTGAACGATAGCGAAAGAAACAGCCAGTCCGATGCCCAGTCCATCGCCCACCGGTTTGGTGGTGAAAAATGGATCGAACACCTTGGAAAGGTTTTCCTCGGCAATGCCGTCGCCGTTATCGATGACGCTCAAGCGCCACAATTGTTCTTCGGCTTCGAGGCGGATTTCCAGGCGTTTGCAGGGTTTTTCCTGCATTGCATCCAGAGCGTTGCGCAGCAGGTTGATCAACACCTGTTCCAGGCGAATCGCATCGCCACGCACCCACGCCGGACGTGTCAGGTGCAAGACCGTGCTGACTTGTTCGTCGCGCAATCGGGTGTCGAGCAGTTGCAGCGCTTGGTCCACCACCGACGCCAGGTCCAGGCGTTCGCGCAGGCCACTGGGGCTTTTGCGGGCAAAGGTTTTCAGGTGACCGGTAAGGGCAGCCATGCGCGTCAGCATCTCGTCCACCGGTTTGAGCGCCTTGTAGGCGTCATCGACCCGGCCGTGATCGAGCAGCAGGCGCAAGGTCGCCAGCTGCATGCGCTGGGCGGTCAAGGGTTGGTTGATCTCATGGGCCAACGCCGCGGACATCTGCCCGAGGGCCGCGAGTTTGGCCGATTGCACCAGGCCTTCCTGGGCGGTGCGCAGATCACGGGTGCGTTCTTCCACCAGTTGTTCGAGCTCTTCGCGACTGCGCTGGCGCAATTTGGCCAGGCGCCAGCGTTGCGTAAGAAACAGCAGCAGAAACACTAACGTCAGCCACAAACCGGCGGCGGCCAGTGCGGCGTTGCGGCTGTCTTCGAAGGCAACGTGTGGACGGCGCAGCAGGTGCAACGTCCAGCCTTCGGCGTTCAGTGGCAGGGATTCCCAAAGGTAATCCGCTTTGCCGTCCGGACCCTCGACCCGTGCCAGTTCACTGTTTTCGTCGAAGCGCCGCAGGGACTGATAATCAAGCAGCGTCAGCGGTTGTTTGTCGTATTGGCGAGTGGCCTTGAGTTCGGAGTGATCGCTGTCAGTCAGCGGTTTCAGTAGGCGATAGCGCCAGCCGGGCTGGTTGGCGATGAAGATGATCCCGCGCGCGTCGCTGACCAACAGCGTGTCGTTACCCTGGCTCCATTCGCGCTCCAGCTCCGGAAACTCCAGCTTCACCACCATCGCGCCGAGAAACTGCCCGTCGTCATTGGTGACGGCGCTGGACAGGAAATAACCCGGAATCCCGCTGGTCACCCCCACGGCATAAAAACGCCCGGTGCCCTGGGTGCGTGTCTGGCTGAAGTAGGGGCGGAAACCATAGTTGTGCCCGACGTAGCTGCTGGGCAATCGCCAGTTGCTCGCTGCCACGGCGAGACCGGTACGGTCGAGCAATTCCAGCGTCGAGGACTCGGCGGCGCCGTTGATCTGTTCCAGTTTTCGGTTCAGCAATTGCTGTTGCCCGGCACTCACCGGGCCCTTGAGCGCGTCGCGTAATTGCGGGTCCAGCGCCAGCACCGAGGGCAAGGCGCGGTAGCGTTCAATCAGGGTATGCAGAGACGTGGCGTACAACGCCAATTGCTGATTGGCGCGGGCCGCGTCTTCGACAATGGACTGACGCACGGTGTGACGCATGGCCAGGGTGGCTGCGAGAGCGGCGCCGGCGATGATCAACAGGGTATAGAGCGCCAGGCGCAGGGAGCGGGAAGTGGGCAACATGCGGGTGCAGACAGTCAGAAAGTCGGGCGGGCACCTTAGCATGGCGGGCCCGCCTGAAGAGACGTGACTTTACTGACGGTGCCAATAACCACCCGGCGCGGTCAGACCGTTGTGCCGTCGCCCGCGACCCGAAGCGGCTCGTCGATCTCCCTGGGCCATGACGTGCGCAAATAAATGCCCGGTTTCAATGGAGGGTCCAGTCAACACGGCGTTTTTCGGCCGGTGGCGGATCGAACAAGTCGTTTTCATCGAAGGCAATGCTGTACCAGGTGCGATAGCGCTGTTCCCGACGCAATGGCTTGAGTTCGGCGTTTTCCCCCTGGGCCATTTTTTTCGCCAGCACGGTATGCGTCGGGCGGCCGGCGGCATCGTAGAACTGTTGATCGTGGTAGCCGGATTCACGTATCGCCGCATCATTGATGTAGCGATAGGCGCTGGCGAAGTACGGTCGGTAGATCCGCACGGTTTCGCCCTTGTTGTTGTATTCGACCCGTTCGCTGACCCGCCAGCGTCGTGCGGCTTGTGCTTCCTTGGGGCGGCCGTTTTCGTCGAGGTCCAGTTCTCCTCTGTCGTTCACCACCCAGGCCATGCCGGGCTCGACTTCCTGCTTGGCTTGCAGGGAGCGACCGAACCCGTCCCAGCAAGCGATGGCTGCGCGGATTTGCAACTCAGGGTCGCCAGGGTAGCGATCGGCTTGCAAGGCCACGACGTGCAGTGGTTCCCGGTGAGCCTCGTCGACGTATTTTTGCAGTTGTTTCTCGTTATCTGACGGCGCTTGCAAGTTCTCAAGGTGCCGGCGGGCCCGGGCACAAATAAAACCACCGGGCATTACAAACCCTTCGGCACGCGCCCAGTTCAGCCACTCCTCGGTCGGTGGCTCGCTGCGGGAAACTTCACCCATCCAGCTGAAGGGCGCGGAAAACGTGGCCGTGGCGAAATTGCCAATGGCTTTGTTCTTGTCGGCGATGGCGCTGGCAGGGCTGCGGTCTTGCGGTGGTTCGTAGCCGCTGAGTGGATCGAACCCCACTTCGACGCCCAGTTCCGTGCCGTAGAAACTGGTCACCAGCACCTCGCCGAATGCGTTGTAGCAAGCTTCCTGAATATTGCGGTTGGGGTCTTCAATGGCCGCCGGCAGGAACGAGCGGTAGTCAGTGCCGAGGATGGTCGTGGTGCAGCCATCCGGCAGCGTGACGGCTGTCGTCAGGCACCAGTGTTTGTCATAGGCGACGGTGGTGATGCCATGGCTCTTGGTTTGCTGGAATTTTTCGACGTTATAGAAGCCCGCGAGCCCGTGGTAGGTGGGGAAGCTTTTGCGTACCGACCACAGGTAGTTTTTTGCATCGCTTGGGTCCGTTGGTTCGCCTGCTTTTGCATCGGGCAAGAACCAATCCATGATGTGATAGCCCACCTCGGGTGACAGGAGTTTCTCCTTGAGGTTGAACGGCATGTCGCCATTTTCGTCCTTGAGCTTGTCGTAAGCGCTCAGGGCGGTGGCATCCAGCTCAGCGGTTTCCTGGTAGTCGGGCAGGGCTTCGAAGATCAAGGCGTCCGGGTCCAGTAATTGGCCATCGGCCGGGTTTTGATAACGCTGCAACGACAGGCCGGTCATCACCGCTTTGGCCGCCCAAGGGCCAGTGTCTTTCGCCCATTCAAGAAATTTTTCGTAGTTGATGTCGGCAGGCCTGAGCTCATCTTTTTCCAGCACCATCGCATTTCCGCGCTGCCGATAAGGCAGGCCCAGACGCCAGCCGTCGACCTTTTCCAGATGACGGACCTCGGCCTTGCCCTGGTTCAGGTACCAGCACTGCTGGGCTGAATCGTGAGCATCCAGCCACCAGCGGTTTTCGTAGTCATTGTCGTCCTCGGGCTCGCCTACGGTGAAGGGCGGGGTGTCTTTGTCGGTTTTGCGCCGGGCGTAGTGCACGACAAATCCATGGATCAGGCTGCCGAATTTATCCCACTCCAGGTTGATCGTGTGCTGGACCAGCGGGTCGTCGGCCAGTTGTGGCTCGTACTGGTAGGCGATGCTTTCCAGGGGCAGAACCTGCAGGACGGCATAGGGTTGATGCTCTCCCTTGGGCCTGAGTTCGCGAAGCAGAAAGCGGTTTTGCGCGACGCTGTAGGGAATCGCGGTGGCGGGATCATCGTCGGCGGCATACACCTCGGAACGCAGCACCGAGCCACTGAGGGCGCGAGCCATTTCCTGCGCCAGTTGCTCATCGGGAACCACCGCACGACCCGCCGCATCGTTGAGGTGGTATTCGTGCAACACGGTGTTACCCAGGCGCACGGCCAGCGGGTCGTGGCTGACGTAATCGTCATAACCCATGTCCACCGCTTTGCCGGTGTGGAACGTGGTGATGCTGAGGATCGGCGCGGTGAATCCCGCGCTTGAACGTTCGGCAGTGCTGGCCTCGGTGTCTCGTTGCCACAGTTCCTCGAAGCCGCGAAATTCACGTTCGACGCTGTCGTAATAGCCTTTGCGATAGGAAAAAAGCTGGGTCAGGCGATTGCCAGTGATTTCATCGAGCTGGGTCTGCTCGCTGACCAGATGCATGGCAAACGGCAGATGCGAAACCGGGGCTTTATCCGCCGCGATCAGCTCGGCTTTTTCATCCAGCCATTCCTGGGCTGAACTGCGATAGCTCACGCCCGTAACCGTGCCCATGTTGTTGTGGGTGGCGTTGACCAGGTAAGGCTTGGCGCTGACGAAATCGTAGCGCCAGTGCCGGGGCTGCATGTGAGGTACGGTCAGGACCAGGCTGGAACAGCCCAGTCCTTGCAGGTCGGCGATGCTGACCTGACAGAGCCGGTCGTAGCGCACGCCTTCGGGCCATGGCATGTCGACGGACGTCTGATCGAAGCCTTCGCCACCACGGTTCATGAACACCCGAAAACAATCGGACGCCAGGTAAATCAGGTCGACGGCGCCGGAACCGTCCAGATCCGCCAGGCGCACCCGCGAGGCGTCGAACGCGGCATATTCGAAAGGCAGGGCGCAAAGCACGAAGCCCTTGCCGAATTTTCCATGACCCAGGTTCGGCCAGCATTTGACTTCGTTGTGGCGGATGCGGATCAGGTGTTGCGCTCCGCTACCCAGCGGATCACTGAAGGCCACCAGTTCGGTCTGGGCGTTGCCCAGTAACGGCAATGCATCCTCATCGTGGTCAACGTTGGTGCCGTTGGCGAAGCCGGCTTCACGGTGATTGGCGTACAACCGCACACTGCGGGGACCGATCAGGGCCAGGTCGTTCAGGCCTCCGCCCACCAGATCGGCCATTTGTGCGCCGGGATGAAAAAACTCCGTGGGAAATGCATCGTACGCCACGAAGTTCGACCAGGAACGGTCGGGATTGAGGGTGAAGAAACCGCTCATGCCGGGTCGGGCGATCACCCAGTCGAGTTTGCCGTCGCCGGTCAGGTCACTGAGCGACTGGCGAATTGGTTTGTTGCTGTCGGCCACGGGAATGCCGGGCAATCGCGCCCAGTCGCCGTAACTTACATCGTTGCCGCCACTGTCTGCGCGCAGTGGTTCGCGGTAGTACCACGCCTTGTCAATGCTGAACAGGACGCCGGGCATCCCCTCGCCATACAAATCCACCAGTTGGTAGCGCTGGCCGTCGTTGAGACCGGGCATCCTTTCGAACTCGCTCCAGCCCGGGCGTTTGGCGTCCTGCTCGAAAGCGTTGTAGAAAAACTCCATCGGCGGACGACTTTCCATCTGGCCCCGATTGTCGTACGCCTGGATGTGCGCGGCAGTCAGATGGTTGTAGCCCAGCGGACTCTGGCGGTGTTCGAGCAGCAGGCGCTGGACCAGCACCGGGTCGTCGCCCAGTTCTTCGGCGAACTGATGGAACATCAGGACCTGGCGGCACAGGCGGCGGTTGCCCAGTTCGAAGCCGTAGGCGTAGTTCCAGAATGGATCGGTGCGTTCGTGCCATTCATTTGTGGGCAGGTAAGGCGGAACCTGCTCCAGGTCGATGCTGCGTTCGCCGTAGTCGAACACTAAGTGGAAATGCCACTGCACGTCTTTCCAGCCATTGGCGCTCCATGAGTACAAATCGGGCGACGCCTGTGCATTGCCGTAAAGCACTTTGTGCAGATAGCGTTGGGCGCGGAAGTCGCGAAACTGCGGGGCAACCGGCTCGTCGGTTTCAGCCTTGTACTCGTACACCACATGTTCACCGCGCAGGTTCAGGCTTTCATCGATCAGCCACACACCGACATGGCTTTTGTCTTGCGGATCGGCCCGGCGCGAAGCCTCGATTTTGCCGTAGCAATGCAGGCTGCCGTCCGCACCGTGGATCAGCCAGAAACCGGCCGGGTTGTCCGCATCGGCAAGCTTTGTCCAGTGCTCGATCAAATCAAAAGAACCTTCGACCCTTGGCCAGTAACGCACCACCTGGTGGTTGCCGAGGTTTTTCACGGCGTTGTACTCGGATACCTGTCTGGAAATGACCTTGCCGTCGTCACTCCTCTCGGGCATCCACACCTCACCGCCAGGGCCGACCACCTGATCGCTGCCGTCGTACTTCGGCACGCCCTTGGTGGTGCGCAGGGTGATGGCGTTGGTGGTCAGCCGCCAGCCGATGCCGAACGGGCTGTTGCCGACGTCGCTGCTGTAACCCAGGCCCAGCGCCGGCACCATGTCACGATTGGGTGCCTTGCTGATTGGCAGGGGCAATTCCAGCGACGCTGCACCGGTGGTGCCGACACCGCCCCAGCCCTTGCCGATGCTTTGGATCGCGCCGCCACCCTTGGGCAGGGAGGGTGCGTTGATTTCGAGAGTGCCCTGTTGATCTGTGGCCATGTGGATGTCCGCCGTACAAGGAGTGCAACAAGTGCTTCCAAGTTATCAGTGGCAGCAATGGTTGTGACCTGTCAGATCTGACAGGTCGGCCGTTTATCCTTAGAACAAATCGTGCATCGTGTTGAGCGATGATCACTTTTGATCAGGCATAAAAAAACCGGCCCGTTGTTGCCAACGGACCGGTTTTTTACTAAGCGGAATCAGTGCTTATTGCACTTCCACCGCCAGGCTCTCACTGATCTTTTTCTGCCAGATGGCAGGACCGGTGATGTGTACCGACTCACCGTTGCTGTCGACGGCAACAGTAACCGGCATGTCTTTCACGTCGAACTCGTAGATGGCTTCCATCCCCAGTTCGGCGAACGCGACAACGCGGGATTTCTTGATGGCTTGTGCCACCAGGTAAGCCGCGCCGCCCACTGCCATCAGGTAAACGGCTTTGTGGTCCTTGATCGCGTCGATGGCGGTCGGACCGCGCTCGGATTTGCCGATCATGCCCAGCAGGCCGGTCTGCTCGAGGATCTGACGGGTGAACTTGTCCATCCGCGTCGCGGTGGTCGGGCCAGCCGGACCAACCACTTCTTCGCGCACCGGATCAACCGGGCCGACGTAATAGATGAAGCGACCTTTCAGGTCGACTGGCAAGGTTTCACCCTTGTTCAGCATCTCGACCATGCGCTTGTGCGCAGCATCGCGACCGGTGAGCATTTTGCCGTTGAGCAGGACGGTTTCGCCCGGCTTCCAGCTCTGCACTTCTTCCGGGGTCAGGGTGTCGAGGTTGACGCGACGGGCCGACGGACCTGCTTCCCAGACGATTTCCGGGTAGGCGTCCAGCGGTGGCGCTTCCAGCGAGGCCGGGCCGGAACCGTCGAGCACGAAGTGAGCGTGACGGGTAGCGGCGCAGTTCGGGATCATGCACACCGGCAAGGAAGCGGCGTGGGTCGGGTAATCCATGATCTTCACGTCGAGCACGGTGGTCAGGCCACCGAGGCCCTGGGCGCCGATGCCCAACTGGTTGACCTTCTCGAAGAGCTCCAGGCGCATTTCTTCGAGGCGGTTCTGCGGGCCGCGCGCTTTGAGCTCGTGAATGTCGATGGATTCCATCAACACTTCCTTGGCCATGACCGCGGCTTTCTCGGCGGTGCCGCCGATGCCGATGCCGAGCATGCCCGGTGGGCACCAGCCGGCACCCATGGTCGGAACGGTCTTCAGCACCCAGTCGACGATCGAGTCGGACGGGTTGAGCATGGCCATTTTCGACTTGTTCTCGGAACCGCCGCCCTTGGCCGCCACGTCCACTTCCACGGTGTTACCCGGAACGATGGAGTAGTGGATAACGGCCGGGGTGTTGTCCTTGGTGTTTTTACGAGCGCCCGCCGGGTCGGCGAGGATCGAGGCACGCAGGACGTTTTCCGGCAGGTTGTAGGCGCGACGAACGCCTTCGTTGATCATGTCGTCCAGGCCCATGGTGGCGCCGTCCCAACGCACGTCCATGCCCACGCGGACAAACACGGTCACGATGCCGGTGTCCTGGCAGATCGGACGGTGGCCGGTGGCGCACATGCGCGAGTTGATCAGGATTTGCGCGATGGAGTCGCGGGCTGCCGGCGATTCTTCACGCAGGTAGGCCTCGTGCATCGCCTGGATGAAATCCACGGGGTGGTAATAAGAAATGAACTGCAGGGCGTCGGCAACGCTCTGAATCAGGTCGTCTTGCTTGATCACGGTCATGAGTCGCGCTCCTCTAAAAGACGGGAACATTCAATAAGGTGCTTGCAGCTTGGGTGCATCGGTCGGTTGCAAGCACCTTTCAAGGCACGCCGGGCATGCTGGCGCGACGCTAAAAAGGCGCGGCAGTATACCGCGCCTCGCTGAAGGGCACACGCGCCAGTGGTCAAACCATGGTCGTATGTCCAGGCATAACTTTGTAGGAGCCGGCTTGCCAGCGAATGCGGTGGGTCGGGCGACGATGGTATCGCCTGTGCGGTCGCTTTCGCCGGCAAGCCAGCTCCTACAGGGGATATGGCGTGGCAGCTGTTTAGACCTGATGAAAATTGGATGGTCATTTATCGGCCACGCCACTAAAGTGGCACACGGTCTGTAGAGTAGGACGCTCTGTCAGTCTCCTTCATTTGGTGAGTCAACGATTGACCCATAACGCCATCCAGCGACTGTTGCTCAAACGTTTTGCCCTCGCGGCCGGCACCTATGCCCTGGCATTGCTGTTGCTGTGGCTGGCGTTTTTTACCGGTCATTATCAAGACTCGCTCCCCGGCGTCGCCATCGGCAGTGCCTTGGTGGTTATCAGCCAGGCTGCTTTGTTCGCGGTGTTTTATTCCGGCTACAACCTGCGTTTTACCGACCCCAGCCTGACCGAAGTTCAAGTGTTGCTGGGGCTCGGCTGGCAAACCTGGCTGATCGCGCATCTGGAAGATGCTCGCGGGGCCTTTCTGGTTTTTTATGTGCTGATTCTGCTGTTCGGGCTGTTCCACCTGTCCCGACGGGCATTTCTGCGTTGTGCCTTGCTGGTGTTCTTCAGTTTCAGTGCGATCACGCTGTGGGAGGGCTACCACTTCCAGTTGCCCAATCCGGCATTGGCGGCGTTGCAAGTGTGCGTGTTGTTGATCGTCCTGGTCTGGCTGGTGCTCTACGCCGGTTATGTCCAGGCCTCTCGACATCGCATGCGTCAGCGGCGTTTTGCCTTGCAGGCTCACCAGGACACATTGCGCGGGATGATGCGTCAGCTCGAAGACCTGGTCGCCACCGATGAATTGACCGGGTTGTTCAATCGCCGGCATTTCCTGCGCCTGGCCTCCCGCGAGTTGAACGCCATGGACGCCGATGTCGTGCATGGCCTGGCCCTGATCGACCTCGACCATTTCAAGCGGATCAACGACGTGCACGGCCATGCGGCCGGTGATCAGGTGCTGCAAGCCTTTGCCGGCGTCGCCTCGGCCTGCCTGCGCGAAGGCGATGTCCTGGCCCGCTATGGTGGCGAAGAGTTTGTGGTGCTGTTGCCCGACTGCGATGCCGAGAGCCTGACTTCTTGCTGTGAGCGGTTGCGCATCGCGTTTACTGACGTCGAGCTGATCGGCCTGAACGTGCGCAACCTCAGCCTCTCCGCCGGCATGACCTTGCTGGAGCTCGGCGATGACCTCGACGATGCCTTGCAACGAGCCGATCAGGCGCTCTACCGCGCCAAGCGCGACGGGCGCAACCGTTGCGCGGCGGCGTGGGAAAACGTCGATGCCTGAGTTGCGCGTCGGCGACCGCCAATGGTCAGTGGCGGAGGGCAGCAACCTGCTCGATGCGCTGAATCAGAACGGCGTGTCTGTGCCCTATAGCTGTCGCGCCGGCAGTTGCCACGCGTGTCTGGTGCAGTGTGTGCAGGGGCTGCCGAGCGACAATCGACCTGACGCGTTAAGCGCGCAGCAGCGCCAGCAAGGCTGGCGGCTGGCGTGTCAGTGCCAGGTGGTCGAGGACTTGCAAGTGCACGCCTTCGATCCGCAACAGGACGGCCGACCTGCCGAAGTGGCTGCCATTGATTGGCTCAGCGCGAGTGTCTTGCGCCTGCGCCTCACCCCACAGCGACCGTTGCGCTACAGCGCCGGCCAGCATCTGGTGTTATGGGCGGGCAACGTAGCGCGACCGTATTCCCTCGCCAGCTTGCCGGAAGACGATCGTTTCCTGGAGTTTCATCTCGATTGTCGGCTGCCAGGGGAATTCAGCGACGCGGCCCGACGCCTGAACATCGGCGACCCGATCCGCCTCGGCGAGTTACGCGGCGGGGCGTTGCATTACGACCCTGATTGGCACGAGCGACCGCTTTGGCTGATGGCTTCCGGCACCGGATTGGGGCCATTGTTTGGCGTGCTACGCGAAGCGCTACGCCAGGATCACCAAGGCGCCATTCGCGTCATTCACCTCGCCCATGATGCCGATGAGCATTATCTTGCCAAACCCCTGCAAGCCATCGCCGCCAGCCGTCCAAACCTGACTGTCGAACTGTGGACTGCGGCCGAGTTGCCAGCGGTTTTGGCGCAACTGCGGCTTGTTTCCCGACAAACCCTGGCTTTAGTCTGCGGTTCAACCACCAGCGTCGATGCCTTCTCAAGGCGCCTGTACCTGGCCGGACTGCCGCGCAACCAACTGCTGGCCGACGTATTCCTGCCTCGTGGTTGAGCGCTGATTCCCAGACGCGAGACCTGCCATGACCGATGCCATCCAGATTGAACGCGAACGCGGTCTATTGACCCTGCGCCTCAATCGTCCCGACAAGAAAAACGCCCTGACCCGCGCGATGTACAGCCACTTGGCCGAAGCGCTGAAACAGGCCGATACCGATCCTGAAATCAACGCGGTGCTGATCACTGGCTCCACCGAGTGTTTCACCGCCGGCAACGACATTGCCGACTTCATCCAGCAACCGCCGAGCAATCTCGACAGCCCGGTGTTCCACTTCATGCTCAACCTGCTCGAATGCCGCAAGCCTGTGGTCGCGGCAGTGGCCGGTGCGGCGGTGGGTATTGGCACGACGATGTTGCTGCACTGCGATCTGGTTTACGTCAGCCGCGATGCACGCTTGCGCATGTCGTTCGTTAACCTCGGATTGTGTCCGGAGTTTGGTTCCAGCCTGATCCTCCCGCGTCTGCTCGGGCAGGCCAAGGCGGCGGAGTTGTTGCTTCTGGGTGAAGGTTTCAATGGTGAACAGGCGGCCGTGTGGGGTATTGCGACCGAAGCCTTGGGCAGTGGCGAAGAGACGCTGGCCAGGGCGAAGGAGATGGCGCTGCGCTTTGAGTCGCTGCCAGCGGAAGCGGTGCGCATCAGCAAGCAATTGATGAAAGCACCGGATCGGGAGCTGTTGCGCAAGGTAATAGAAGAAGAGGGCGCTTTGTTCACACAACGGCTACGGTCGCCGGAAGCGATGGCGGCGTTGGCGGGGTTTATCAACCGGCATTGAATTTATCGCTGACTGAACCGGCCTCATCGCGAACAGGCTCGCTCCCACAAGGATTGCGTGTGTTCGCAAAATCGAAGTTCAGCACAAAACCTGTAGGAGCGGGCTTGCCCGCGATGAGGCCCGATCAAACACAGCAGCTGTTGGATCAAAAGCAAAAAGCCCCGCCATTCACATGGCGGGGCTTTTGTTTTTCAGCGCTCGGTCACTCAGACCATCGGGTCGCCCACGTGCAGGATTTTCATGCCGTTGGTACCGCCGGTGGTGTGATAGCTGTCGCCCTTGGTCAAGATGACCCAGTCGCCTTTCTCGACGACGCCGCGCTTGACCAGCTCGTCGATCGCCTTCTGGCTGACTTCGTTCGGTGCCAGCGAAGCCGGATCGAACGGGACGGTGTACACGCCACGGAACATCGCTGCGCGCGCCTGAGTCTCGCGGTGCGGCGAGAAGGCGTAGATCGGCACCGAAGAACGGATGCGCGACATGATCAACGGGGTGTAGCCACTTTCGGTCAGTGCGATGATCGCTTTGACACCCGGGAAGTGGTTGGCGGTGTACATGGTTGCCAGCGCGATGCTCTCGTCGCAGCGGGTGAATTCCTTGCCGATGCGGTGGCTGGAGGTCTTGCCGGTCGGATGCTTTTCAGCGCCGACGCAGATACGCGCCATCGCTTGCACGGCTTCGAGCGGGTACAGGCCAGCGGCACTTTCCGCCGAGAGCATCACGGCGTCGGTGTAGTCGAGCACGGCGTTGGCCACGTCGGACACTTCGGCACGGGTCGGCATCGGGTTCTGGATCATCGACTCCATCATCTGGGTCGCGACGATCACAGCCTTGTTGTGGCGGCGTGCGTGCAAAATGATTTTCTTCTGGATGCCCACCAGCTCGGCGTCGCCGATTTCCACGCCCAGGTCACCACGCGCCACCATCACGGCGTCGGACGCTTTGATCAGGCCATCGAGGGTTTCGTCATCGGCCACGGCTTCGGCGCGTTCGATCTTCGCCACCAGCCAGGCAGTGCCGCCGGCTTCGTCGCGCAGTTGACGGGCGTATTCCATGTCGGCAGCGTCACGCGGGAAGGACACGGCGAGGTAGTCGACTTCCATTTCCGCAGCAAGCTTGATGTCAGCCTTGTCTTTTTCAGTCAGGGCCGGAGCGGTCAGGCCGCCACCGCGACGGTTGATGCCTTTATGGTCGGACAGCGGACCGCCGATGGTCACGGTGCAATTCAGTTCGGTGGCGGTGGCGGTGTCGACGCGCATGACCACGCGGCCGTCGTCGAGCAGCAGCTCGTCGCCCACGCCGCAGTCTTTCACCAGGTCCGGGTAGTCGATGCCGACCACTTGCTGGTTGCCTTCGGTCAGAGGATGGCTGGTGGAGAAGGTGAATTGATCACCGATCTTCAGCTCGATCTTCTTGTTGGCGAATTTGGCGATACGGATTTTCGGGCCTTGCAGGTCACCCAGCAGGGCGACGAAGCGACCGTGCTTGGCAGCCAGGTCACGCACCAGCTTCGCGCGAGCCTTGTGCTCGTCTGGGGTGCCGTGGGAGAAGTTCAGGCGGGCGACGTCCAGGCCAGCCAGAATCAGCTGTTCGAGAACTTCCGGCGAGTTACTGGCCGGGCCAAGGGTGGCGACGATTTTGGTACGACGGACGGACATGCAAAGACTCCTGAGTTCAAGCGCTGAGTGAGGCTACTATGGTCCGAAGGTGTAGTCATTGTTCGTTTGCACTACTTTTTTGTGAAGAACTTGGTTTTCGGTTTCTTTATTGAACCCTGCAACTTTGTGCCAGGCAGCCTGAAGATTTTCGCAGTCGGGTCGATACAGCGTTCAAGACAGGAGATTTCCCATGCGATTCGTGCTCATTGCCGCCCTTGCCCTCAGCGTCACGGGCTGCACCCGTTGGTCGATGAATCATCATCTGAATAACGCCTACAAAGCCTATGACCGGGGCAATTGCGAGCAGGTATCGCTTGAGTTGTCCAAGGTCGAGCGCGAAAGCCGCGCGCGGCCGTATGTCTGGCCGGAAGTGTCGATGATGCGCGGCCTGTGCCTGGAGCGTCAGAAAATGTTCGTCGATGCGGCGCAGACTTACCAGTTCATTCTCGCCTCGTATCCGCAAAGTGAATACGCCTACCGCGCCCGCGCCCGCCTTGAAACCTTGCAGAGCCTGGGCCACTACCCGCTGCGCAGTGCGGCGGCAGTACGTCCGACGCAGTTTTGATGTCAGTCGTCATCTGATCGCTGGCCGCCCGGCGGCGGTGGGCTATAGTCCAATAGACCGGTTTTAGAGGCCTTGCCCATGAACCGGGGTAACACCTGTGATCGGCAGAAGTAAGTGGCAGCGCTTCAAGGACTGCCGCACCAGGATCGGGGAGAGCGCGCCAATGCCCTTTTCAATAGCTACAGGCAGGCCCGTTCCGAAGCATTAGTGCGGTCCTGCTTAAGGGCCTTGCGTAGCGAATTCAGCATGTTCACCGACCGCCGGATCGAGCGGCATCAACTGCCGTATTTTCTGAAAGTGTTCAACCGAATCACCGACAAGCCCATCGGTTATCTGGGCAACGTCTCCGAAGACGGGTTGATGCTCATCAGCCAGCTGCCGATGATGATCGGCGCCGACTTCGATTTGCGCCTGAAAATCCCCGCCACCGAAGGCGGCCTGCAGATCGTCGATTTACGGGCGTGTTGCCTGTGGTGCCATGAAGACGCAACCCCCCACTACTATGACGCCGGGTTCAGCCTGCAACGGGCGCCGCCGGAGTATGGGCAATTGGTGGAGGCGTTGAGGCGGTACTTCAGTTTTCAGACTCTGCCGGCTTCGGCCTGAGGCACTGGTCGAGGACATTGTTCAGTCGATGCCGTTGGTCTGAACTGTCAGATCTAACAGGTGTTTGATCAAACTGGCGCATGTATCAATATCGTTGCAGGTCAACAGTTTTCCAGGCGATTGGAGGCCAGGACTATGACAACGCGAACGATGGTGACAGAGCCCTTGGTAGATGTCGCCAAACCCGTGATGACCTCTCCAGTTGGAGGGAGGATTTACTCGGCTCCGGTGCTGGTCAGTGGCATCGCCAGCATAGGGTCGGTCATTGGGACCGCCGATTATGAAGCTTCTTTTTTCGAGCCCAGCCAACTGGTCAAAGGCAACATTCCGCCCGATAAGAGTATCCACTTCAACTACGACCTGACACCGGGTCCGAAACGGTTGGATATTCGTACCGGTTATCGCGTTGGTAGTGACCAGAGCTGGTCCCCTTGGCTAGCCATAGACTGGTTCTATGTCCTAACGCCGCCGATCGACTGACTTCCCAGTTCCCTCAGAGCCCATTCTTGCAGTGCCCATGAACATACGGGCACTTGGGCTTGCCCACTCACTTCCCCAATTCCTCGACTTTCCCGCGCTTGACCGCAGAGGAAAATCTTCGATCTACCCCTACGGTTACCGTTTGTCCGTGCTGTCAGTTATGACAGGTGTTTGGCCTGCGTCTTTCCACTACAACAGTCCTGTGAAGTCATCAACGGTTGTTGCAGGAGATGCCGCATGAACCAGGACACCCCCTATTCGCCTCTTTCACAGTTGTTCGACTCGACCGTCGGCCGGGAGCGGATAACCGGCTCGACGCAAGTACAGCATTTCATTGAACAGAGTGGTTCTGTCTTGCAAGTGGTGAAAATGGGACAACAAGGTCTGATGGACACTTTCGAGTTGTCCAGTCACGAGGCCGGCGTCCTGCTGGAGAAAGCCAATAGCGTGCTGGTGCATCTGGCCCGGCAGTATCGCAACCACCGATTGACCCGCCATACGCCACCCAATCCATTGAACGAAACCGGCGTTCGATCGTTGGTGGAAGGCCCCGATTACCACCGTTTGTTCAAGTTGGCCTGGGGTAATACCACCCCCGTGGGCAGCCTGGACGCCAATGATTCACCGGCTGCTTATTTTGTGGAGTTGTACCGCAAAGCGCTTGAGCTGGAAGAGCGCGCTAAGGACACGGCTGGTGAAAAATTAAAGCTGGAAGAGCGGCGGCCTGATCTCGCCACGCGTGAGATCAATCCGGAAATGGCCTACCGCGTCACACCGACTGTGGTGCTGGTCAATGAAGTGCTCAATGGCATTATCGAGGCGCACGCTCCTGCCCAGGCCTTGGACAACGATGCGGTGGATGACCGGCTGCTCAAGGCGCGGTATCCAATGACCACGTTGCCATTCGAGTGGTATCGGGAACAGTGGGACTACGTCCTCCAGGAAAACGATTTGTCTCTTGGGGACGTGGTGCGTATTGCGGATGCAGATTCGCCATATTTCAAGCAGCCCGGCGCGCACGGCAATCGCTCGGATATCGCCATGCGTCAGGCCAGTGGCCTGGGCCCGGCCATGCAGGCGTTACTGCTTGAGGATCGCTACAGTTTCGGTGTCGAACCCCAGAGCGCTGAGTCAACGCCGCGTATCGACCCTCGCTCCGGCCGGATTGATCCCGATCCGCAGACAACCAATGATGATTTTTTCCAGAAGAATTTCGGGGCGAGCTACACGGACTTGCAAGACACAGTGAAGTTTTGCACCCACGCCTCGATTGATTCGGACGCTCTGGCAAGCCTGCTATCGATCGAACGTTACGCTCCGACCATTTCCCCTAATGAAGGCAAAAGTCCTGCACCTGAAGATGAGCCCAAGCCCACGCCGAAACAATTCGGTTCGGTCTATATCAATGCCGATGGAGCCCAGGATGCAATCGCGGTGGATGAATCCGGGACGGACGAAATAAAGAGAACGCTCAAAGACGCCACAAAACGCCGATTCGACCTGATCAACCGCATGCTTCGTCTGGCACGACGCCTTGATTTGCCCTATGACGAATGCGATCGCCTGGTAATTGCCGCCATACGTGCCGAACAACGCACACCGGTTCAGGATGAAGATCAGGCATTGGATACTGTTCAAACCTACAAGATCACCGGCAATACCCTGAGAGCCATCGGACTGTTCCAGGAGTTTCGTCGACACTACAAATGTTCCGCCGAGGATTTCGCGGCACTGATCGACGAGATGAGCGTATTTGGTCGCGGGGAGAAAAAATCCCAGTTCGACCGCGTGTTTAACGGCCAGTCGCTATTTGAAACACCACTTCGGCTCGACAACGGTGTTTTTGCCATTCATCCACAAACCGAAGTCGACCGTCGCACCGTCGACCAGATTTGCAGTGGCCTGGGTATAAACCTGGAAACCTGGCGCTATCTGGCGCGGGTCGTTGCTGAGTGCTATGGCCTGCGCGGTGAACTGACGCGCAGTTTGCCAGTGCTTTCGAGTCTGTACCGGCTGGTCAAGCTGGCTTCGTTCTGCGGTATCACCTCCATCGAGCTTGCAGCGTTGCTGGAGACCATGAGTCCCAGTGGCAGCGATTGGTTACGCGAGTTGTTGGGCAGGCCACATATTTCTAATTACCGGACCTTCGCCAAGGCAGATGTGCTCAATGTGTTGCATGCGGTGCATTCCTGTATCGAATGGTGCCGCGAGAACGACCTTGATGTGATCTGGCTGGTGCAGCATGTAGCGCCGGTTGTCGTGCCCGTAGTCGCCTCGGAGGCAGAACTGACGTTGCTGCAGGAACTGCGCAAGCGTCTGGAGCCGACCCGATTGAGTGAGGATATGTTGCTGGGAGCCGGCGTGCCTCCGCTCGCCGTCAGTCTGGGCAGCGACTGGCTGACCTTGCTGGATCAACTGGTCGACGAAAAGGGTTTGGTCCTCAACGGGCACGCACCCGATGAAGAAGCGTACGAAGCCTTTGCCAAGGGAGAGATCGACGGTGCGGTCGAACTGGCGAAGATCGATGCCACTCAGGCCGAGCGGGTGAGGGCGACGATTCTGGCGATACTGCTGCAGACCCGCGCGGCGCAGAGCGCGGTGGTCCAGGAGAGTCTGTCGGTTTATCTGAATATCGCGCAAGACCTGGCGCTGGTCGTTCTGCGGTGGGTGGAGTCCGGCGGTGTCTACCTGCTACTCAACGAAACCATGCGCGTGTTGGGCGTTGGGACGATGGCCGAGCCCAACATCAATCTCGGAGACGACATTCTCAAAGTGCTCGCGCACCTGGTGCGACGCACCGCGGTGGTGAAAAAACTGGCGCTGAGCTCGGCGATGATGACCACGCTGACCACTCAGGAACATTGGCGCTGGTTTGGGCTGCGGCAAATTGAAGACCTGACCCTCGAAACCTTCTACTTGTTGACGATCTACGGCCGAGCGGTGGTACACACTGAGGAGCCGGCCGAGAAGTTGTTGGCATACCTGAAACTGGTGAACGACCTTCCCGCTCAACTGACCCCTGAGGATATTCGCTTGATCCGCGATGCGGCGGCGAGCTCGCTGGCGCAGGCGCTCAAGTGGGGGATCAAGGAAGTCCTGGAGTGCGCCAATTACCTGATTCCCGAAAAACCGCTGATTCGCGAGCTGTCCCAGCTCGATTTCGTTATCCGCGCGCGGGGATTTGCTGCGAAAACCGGTCTGGACGCCAATGCCATTTTGGCCCTCGGCGCGCTCACCCCGGAAAGTGACGTCGTCAGTTGTCGCCAGGCAGCAGAGCATGCAGTGCAATGCTTGTCCGAGTCGGCCATTCAGAGCAAGGCCCTGGAATTCGGCGAGGTCGGGCAAAGCGTGGCGGGCAGTATGACGGTGTCGGCCAATCGACTGATCTGCAACGCGCCCGGCGAGTATTCATTGATCGAAGTCACGCTGCGTGATTTCCAGAACGAACCTTTGCCCAATATCACCGTGACCTGGGAATGCGAGCGCAGTGGCCTGCAGAGCCTGGAGTCGGTGACAGACCACATGGGGCGCGCCTTAGTACGCTTCAAGGCCGGTAGCTGGATGGGCCTGGCCACGGTGGTCGCGCGTTATGGCTTGGGACAGCGGGTCTACGCGGAGCCGATTTTGATTGACTGTGATGAAGAATCGCTCGACTACTCGCTATCTGGCACCACGCCACCTCCCTATCCGGAAAAACTGGCGGGTGACCTTGAGTTCCTCGAGTTGCAAGTCAGGTTGGTGGATAAATTCAGAAACTATGCCGTCGACCGCCCCGTTCGCTGGGGATGTACGGCTGGCCGCCTCGACCCGGTCATGTCGTACACCGACAAGGACGGCTATGCCCGCACCCGTGTTCGCAGTCGGTCACCTGAAAGCAACCTTGAAGTGACCGCGCAGTATGCCGGCAAGGACCTGATCAAGTTCCAGGGCATAAAGTTCGTTGATCGGCCGCGCGTTTCACTGTTGGAGGCCATTTCACCCGCCGTCGCAGGGCTGCCTCTGACATTGCGCTGCATAGTCATTGGCTTGGACGGACGTCCGTACCCAGGGGCGACGGTGACGTGGCTACAAGGCGCGACTGAGCTTGAGCCCGGGGATACCGACGAAAACGGTGAAGCAACATGCGTGGTCGCCGGTATCAGCAAGGGCAGTGTTGTGTTTAAGGCTTCAGTCACTGGCAGCACCAAGACCTTGGAACTGGACGTGGCCGGTGGCGCCGTGATGCACGGGCAATCGGCGGATTACCTGTTGCCCGTGGCGGGATCCGACCGACCAAGCCTGCTGTGGGTTGAGGTCAGGGAAACCGCTGCCAACGACGCCCGGCCGATTGCGCGGTACCCGATAGACTGGAGCGTCAAATTCGGTAGTGAAGAACTGACCAAGGAAACTGTGGCGACGGATGTCAATGGCCGTTCGACCTTTCCGTTCCTCGCGGATCAACCCGGTCGATATACCGTAATTGCCAAGGCACAGGTTGGCAGCGATTCGAAGACATTCGACCTGGAAGTGGTCGAACCGCTGAAGTGGATCATCAAGCTGATCGACATCACCAACGTACCCGTCGAAGAAACCGTTACACCGGACCAGACGCTGAATTTTGTCCGCGGGCGCAAATACCGACTCGAACTCAAGCCCGAAACCAGCCTCAATCTCACCGGAGCACGGGCAGCCCTGGGCTGGAGCGGAGCGTTTTCTGCCAAGGCCATGGGGATGACATTCGCACCGTTGACCGGCGCCTACACCGAGGTGGTGAGCGACACCATGCACTGGACCATCGATTGCGCGAATCTGCGCAGTGGTGACTTCGAATTGACCTGGTTGTGCAACCGAATCGACCAGACGCTGGTGTTGAAAGGGCGGTTGGGGGGCGGAGCGCCTGTTGTGCAGCATCCTTTGCCCAATGCGACTGTGGAAACGCAGATGGTAATCGGCGGAACCGGCGCTGTCGCAGACACCATTCAGATTTTTATCGGCAAGGATTTACCGTATCGGGCTCAGACCCGGGTCGATGGTCAAGGGCGGTGGAGTGTGCAATTGCCGCAACCACAAGCGGCCGGTGCGTGTGTCTTGTCGATCAAGCAGATATCTGCGGATGGCACGGAATTCTGGGCGGCGGATATTCCTGTGACGGTCAACGCCACTTTGTTTGCAGCGCCCAAAATTGAATCGCCCCTGAAGAACGCCCGGCTTGGTCCCAACCCGAGCGTCTATGGGTTCGGGCGGCCAGGCACAACGGTCAGGGTCGTGGAGCAGGATAAGTCTTCGACCATTACTTACGGAACAGGCTTGGTCCAACCAAACGGCTGGTGGGTCGTAGAAACAACAGGAATGGAAACAGTAGCTACCTACACGATTGCTGCGGCGTTGAAGGACGGAAACGCTAATTCACCGTTTACTGCCCGCGACTATACGATTTTCGTTGTTGCTGATCCGACAAGCCAAGCTAACGACGAATGACAATCTACCGCAGTGATGGACGATTGAACTCGATGCGGCAACGGGGCAGGCACGGCACTCCGTCCCTAAAACTTTACGGCGTCAAAGGAGAATTGCGATGAACAAACCCGTTATCGGAGCATTGGCAGAGCGTCGTCGTAGTGCATTGGTGGATTACTACCGGAGCCATGTTGCCGCGGTCCAGGATCAACGTCGAGAGCAGCCTCTGCGCCTGACAACCATTGATGACGTGCAACAGTATCTGCTGATGGATACCCAGATGACCGCCAAGGTCGATACGTCTCCGCTCGTGGAAGCGATTGCCTGTTTGCAGCGTTATCTGGGGCGTATCTATTCGAAGATGGAGCCCGGCTACAGCGAGAAATTTACCGAAGGAGATTTGGAGTACTGGCACAAACGTTTATGCAACATCAGCGACTGGGCCGGTTACCAGATGCTTGAGGACTACCCGGAAAATTACCTTTCCCCGGGTTTGCGTTTGAAGAAAACCAAGTCATTTATCGACCTGGAAAATAACTTGTCGCAAGCGCGCATCAGCGATTCATCGGTGAAGGCGGCGCTTTACGAGCACTTGGGCAAGTTTGAAAAAGTCTGCAACTTGAAACTGGTATCCGCCTTCATCGATAGCACGGACAAGCCATCAAGCGTTGCGCAAGTTCCGACCTTCAAGAACACGCACTATTACTTTATCGGTCGGCAGACGGAGCAGCCTTACTCCTACTACTGGCGCAAGGTGCGGGTGCACATCAACGAGCAAAACAAGGAACTGGATTATCTCAATCCCGCGGGCTGGAGCGAATGGGAGGAGTTGCTGCTGCCAGCGGGGCTGGAGGTGCTGGCGGTTCGCCCGGTGGTCTTCGGCGGTCGATTGAGTGTCGTTTACATCGAAGGCGAACAAGCCAAGGATGAGAAGGACAAGGACGGTAACGTCACCAAGCCTGGCGCCTGGACCATAGAGGCAAAGTTGTCCTGGTTGGGGCTGAACGATATCTGGTCGACGCCTGTCAGTTTGCGCAAGGAAGAGTTCGCCGTTCTGAACAAAAGCGCCATGCGTTTGGTGGCGGTAACGGTTGTATCGGATGCAGAAGGTAAAAAGGATATCGATGACTGGCTTGCCGTCGGTTTTACCGGCCTCGATGCTGTATCGGGCGTGCAAGCCTCACGCGATGACACCGCGCCAGGCTGGCTGTTCTCCTGCGTGGACGCCTATATGGAGCCGCAACCGGTCAAGGTCGCGACCTTGCAAAGCTGGGCGAACGGGCGGTTCAAGGACCAGCGACTGTTGCAGCACAAAGTCACGCGCGATGAATATACGGCGCTCAATCGAGTGCTGCTGGCGCCTGCCAGTGGTGGAACCGTTAGGGGCGACCTCAGCGATACGCTGGGCGTGAACCTGAATTTCAGCAGTGAACTCGACCAGGGAAAAATCAAAAACCGCCTGCAGGTTCAAGGTTTGTGTCAGGCCACAAGGCTCGATTTCGACTTGAAGGAAATCGTCCTGCTTTCTCAGCATAGATTTGCTAACTCACTCGCCTACTTCGAGATTTCGTACGCCGGACCCTCATCGGTTTTGCTGACCTGCCATTTGCAAGTCGCAGCGATGAAAGTCGAGTTGTTATTCAAGGATATGGCAGAGCAAGAATTGGTGCTGGGTACGATCGAGGCCAACGAATTTTCCACCGTTCCCGGGAATTGGGCGCGAGCGACGAAGGTCATCAATTTGTCCCGGGAGAATCTGGAACATCTCGCACTCAGTAGGCCTGACGAAGCGTTTAATGGTGCCGGCATGTCGGTGCGTACACCGCTCGGTCCGGCCCGTTTCAACGACCCGGTCAACAAGCTTTCAGTCAACGCTAAACCGCAACATCTGCGCTTCGGCCTGAAGCTGTTTGAGGGAACCACGCAACTCAAGGCACAGGATTTCGACTTCGACCTCGAACATTGGTACGCCTCTGGTTGGCTCGAACACACTTGGGAAGGCGATCCGAAAGGCAAGACGTTGAGCGTGACCTGGGGCGATGACAGCGGTACCCGCGGGCGCGACAAATACAACGTGACCATCAATCAAGCACCGACTGCCGGCAGTTTGCCGCTGCTCGATACCCAGGCCTCGGGTGCGCAGTTTCTGGATTTGCGGGCGTTGGGTTTGTCCAATTTGCATTGGGTTCGACTCAACTCGCCGTTTGGTCCGGTCTTGAAGTCGAAAGTGGCGGTGTCGATTGATGAACTGTTGTCCTGGGAAACCCAGCACACCCTCGAGCCTGCTCCTGTAGGCGCCTTGGGTAGTTTCGCGGCCGTGCCGATGGACTTCAAAGGCGCTCATGGAGTTTTTTACTGGGAGTTGTTCTTCCATGTGCCATTCCTTATCGCCCATCGGCTGAGCGAAGAGCGTAGCTATCTGGAGTCCCAGCGCTGGTTTCATTACCTCTTCAATCCACAAAACGCACGATCAAAAGACCTTTCAGTTGAGGTGGCTCATTGGAACTGCCGGCCATTGCTTGAGGACGGTTATGCCGGTGCGGAAGCCGACAACCTGGTGGACCCGGACGCCATGGCGTATGCCAATCCGGTCATCTATCGCAAAGCGATCTTCGTGGGGTACGTGCGCTGCATTCTTGCCCATGCCGACTCGCTATATCGGCGCTTGACCCGTGACGATCTGGTGGCGGCCAAGTTGTTGTATGAACGTGCGCTGGTGTTGCTCGGGCCAAAACCGGATGTCGCTCCCATGAGCCATTGGGTACCGAAGCCGGTGAAGGACATTCTCAACCGTGAAGCCGCTCGAAGCCCTTCGAAGCTGGAACTGTTTGAGCATTCAGTCGAGGTCAAAGTGGCGAACCTTCCTGAACGGGTGGTGGGTACTCCGCAACTGGCAGGTCTTGACCTGGATGAGTTCCGCCCAGCGACCAACGAGATGCTGCTGGACCTGTGGCGGCATATCGAGCAATGCGTGTGGAACATGGCCAATAATCTGACTATTGACGGCAAACCCATGTGGTTGCCCCTGTTCGCGCCACCGACCAACCCGCTGGATTTGCTTCGCGCCCAGGCGGGTGGCTCATCGGGCACTTCACGCAGCGCCGGTGGCTGGTTGAACATCCCGCATTACCGGTTCCGCACCATGCTCGCCTCTTCACAAAATGCGGTGCAGACCTTGATGCGCTTCGGCCAACAAGTGCTGCAGTTCATGGAACAACGTGATCGAGGGCAATTGGAAGAGCTGCAACAAAGTCACTTGATTGAACTCAGCGCGTTTGCCAGCGAGATACAGAAAGCCACGATTGATCAGTTGAAGGTGGCGAAAGAGGGATTGGGAAAAAGCAGGGCAGTACTGGAAAAACGCGAGGCGTATTACAAGGATCAACAGGCAGGAGGCTTGTTGGCGACGGAAATAATTGCAGATGGATTGGGTGTTGTTGGCCGGTTATCGGGGGCAGCAGCATTGATTCCCGAGGCGGCATCGGGTTTGGCCAGGGCAGTCGCCAAAGTTGGAGCCATGGCAGGCGCTGTCGGGCCGTTTCCGGTGGTTGCACCGACAACGCAGGTTGGGGATTTGGGCGCTCCGATACAGAGCGCCTCATCGGTGTTGGCAGGAATAGGTGCCGGTGCCTTTGCGGTGTCTGAAAGTATGCGTATCACCGCCTATCATCTGCGTCGTGCCGCCGAATGGAGTTTTCAGGAACAACAGGCCGCAGGAGAAATAGAAGTGATCGATGAGCAGATCCTTACCCAGGAACACGCCATCGTCGCGGCTCAAGCCAGTCTGCGCCAAGCCAAAAAAAGCGCAGAACAGGCCCAGGCGATCTACTCGTTCCACAAGACCCGAACCACCAACGTTGAACTGTACCGCTGGCTGCTGAGCCAGATGGCCACCCACTACTACCAGGCGCACGATGCCGTGGTCGGGCTATGCCTGAGCGCCCAGGCGTCCTGGCAATACGAAATGGGCGATTACGACACCACCTTCGTTCGGCCCAACGTGTGGATGGATAACTATCACGGCTTGATGGCTGGCGAGTCCATGGCCCTGGATCTGTTGCGCATGGAGTCGGCCTTCCTTCACCGCCACGAACGGCGCCTGGAGTTGATCAAGACCGTGTCCCTGCGTCAGCTGTTTGATGCCAATGCCCAGGAAGATCCGGCTCAAGATGACTGGGCAAAGGTGCTCAAAAAGTTTACCGACGATGGAGTCCTCGACTACGAGTTCCCTCAGCGGCTATTCGACCGCGACTATCCAGGCCATTACTGCCGACAAATCACCACTGTGGACGTCACGCTGCCGGTGGTCTTGGGGCCCTATCAGGACATTCGACTGACCCTCACTCAGCTATCGAGCATCACGGCGGTGAAACCCGTCGTATCTTCTCTGGACTACCTCTATGCGCCCGACGCCTCGCGCACGCCTGCGGATATCAAGCTTAATTTGCGCAATAGCCAGCAAATAGCGGTGTCCACCGGTATCGATGACAGCGGGCAGCACATGATGAATTTCGGTGATGAACGCTACCAGCCTTTCGAAGGCACCGGCGCTGTATCGAAGTGGAGACTCGAACTGCCGATGGGCAAGGCAGACGAACAGGAGGCGCTCAAGCAAAGCCTGACAGACATCATCGTGCGGGTGCGCTACCTGGCCTTTGTGGGCAACCCGACGTACACGCAAAAGGTGATTGAAAAACTCGAAGCCAAATCCTGATATCGGTAAATGTTTATCGACTCCGGAAATATCGACGCCAACAAAGGTGAGGCAGCCATGAGCAGTGATGAACCGATCGAAGGACGAAATCTGATTAACCACGGTGACTTCAGCGGAAATTGGCGTGAGGTCTGGACGGTAACGGGCAATCACGCCGTACGTGAAGACAGCGCAACGGGAAAGACGTACTTGCAAATGACCGAGGGGGCGACCGCCGCTTGCACCTTTGAGCTACCCATACGTCCTGATGCTGATGCGGTCTATTGGATTTCGTTCGCCTATGAGGTGCGGGGTAACAAGCCAAGTGTCGTTTCGCTGACAACGGGAGGGGGGAAAGAAGTCTTCAGAGAGACTTTTGTCAGCCGACGAGGCCAAGAGGAACCCTTGGTATCAGCCAATCAACCTCTGGCTGACTTCAGGCCTTATGCCCCTTATGCGATTGAGGGGCTAGTAAGGTCTGATAAAACAATTGATCTGCTGGTGACCAGTGCTGATGACGGTGAGGTGGGGGGAATATATGTCACGGACTTCAAGATTGATTTGCGCATTGTTCCTTTGGCGGTGAGTGAACTGTCGCTTGATGACCGATCCTATATCGGTTGATGTTCGCGACAGGCTCCGGGATTAAAGCTTCCCGGCCCGCTTCCAGCTCAAATACTGGGTCACCAATGCCGGTCCCAGTTCGCTGGGTCGCGTGTCCATGACCGAGACCCCATGAGCGCTCAACCGCTCATGGTTTTCGGTTCGTGCGTTCAGGTAATCCACCGTGCCGCAATAATTCAGTGCTTCCTGCAAGGTCTGGACCGGTGCATCGCGCACGCTGTCGAGTACGTCTTCGCGCAAGCTCGCCACCAGCACTCGATGTTGCTTGCCCAGGCGTTTGACGGCGCTCAGCAGTTCTTCGCCGTCTTCATCGCGCAGATTGGTCACCAATACCACCAGCGCCCTACGTTTTTGTCGGGCTAGCAGTTGGGTGATGGCCGCTTGATAGTCAGCACTGCGTTGACTGCTGCTCAGGTCATAGACGGTATTGAGCAAAACGTTGAGCTGCCCGGTACCTTTGACCGGGGCGAGGTAGCGTGATTGTTCGCTGGCAAAGGTGCTGAACCCCACTGCGTCGCCCTGACGCAGCGCGACGTAGCTCAATAGCAAACAGGCGTTGAGCGCATGATCGAAATGCGACAACTCACCGTCCTGACTGCGCATGCGGCGGCCGCAGTCGAGCATGAAGATGATTTGTTGATCGCGTTCGTCCTGGTACTCCCGTGCAATGGGGGTGCGTTGTCGGGCGGTAGCTTTCCAGTCGATCTGGCGCAGGCTGTCGCCTTCGCGAAATTCACGTAATTGATGAAACTCCAGGCCCAGGCCTCGACGTTGTCGTTGGCGTACGCCGAGCTGACTGAGCCAGTTATCCACGGCCAATAACTGACCACCGTAGAGGTGGGCGAAGTCGGGATAGACGCGGGTGTTGTCAGTCACGTTGAGCAAGCGTTTTTCGGACCACAAACCCAATGGGCTGGGCAGGCTGATTTCACACTGTGCAAAACTGAAGTGCCCGCGTTTGAGCGGTCGTAACCGGTAGTCGATTCGGCTGTACTGACCGGGTTGCAATTCGACCGTCAGCGGCAGGTGTTCGAAGTCGAGGCCCGGTGGTACATGGTCGAAGACTTGAACGTTCAGCGGTTGTGCAAAGTCGTGTTCGACAGTCAGTTGTACTTCGCTCCATCTGCCCAGAGCAAGGCTGCCGGGCAACTGGCGTTTCACCCGGGGCGAAGGCAGACGCTTGAGGCGAACTGCGTCCAGCATGGCCAGGGTCAGCAGCGCCAAGAGCAACCCCCAGTTAATCGCCATGAGATTGGCCGGAACCACGAACGCCAATACCCGAAAAGTACCCGTCACAATGCCGCAGGCCAGCAGGATAAACAGCCAGGCGAGCATCAGGCGCGAGGGTTTCACTGGCGCGGCGCCGGCACTTGGTCGAGCATTTGTTGAAGCACTTGTTCGACATCCAGCCCTTCGATATCCAGCTCCGGCGCGATGCGCACGCGATGACGCAGCACGGCCAGGGCGCAACCCTTGATGTCATCCGGAATCACGAACTCACCGCCGCGCAGCAGCGCACGGGCCCGGGCACATCGCACCAGCGCGATGGACGCCCGTGGGCCGGCGCCGAGGGTCAGGCCCGGCCAGCTGCGGGTGGTGCGAGCGAGGCGCACGGCGTAATCGAGTACCTGATCGTCCAGCGGCAGATCACTGGCGATGCGTTGCAGGGCCAGCACGTCCTTGGCCTGCAACACCGTGCGCAACGGCTGCACGTCGAGCATGTCGGCGCGGGTCGAGCGGCTGACCTGACGCACCATGTCCAGCTCTTGCCCGGCGTCGGGATAGTCCATGCGCACCTTGAGCATGAAGCGATCGAGTTCGGCCTCCGGCAGCGGGTAAGTGCCTTCCTGTTCGATGGGGTTTTGCGTGGCGAGCACCATGAACGGCTGCGCGATGGGCAGGGCGTGGCCTTCGAGGGTGACTTGCCGTTCTTGCATGGCTTCGAGCAGCGCCGCCTGGGTTTTCGCCGGGGCGCGGTTGATCTCGTCGGCCAATAACAGGTTGGTGAACAACGGACCCTTGCGGAGTTTGAACTGCTCGGTCTGCAAGTCGTACACCGCGTGCCCGGTGACGTCGCTGGGCATCAGGTCAGGGGTGAACTGAATGCGCGCGAAATCGCCACCGAAGCAGCGCGCCAATGCCCTCACCAACAAGGTTTTACCCAGGCCCGGCACGCCTTCGAGCAACACATGGCCACCGGCAATCAATGCTGTGAGAACGTCGTCGATCACGCTGTGCTGGCCGATCACGGCTTTTTGCAGCTCGGCACGAATCGCTTGAGCCAATTGACTGGCGCGCTCGCGTTGCCGGGCATCGTGTTCCTGTGTACCGGGCTCGGTCGGTTCGATCATAAGGCGTTCCTCAAGGATTGCAGGTGAGCGACCAGGCGACTGAATTCAACGCTGGAAAATCGTTGCTTCGGTCGCGGGCTCATGGCCTGGCTGATGACGTGGGTGGGTTGGCCGGTCAGGCGTGCGAGGACCCGCCATTGTTCATCGGTATCCAGTTGTTCAAAACCGGGATGACGGCGCCGGACGCGACGCAGGATATCCTGCTGCAAGGCGTGCAACAGGCTGTCCTGACCGTTGCGGCGCAGCATGAAGTCGGCGCTGGCACTCAAGTGTTCCAGTAGATGGCGGCGTGCCCTGGGTGCCGGTTCCAACAGCGGGCCATGACGCACGCCGACATGCCAGCAGCCAAGACCGATCAGGGCGATCAAGGCCACCAGTGCCTGCGGAAAATAGCGCAGCAACAAGGTCCACACACTGTCGTGATCGGTGTTGAACAGCAGGGTCACCGCTGTACCGACGGTCAGGTGCCAGAGCAGCCAGGCGTTGTCGTACTGATCGATGGCCGGGTTTTTCCACAGGTCTGCGTCGGTGACGACAATGATCGAACCGAGGCCGTGATTGAGCTGCAACAGATGCGTGGCTTTGCCACTGCCAGCCCGGGTTTGGGCAAGGTGTTTCGGATCTTCGATATGGAATGCGGTATCGAAGTTGGCGTAGGCCGGTGCGTCTTCGTCTTGCAGACGGAGCTTGGTGAGTTTCGGGTACGGGTCGTCACTAATGTCGGGCGGCGGGGCGTTGACGTCTTTGCTCAAGAATTGCTGGACCTGGACCCGGTCGAGCAGCAAGTCATTGCTTTGCCCGGTCTTCTCATCCCACAGCGACTGGGCCACGAACAACAAACGCCCGCCAGCCCGGACCCAAGTCATCAGCTGATCAATCTGGTGCGGGGTCATGTTGCGGCGTTCGCCGAGCAATAACAGGCTGTGGCGACGCGGTTCGAGCGTTGGCAGGACGTCGAGGCGATTGGCATGGGTGACGCTCAAGCCCTGTTTGCGCAGGAAATGTTCAGCGGCCAGATATGAATTGGCCTGGGCTTGCGGTGAGGGGCCGTGATCGATTTCTTCCGGATAGGGCTTGGCCTTGAGGTACAGATAAGTGCTCAGCGCGCCCAGAAACACGGCGATCAACACACCGAGCATCAATGGCCAACTGCGCCGGTTCAACGGGATGCTCCCGAACCGAACAGGGCGCGCCAACCGTCACACAATTCCTGCTGTAAATGCGCGGGTGGCAGTCGGTGACCATAGGCCATGTTCTGCCAGTGGCCGGTCAGGTTTTTGCTGAAGGCCAGCAAGTTCGGTTGCTGCAGTTGCCCGACGCGTTCAAGCACCTGTCCTTCGGTGTCGGCGGCTTTCAGCGCAATGTTGAAATCGTGCAGCAAGCGGCTGAGCAGGGCGCGATACAGCAATCCAAGTGCTTCCCGAGGTTGGGCTGGCCAAAGTGCTTCGGCGCTGGCGGCAATGTCGGCGGGCAGGGTTTCGCGTTTGAGATCCAGGCCGAAAGCCTGTTGCGGCAGCTCTCGTGCGAGTTTTTTGCCGGGCCTTGGGCGACGGCTGACAAAGGCCTGTAACCAGTCGCGGTAGCGCCACATCAACAGCCCGATGGCAGCAATCGCAGTGCCCCACAGCAAGGCCTCTATCAAGTTGGCCAATGCGCCGAAACGCTGTGCATCAAACAGCTTCATTAAGGTCTTCAGCCATTGCGGCATGTTGTCGTCATTCCCGGGCTCGGCGGCAGGTTTGTCCTCGCCGAAGCGGTATCGGGTCACTGTTTCCTTGTTCTTGAATGGCGGTTGGTCGAGGATCGCCTTGATGCTGTCCCGGGAAGCCTGGCTGGTCAGCGGCTGGTGCAGTAAGCGCGGGCTGTCGGGTGAAGCGACCGGTATGGCGGCACTGACATTTTGTGCGGCAGGCATCAACAGGAACGCCGTCAGTAACACCGCGAGGGTTATACCGCTCAAGCGTTGGCGCATGCGGCGGAACACCAGTTCGATATCCCAGGCTTCCAATACGGTGCGCCGGTTCAAATAAAGGCTGAAGCCGCAGGCCACATAGATCGGCTCCCACACCATCAACACCAGGACGTAAAACGCGTTGGTCAGGTGTTCCAGCCATAACCAGTCCTGATTCATGGCGGAAATCAGCGACTGCCAGCTCCAGTCGAGCGCGACCTGTTGCGGCAGCAGCAGATAAAACAGCACCATCAAACCAATCCACAACGCGGTTTCCAGGTGCGCGCCTATGATCGTCAGCCACCGCGCCGCGCCGGCGTCGCGCTGTAACAGCACTTCTAAACGCTGTTGTCGCGCTTCTCCACTCAATCCTTCGAGCTGTACCACCGGTAGCAGAAAGCTACGGCTAAGGCTCAGTCGTCGCCAGGTCAAACTGGCCAGCAGTTGTGGCTTCAGCAAACGCAGCCATTGGCGCAACGCCTGTTTCAGGCTGGGCGTTTCACCAAACATGGCTTTGGACAGGATGAACAGCGGCAGGCGTTCGAAGGCCGGTTTCAACCACCAGAAAATAAACACAGCGAGGGTTGGCGAGTCCCAGAAAACCCAAGTCAGCAACGCGAAAACCGGCAAGGTGACGATGGCCCAACTGGTCATCAGCAGGCGTCGGTGACGCTGACTCAACAGCACCCCCAGATCCATGGCTTCCCAGGTCGGGCGCGGACGGATGACTACGCTGGCGTCACTCAGGCGCATGGCGAGTCCGTCCAGCGAACAGCAGGTAAATCGCGACCAACGCCCAGAGCGAGGCACCCGCCAGGTATTTGATCAGGGGCGATGGTGCTGTCATTGATGACCAGTAGGCCTCGATAAACGCCGCAATCAGCAGAAACAGCATGACCCCGCAGATCAGCAGCACACTCTTTCGTGCTGCTATTCGCAGGGCTTCGGCACGGGGCAGGCGTCCTGGTGCGATCAACGCCCAGCCAAGTTGCAGGCCGGCGGCTCCGGCCAGGGCAATGGCGGTCAGTTCGAAGGCGCCATGGCCAATCACGAATGACCAGAAGGTTTGCCCAAAACCGATCTGCGTCAGATGTCCGGCCACTGCGCCGATCATCAAGCCGTTGAAGATGAGGAAAAACGCGCTGCCCAGACCAAACAGCAATCCGCTGGCGAAGGTCTGAAAAGCGATTCCGATGTTGTGCATGATGTAGTAGCCGAACATCACCCAGTCTTCACTGGCTGCGCGTTCCGCCGAGCGCCCGAGGTGACCGGCGTCGGGGTCGTACATGCTCTGCATTTCGCTGACTTGTTCAGCGGGAATCAAGTTGTAGATCAGGTCGGGAAACAGGTAAACAAGCAGCGCCATGCCAACGAGACTGCCAAAAAACATCAGGCTGGCAGCGAGTACGAAGCGCCACTGCTGGCGTACCAATCGCGGGAAGTCCGCGAGGATGAATGCAAGCACATGGGCGCTCAATCGGCTGCGATGGCGATAAAGCTGCTGGTGACCGCGCAGGGCTTGTTGCTGCAACGAGTCGATGAGGAAACTGCTGTAACCGCGCTCCCGAGCCAGTGCCAGGTGTTGGCAGAGGCGCCGATAATCGCTGGGGAAACTCTCGACTCCCACGGCCTGCTTGTCCCGTTCCAGCCTGTCCAGCATCAGGGAAAACTGCTCCCATTCGGCCATGTGCCGATGTTCGAAAAGACTTTGCTTCATGCCGGCCCCAACAATCCACGGGCGATACCGTTGAGTTCGGCCACCGACTGTGACGGTGGCACCTGCATGGGTTGGGCGAGGATCGATGCCAGTTCATTGACCCTGGCAGTGGAGAGTTCACCCTGGCGTTCGGCGAACCCGAGAATGGCGCGTTGCTCGGTCAACGTCAGGGTGAACGGCGGGCGACGGGGTTCGGCGGGTGGGAGTTGCGGTCGGGTCAGTGGATGATCTCGGTAAATCACCAGCGTACCGGCGGCCAGGTCGCCGAGGCGTTTGAAGCTGGGGTGTTGCAGGCAGCTGATGGCGCCAAGGAAATAGCCGAACGGCAACAGGTCGACAAATCGCAGCAAGTTGCGCAGCAGCGATGCCGACCAGCCAATGGGCGTGCCGTCATCCTGCACCACGCGCAGGCCCATCCACTGCTTGCCCGGCGAGCGGCCCTGATTGAGGACTTCGAACAACACCATGTACCACCAGCTCACGCCAAAGATCAGCAGAGATCCCAATCCAGCACCGAGTTTGCCGAGCATCGACAAGCCGATGAACAGCAGGCCGAGAATCAAGCCGCGCAGGACCAGATCAATGGCGAACGCCAGGGCGCGAACCATCAGCCCGGCCGGACGCAGGGGCAAATCGATGCCTTCCGGCGTTTCGACTTGATACTGCGTATCCAGTGGCGGGGACAGCGTTGCTTTCCTTCGCAGTGCTGTGGTCTCGAGCATGGGCAACCTGATGATGTGGCCTGATCGGGATGTTTCTCCATCGGATGCTAGCAGCCCCGTCGAGGAAAACGACATAACTATGTATTGCACAGTGAGTCGCCGGACGTGATGGAATGACAAGATTACTGGCCGGAGCGGGATATGAACGCCTAGACTTCGCCGATCTTCAGTTCAGGATTAGCCCGTGACCTCTATCTTTTGGTACGACTATGAAACGACGGGCATCAACCCGCGTTGCGATCGCCCCCTGCAAATGGCGGGGCTGCGTACTGACTTCGATCTCAATGAAATAGACGAGCCGGTCAACCTCTATTGCCAGCCCAGTGACGACATCCTGCCGCACCCGGCGGCCTGTGCGATTACTGGCATTACTCCTCGCCGCTTGGCGGAACAAGGTCTGAGCGAAGCCGACTTCATGACCCGCGTGCACGCCCAATTGGCGGCCCCCGGGACCTGCGGCGCGGGCTATAACACCTTGCGTTTCGACGATGAGATGACCCGCTACAGCCTGTACCGCAATTTTTTCGACCCCTATGCGCGGGAATGGCAGGGCGGTAACAGTCGCTGGGACCTGATCGATGTAGTGCGAGCGGCCTATGCCTTGCGCCCGGATGGCATCGTTTGGCCGACGGACGACGAGGGGCGGGTGACGCTCAAACTGGAACGCCTGACCGCCGCCAACTGCATTGATCACGGCAGCGCGCACGAAGCGTTGTCGGACGTACGCGCAACCATCGCCCTGGCGCGCCTGATCCGGAAAAAGCAGCCAAAGCTGTATGAATGGCTGTTTCAGTTGCGCAGCAAGCAAAAGGTGCTGGATCAGATACGCCTGCTCCAACCGATGGTGCACATTTCCGGGCGCTTTTCCGCGGCGCGCAGTTACGTCGGCGTGGTGCTTCCTCTCGCCTGGCACCCGCGCAACAAGAACGCCTTGATCGTCTGCGACCTGCACCTCGATCCTCAGGGCTTGCTGGATCTGGATGCTGAAACCTTGCGTCAGCGGCTGTATACCCGCCGCGATGATCTGGCCGAAGGTGAGTTACCGGTTCCGCTCAAGCTTATCCATATCAATAAATGCCCGGTGGTGGCGCCGTTGTCGGTGCTTCGCCCTGAAGACCAGCAACGCCTGGGGATGGATATGGCCCTGTATCAGCAACGAGCGCTGCGGCTAAATGACGCGCAGAAAGTTTGGCAGGATAAAGTTCTGGCGATTTATGCCCGCGAGGATTTTTCTTCCAGCCAAGACCCTGAACAACAGTTATACGAGGGTTTTATCGGTGACCGCGATCGGCGTCTATGCGAACAAGTCCGAACCGTCGATCCGGCGCAATTAGCGCAAGAGCAATGGCCTTTCGATGATGAACGTTTGCCCGAATTATTGTTTCGATATCGCGCTCGTAACTTCCCCGATACGTTGAATTTCGAAGAGCAAGAGCGCTGGCGAATATTCTGTCAGAAACGTTTAGCGGACCCAGAGTGGGGAGCGCCGAATACCCTGGAAAGTTTCGCGGAGGCCGCAGCCCAAATGACCCTTACTGCGACATCACTTCAGCAAGAAGTGCTGAATGAATGGCAAGAGTATGTCCAGGGATTACGCAAACGTTTGAATCTTTGAAATCGAAAATGCCTGGGGCCTGAACTCCAGGCATAAAAAAACGCCAGCGCAATGCTGGCGTTATTTTTTGTCGCAGATCCGTCTGCGACAGGCTATGGCTTAGCCCAGCAGGGTAGCCCAGCCTTCAACCACGTCACCGCCCCACTTGGCTTTCCACTCTTTCAGAGTTTTGTGGTTGCCACCTTTGGTTTCAATGACTTCGCCGTTGTGCGGGTTTTTGTATTGTTTAACTTTGCGAGCACGCTTGGTGCCAGTAGTTTTTACTGCGCCCGCACGTGGTGCCTTGGTTTTGGACTCTGGATCCAGCAGCGCGATGATGTCACGCAGGGATTTGGAGTATTCGCCCATCAGGGTGCGCAGTTTGCCTTCGAATTCCAGCTCGGTTTGCAGTTTGTCGTCTTGGGACAGATTCTTCAAACGGGCTTGCAGCTCTTTGATAGCTTCTTCGGTGGCGCGATATTCGTTGATCAAGGACATGATGACTACCTTATGCAGTTCATAGGAGGGCAGGGAACAGTGCCGCAATAATAGTCAGGGTATTTCATCAAGTAAACATTAAAGCGAAGTTTATTTAATTTAGTTACGGTGAATTCGCCACACATTGGATGTGCGATTAAATAGTTCGAGACAGCCGGCCGAGATATTCAAAATTGAATGCCTGTAGATGAAAAACATCAAAGCAATTACGCCGTCCGCGAGGGCCGGCCACGCCTTGTCACGGACCCTCGGGCGGGATGGAAGGTGATCAATACTGCAGTTTTGCTGCGCAATCGCTAGAATGGTCGCCTTTGCGAAGTTCTGGAGTTTCCCCCTAATGCGCACTTTTCGGCTGGTGATTTCTTGCCCGGACCGCGTCGGTATCGTTGCTAAAGTCAGTAACTTTCTGGCATCCCATAACGGCTGGATCACCGAAGCGAGCCACCACTCGGACAATCTCAGTGGCTGGTTCTTCATGCGTCACGAAATTCGTGCCGACTCGTTGCCTTTCGGTATCGAAGCCTTGCGCGAAGCGTTCGCGCCGATTGCCGAAGAGTTCTCGATGGACTGGCGCATCACCGATACCGCGCAGAAGAAGCGCGTGGTGCTGATGGCAAGCCGCGAATCCCACTGCCTCGCCGACTTGCTGCACCGCTGGCACAGCGATGAACTGGATTGTGAAATCGCCTGCGTGATTTCCAACCACGACGACCTGCGCAGCATGGTCGAATGGCACGGCATTCCGTACTACCACGTGCCGGTCAACCCGCAGGATAAGGAGCCGGCGTTCGCCGAAGTCTCGCGCCTGGTCAAGCAGCATGACGCCGAAGTGGTGGTGCTGGCCCGCTACATGCAGATCTTGCCGCCGGAGTTGTGCAGCGAATACGCCCACAAAGTCATCAACATTCACCACAGCTTCCTGCCGTCGTTCGTCGGTGCCAAGCCTTATCACCAAGCCTCCCTGCGTGGCGTGAAGTTGATCGGTGCGACTTGCCACTACGTGACTGAAGAACTGGACGCCGGCCCGATCATCGAGCAGGACGTGGTGCGCGTCAGCCACAGCGACAGCATCGAAGACATGGTGCGGTTCGGTCGTGACGTCGAGAAAATGGTGCTGGCTCGCGGACTGCGTTATCACCTGGAAGACCGCGTGCTGGTGCACGGCAACAAAACCGTGGTGTTCTGATCTCCGTAACATCTCCCGGTTGAAATTCGAAGGGCCTGGGCGTTCAATCGCTCAGGCCCTTCGTCGTTTCTACCCGAGGACATGAACATGGCCGATCCACTGGACAAAGCCACTTCCAAGGCACCCGCCACACTGGGTGAGGGTTGTTTGAGTCGTTACGATCCGGATGACATGGGCCCTGAGGACGGTACGGATTTTCCTGGTGCCGCCGAATTGTGGGAGCAGTTGCAGGATGAGTCTGACGCAGAGAACAAGGACTCCAACCTGTAGGAGCCGGCTGCTGGCGATGGATTTTGAGCCTTGCATTGGCCGTCGGATCGCTATCGCTGGCAAGCCATCTCCTACGGATTCTCGATGATCAGGCTTGCTTGAGTCTCATCAATTTCTTGAGCAACGGTCGCCCAAGCATCAGCAGAAACACCGGGCCACCGACCAGCAAATAGAAATAGTAGGTCACCGCTCGCCAGATCAAAATCGCCGCTGCCGCCGTGGATTTCCCCACCATCGGAGCCAACAGCGCGGCCGACGTCAGTTCCGCCGCCCCGGCCCCTCCGGGCAACAGGCTGAACTGCCCCGCGCTCAGTGACAGCATCTGGATGAGGAAACACCAGGCCCACTGCAAGTCCGCGCCGAGTCCGCGCAGCGCCAGATACAGCACGCTGTAGCGCAGGAACCAGTGCAGGCAGGTCAGGGCAAATACCGTGATCAACGTCTGAAACGGCAGCTTGAGCGTGTCGGTAAATGCCGCCAGGAAGCGCAGGAGTTTTCGCGCCCAGCGCATACGGGTCGTGAATTGAACATTGAGACGTGCCAGCAATCGCCCGCTCAGGCGAATCAGCGAACGGTGATAGCGCGCCACCAGCACGCAACTGAGCAGCCCACCAAACATCGAGACGGCGCTGACGGTCAGCAGCCACTCCATTCGCTGACTCAGATGCTGGAACAGCGCATAGATCAGAATCCCGCTCAGTGCACAGAGAAAAAACAACAAATCGCTCAGTTGGTCCATGGCGAACACGGCACTGCTTCGGGCCGGGCGGACGCCGTTACGCGCTAACAGCGCCATGATCGTCAGTGGTCCTCCACTGCCGCCGGGCGTGGCGCAGTAGGCGAACTCGGCGGCCATCACCACCCCGAGGCTTTTGATCGGCCTCACCTTGTCGCGCTGATCACCCAGTAAAAGCTGCAGGCGCATCGTGTTGACGACCCAGCACAGCAGGATCATGCCGAACATCACCAGCAACCCGCTCAACGGAAAGCTCTGCAGCCGAGACCAAGTCTCGTTCCCGCCCAACACCCAGGGAATCAGCACCGCCCCAAGCAGGCCGATCAGCAGCAGAATCCCGCGACTCATGCGGCGCGACCTGAGCGGTGGCTTTGCAGCGCCAGCCAATTGGCCTTGGTCATCGGCACCCGACCTTCGGCGAGCAGTCGCTTGAGTGTTTGCAGCCAATAGTCACGGGAAAACTCATGACGCATGTCCACCGGGTGCAGGCCAAGTCGAATGACCGGCGCTTGCCGCCACTGTTGCTCGCGCTGATTGCTGACAAGTTTCGACAAGCCCCGACGCCAGGCGCTGCGCGCACTCCAGACCAGGCCCGGCGCATCGATCGCTGAGAAGTCTGGCAAACGATAGAGATGTTGCGCGTCGCTGGTGTAACTCAGCGGCAGTTGGCGCAACGCTTGACGGGTGCCCTCGCTCATCAACCAGGCTGGCGCGACGAAACCGTGCAGCGGCCAGTCGTAACGCTGGAACACGTCGATGCCGGCATGCAGGCGGGTGAGAGCCTCTTCCCGCGAAAGGCTGTAGAACTCGCCTTCGTGGGTATAAACGCGGCGCATGAACCAGTCTCGCGGATTGCTCGCCATCGGCCCGTCGTCGCAATGAAAATAACCGTGCAGCGCCAGTTCATCGCCCCGGGCCAGCCTTTCATCGAGCACTCGGCGAAACCCCGCGTGCGCGTCCAGGTCGTTGTGTTTGTGAAAGTCCGGCACCACCAGCCACGTCATTGGCACAGTGCCGAGGGCGTCGACGGCTTCGACAAAGGGTTGGTAATCGGCCCAGGTCTGCGGCGCGACGTCGTGCAATACCAACAGCAGGCTGGGCTTATTCATGGGATCAGCCATTGACCACTCGTGGCAATGGGTTGCCGAGCACGGCGTGATAGTGACCGAGCAAGCTGTTGACCACGGTGTCCCAGGCGTAGTGTTTTTCGACATGCCGTCGGGCTTGTCGACCGAGGACCGCGCTGCCGGCATTGAACAACTCGCGCACGGCATTGGCCATCGCCAGGGGATCGTTCGGTCGGCACCGCAAGCCGCATTGATCGGTGACGATTTCTTCAAAAGCCCCCGCTGCCACGGCTACCACCGGAATACCGCTGGCCATGGCTTCCAGTATCACCAGGCCGAAGGTTTCCTGGTCGCCGGCATGCAGCAATGCATCGGCACTGGCCATCAGGCGTGCGACTTGGGGGGCGGGACAGAACTCGTCAATGACGGTGACGTTGGCCGGTACGACGCTCGGCATCGATGAGCCAACCAGCAACAAGTGATAACGCCGGCCCAGATGTTTCATGCAGTCGAGCAGCACCGGCAGGTTTTTTTCTTTGGACCCGCGCCCGGCGAAAATCAGCAGGTGCGTGTTTTCGTCGATCCCCAGTTCGGCGCGCAAGCCGGGATCGCGGGCATCGGGATGGAAGGTTTGCAAATCGACGCCCAAGGGCTGGACGAAGACGTTCCTCACTCCCAGGCCAATCAGTTTGTCGGCCATCACCCGGCTCGGCGCCAGCACCCGGTCGAAGTTGCTGTAAAGCTTGCTGACATAGGCTTCCACGTTAGGCGTAACCCAGTTGCCCATGCGGTTGCTGACCAGCAATGGCAGGTCCGAATGATAGAAGCCTATCACCGGGACATCGAGTTGCCGTCGAGCATCCAGAGCGGCCCAGGCGGTGAGATACGGGTCGCCGACTTCTATCAGTTCGGGTTGCAAATCGTGCAGGACATTGCGCCAGGGCGCGAGGCGGAGAGGGAAGCGGTAGCCTTTGCCGAAAGGCAGGGCGGGTGCCGGGACGGTGAAAATACCTTCCTGTTCACTGAAAGAAGCCCCCGGTATCAGCAAACTGTGGCGAATGCCCGGCCGTGTGTACAGGCGACGGTGCTTGGCATCCAGATAAGTGCGCACGCCACCGCTGGCGGGGGCGTAGAACATGGTTATGTCCGCGATATGCACGATGAACATCCCTCCGGTCCGTTGTTCTCCCTAGGTTGACCTTCCTGAAGAATAGATGTTCGGTTGGGGTTTGGACGGCGGGGCATAGCGGAGTTTTTGCGGAGTGTTACAGACGGCCATCGCTGGCAAGCCAGCTCCTATAGAGATCTTTGTTGCACTGTATATCTACTGTAGGAGCTGGCTTGCCAGCGATGGGGCGGCGAAAGCGCCTTAGATCCTGAAACTACCGACCAGTTGCTGCAACCGCGCCGCCTGTTGCTCAAGATCCGAACACGCCCGCAACGTCGATTGCAGGTTTTCCACGCCTTCCTGATTGAGGGTGTTGATCTCGGTGATGTCGACGTTGATCGATTCCACCACTGCCGTCTGTTCTTCGGTCGCCGTGGCCACTGACTGGTTCATGCCGTCGATCTCGCCGATGCGCTGGGTCACGCTGCTCAGGCGTTCGCCCGCCAGGTTGGCGATCTCCACACTGTCCTGGCTGTGGCGCTGGCTGTCGCTCATGGTACTGACGGATTCGCGGGCGCCGACTTGCAGCTCCTCGATCATGGTCTGCACTTGTTGCGCCGACTCCTGAGTACGGTGCGCCAGGTTGCGCACTTCATCGGCCACCACCGCAAACCCGCGTCCCGCTTCACCCGCACGCGCTGCTTCGATGGCGGCGTTAAGCGCCAGCAGGTTGGTTTGCTGGGAGATGCTGGTAATCACTTCGAGGATCTGCCCGATGTTCACGGTTTTGCTGTTGAGCGACTCAATGTTGCTGCTGGAGGCGCTGAGCATGTGCGACAGCTGATTCATCGCGACAATGCTGCGATCCACCACCTGCTGACCGTCTTCCGCCAGGCTGCGGGCATCGCTGGCCTGGTTCGACGCTTGCGCGGCGTTGCGGGCGATTTCCTGGGCGGCGGCCCCGAGCTGATTGATCGCCGCCGCCACGCTGTTGGTGCGCGAGGCTTGCTGGTCGGAGTTGTACATCGACGAGTTCGAAGCCGCGACCACACGCAAGGCCACTTCATTGACCTGGCCGGTGGCCGAGCACACCTCGCGGATCGAACCGTGAATACGCTCCACGAAACGGTTGAACGCGGTGCCGAGGATGCCGAATTCATCGTTGTTCACAATGGTCAGGCGTTTGGTCAGGTCTCCTTCGCCGTCGGCAATGTCGGCCATGGCGCGGGTCATCACGTGCAACGGCTGGATCAGGATGCGGATAAGCATGCCCAGCAGGGCGATGATGATCACGACGGAAATGACCGTCGCAACGACCGCCGAGGCGCGGAATTCGCTGAGCATCGAGAAGGCTTTCTCCTTGTCGACGGACAGACCGATGTACCAGTTGACGGATGGCAGGCCCTTGATCGGGGTGAAGGTGACGAGTCGGGTCTTGCCATCGACGTCCACTTCACTGAAGTCACGACTGATGCGCGGGGTGCTTTTCGGGTACGCCTCGCTCAGGGACTTCATCACCAGGGTTTTGTCCGGGTGAACCAGGATCTTGCCGTCGGCGCTGACCAGAAAGGCGTAACCCATGCCATCGAAGTCGCGGGCACTGAGGGTGTCGATCAAGGTTTGCAGGCTCAAGTCACCGCCGACCACGCCGACGCTTTGCCCGGCCTTTTTCGAAGCGATGGCCATGGAGATGATTGTTTGACCGGTCGCGGCATCGACGTAGGGTTCGGTCAGGGTCGCGGTGCTGCTGTTTTCCGCGCCCTTGTACCAAGGGCGGACCCGTGGGTCGAAACCGTCAGGCATTTTCGCGTCCGGACGGATGGTGAAGTGCCCGGTGGCATCGCCCAGGTAGGACGCCATGAATGTCGACGTCAGAGCTTTCTGTTCAAGCAGACTGGCAACGTTGGGTTGTTCCGGGTTGATGGCGATGTTCTGGGCGAGGTTTTCGATCAGCAGAATACGGCCGGTCAGCCACGTCTGGATGTTGTTCGCGGTGACATCGCCCATCTCATTGAGGTAGTTGTCCAGGTCTTCGCGGATGGCGTTGCGCTGTAAATAGTCGTTGTACAGGGAGAACGAGGAGAAGGTGGCAATGACGATGAGGGCGGCGGCAAGCAGGATTTTATGGCTGAAGCGTAGATTTTTGTTCATGGCTTGGAGTTCCGCTAAGGTCTTAATGCCCAGCACGTGCTTTTATAAAGGCACGTAAATCGGGCACGGTTGAAAGCAAGTGATATTTCCATCGCTCCTTAAGGGAAATGTCCTACCAGATTGTGTCTGTCTGCTTTGTCGTTATTTCTATCGGCCGTGTAGGACCAAAGATTAACCATGGGTGACCAAATGCCTGACTCATTGCAACTCGTTATCGGCGCCGATCTCGCGGGGCAGCCGATCGCCCAGGCCATGCGCCTGGCGAACCGTCACGGTTTGATCGCCGGTGCCACGGGGACCGGTAAAACCGTCACTTTGCAACGCATGGCCGAAGCCTTCAGCGATGCCGGCGTGGCGGTGTTCGCCGCCGATATCAAAGGTGACCTGTGCGGGCTCGGCGCCGCGGGCAATCCTCAGGGCAAGATCGCCGAACGGATCGCCGGGATGCCGTGGCTGAACCACAAGCCTGCGGCTTATCCGGTCACCCTGTGGGACATCCACGGTCAGTCCGGTCATCCATTGCGTACAACCTTGAGTGAAATGGGGCCGCTGCTGTTAGGAAGCTTGCTGGAGCTGACCGACAGTCAGCAGTCGGCGCTGTACGCCGCCTTCAAGGTTGCCGACCGCGAGGGCTTGTTACTCCTGGATTTGAAAGACCTGAAGGCGCTGCTCAATCACCTCAAGGACAATCCGGCGTTGCTGGGCGACGATGCAGCGTTGATGACCACCGGTTCCAGCCAGGCTTTACTAAGGCGTTTGGCGACTCTGGAGCAGCAGGGCGCTGAAGCGCTGTTCGGCGAGCCGGCATTGCAGCTCGAAGACATTCTGCAACCGACCGCCGAGGGCCGTGGGCGCATTCACTTGCTCGATGCCAGTCGTCTGGTGCATGAAGCGCCGAAGGTCTACGCGACGTTCTTGTTGTGGTTGTTGGCCGAATTGTTCGAGCAGCTGCCGGAGCGCGGCGATGCGGACAAACCTCTGCTGGCGTTGTTTTTCGACGAAGCGCACTTGTTGTTCGCCGGTACGCCCAAGGCGTTGCAGGATCGGCTGGAGCAAGTGGTACGGCTGATTCGCTCGAAAGGCGTGGGTGTTTATTTCGTCACCCAATCGCCGGGTGACTTGCCGGATGACGTGCTGGCGCAACTGGGGCTGCGGATACAGCACGGCTTGCGTGCCTTTACCGCCAAGGAACAGAAATCTCTGCGGGCGGTGGCCGAGGGCTTCCGGCCGAACCCGGCGTTCGATGCTTTATCGGTGTTGACTGAACTCGGGATCGGCGAGGCGCTGGTGGGTACTTTGCAGGACAAGGGCACGCCCGAGATGGTGCAGCGGGTTTTGGTGGCGCCCCCTCAATCGCGGATCGGGCCGCTGAGTGATGCCGAGCGTCGGGGATTGATCGCTGGTTCGTCGTTGCAGGGTCGTTATGACAAACCGATTGATCGCGAGTCAGCGTATGAAGTGCTGATGGGGCGCAAGGGGCTGGCGCCGGAACCCGAAACTGCACCTGGCAAACCGGAAGAACCGAGTTTCACCGAACAGGCGGGAGAGTTTCTCGGCACGGCGGCGGGGAAGGCGCTGAAGTCGGCGATGCAACAGGCAGCGAATCAAATTGGCCGACAGTTGGTGCGCGGCTTGATGGGCTCTTTATTAGGCGGCAAAAAACGCCGTTAAAAGCAAAGATCGCAGCGACCTGCAGGACCTGCAGGACCTGCCGCCGACTGCGATCTTTTGATCTAGCTTCTAATTCCGTGTCTTGGCGTGCGCAGCCAAACGCTCCAGCGCCGCCCGCAAATTCGGATCACTGATGCCGTCAGCGGTGGCCTGAATCGTTGCAGCGGCATCATTGGACAAATCCATCGTATGACCGGTCGCACCTCGCTGAACGGTGGGCGGCTGAACCTTGAACAGAATCCGCGTGAGGTTGGTGAACTCGTCGAACATCTGCAGTTGCCGTTGCAGGCGCTTTTGCTGGTAGCGCAGGCGGGTAGCCCAGTGGCCATCGGTGACAATCAGCAACAAACTGCCTTCGCGCCACGACGCCACATGACAGTGTTCGCGAGCGGCGGGTTGCAACTGGCTTTCGAGCAAACGTTGCAAATGACCCAGGCGTTGCGCGTGGCCAAGAATGGCTTTAAGCGGCTTGGCTTCGCGTAGTAGAACGGCCGGTACTTTGGCCGTAAGTGGGCGAAATGCCATGATCAGACCCTGAAGTAACAGAGTCGCCATGGTAGCAGAAAGCACCGGATGCACTCGCCCCATTGCTTTTGTCCCTGCTTTGCTCATTAAATCAACGACTAACTTCTTCCCTTGATGGCTTGAAGTTGAGCAAAACGCCCCTATTTTAAGTGAGCCCCGTCAAAGCGCAGTGCCAGCATCGTGGAATATCGCCACTTTCCTCACCACCGTTTCCGGGTAGAATGCTCGTTCGCATGCGGCCATGAGGGCTGCACGGGCGACTCACGGGGCCGCCCTCCATCCCTTTAGTGTGGAAGATCCTGCCGATATGTTTGCGCCTTTGTTAAAGAAACTTTTTGGAAGCAAGAACGAGCGTGAAGTCAAACGCATGCTCAAGACGGTGCAATTCGTCAATGCCTTCGAAGAGCAAATGGTGGCCCTTTCGGACGATCAATTGCGTGCCAAGACGGATGAGTTCAAGGCCCGCATCGCCAAAGGGGAAACCCTCGACAAGCTGCTGCCAGAAGCCTTCGCGGTCGCCCGCGAAGCCGGCAAGCGCGTCATGGGTATGCGCCACTTCGATGTCCAGCTGATCGGCGGCATGACCTTGCATGAAGGCAAGATCGCCGAGATGCGTACCGGTGAAGGCAAGACCCTGGTGGCAACACTGGGCGTTTACCTCAACGCATTGTCCGGCAAGGGCGTGCACGTTGTGACGGTGAACGACTACCTGGCCCGTCGTGACGCCAACTGGATGCGTCCGCTCTACGAATTCCTCGGCCTGACGGTCGGCGTGGTCACGCCGTTCCAGCCGCCGGAAGAAAAGCGCGCTGCCTACGCCGCCGACATCACGTACGGCACCAACAACGAATTCGGTTTCGATTACCTGCGCGACAACATGGCGTTCAGCATGGAAGAAAAATTCCAGCGCGAACTCAATTTTGCCGTGATCGACGAAGTTGACTCCATCCTCATCGACGAAGCTCGTACTCCGCTGATCATTTCCGGTCAGGCCGAGGACAGCTCCAAGCTGTACATCGAGATCAACAAGTTGATCCCGCAGCTGGAATTGCACGTTGAGGAAGTCGAAGGCGAAGTCACCAAGGCTGGCCACTTCACCGTTGACGAGAAGACCCGTCAGGTCGAGCTCAACGAAGCCGGTCACCAGTACGTCGAAGAAACCCTCACCCGCATCGGCCTGCTGGCTGAAGGCGAGAGCCTGTACTCGGCGCATAACCTGAGCCTGCTGACTCACGTTTATGCCGGTCTGCGTGCGCACAAACTGTTCAACCGCAACATCGAATACATCGTGCAAGACGGCCAGGTTGTCCTGGTCGACGAACACACCGGTCGTACCATGCCGGGCCGTCGTTTGTCCGAAGGCCTGCACCAGGCCATCGAAGCCAAGGAAAACCTGAACATCCAGGCCGAAAGCCAAACCCTGGCATCGACCACGTTCCAGAACTACTTCCGTCTGTACAACAAACTGTCCGGCATGACCGGTACGGCCGACACCGAAGCGTTCGAGTTCCATCAGATCTATGGCCTGCAGGTCATGGTCATTCCACCGAACAAGCCGTTGGCCCGTAAGGACTACAACGACCTGGTGTTCCTGACTGCCGAAGAGAAATACGCGGCAATCGTCGCCGACATCAAGGAAAGCATGGCCGCAGGCCGTCCGGTGCTGGTGGGTACTGCCACCATCGAAACCTCCGAGCACATGTCCAGTCTGCTCGTGAAGGAAGGCATCGAACACAAGGTTCTGAACGCCAAGTTCCACGAAAAAGAAGCCGAGATCATCGCTCAGGCCGGTCGCCCAGGCGCACTGACCATCGCTACCAACATGGCCGGTCGTGGTACCGACATCCTGTTGGGCGGTAACTGGGAAGTGGAAGTGGCTTCGCTGGAAGACCCGACCCCTGAGCAGATTGCCCAGATCAAGGCCGACTGGCAGAAACGTCACCAGCAAGTGCTCGAGTCGGGCGGTTTGCAGGTGATCGCGTCCGAGCGTCACGAATCGCGCCGTATCGACAACCAGTTGCGGGGTCGTGCGGGTCGTCAGGGTGACGCCGGTTCCAGCCGTTTCTACCTTTCGCTGGAAGACAGCCTGATGCGCATCTTCGCCTCTGACCGGGTGAAGAACTTCATGAAAGCCCTGGGCATGCAGCCTGGCGAAGCGATCGAGCACCGCATGGTGACCAACGCCATCGAAAAGGCTCAGCGCAAGGTTGAAGGTCGTAACTTCGACATTCGTAAGCAACTGCTCGAGTTCGACGACGTCAACAACGAACAACGTAAAGTGATTTATCACATGCGTAACACGTTGCTGGCCGCCGACAACATCGGTGAAACCATCGCCGACTTCCGCCAGGACGTACTCAACGCCACTGTCAGCGCGCACATTCCGCCGCAATCGCTGCCTGAGCAGTGGGACGTGGCCGGTCTGGAAGCCGCGTTGCAGAGCGACTTCGGTGTGGCGCTGCCAATCCAGCAATGGCTCGACGAAGACGATCACCTGTACGAAGAAACCCTGCGTGAGAAGCTGATGCAGGAGCTCATGGCGGCGTACAACGAGAAAGAAGACCAGGCGGGCGCCGAAGCGCTGCGCACCTTCGAGAAGCAAATCGTTCTGCGCGTGCTGGACGACCTGTGGAAAGACCACCTGTCGACCATGGATCACCTGCGTCACGGTATCCACTTGCGTGGTTACGCCCAGAAGAACCCGAAGCAGGAATACAAGCGCGAGTCGTTCACGCTGTTCTCCGAGCTGCTGGATTCGATCAAGCGCGACTCGATCCGTGTGCTGTCGCATGTTCAGGTTCGCCGCGAAGATCCGGTCGAAGAAGAGGCGCGCCTGCGTCAGGAAGCCGAAGCACTGGCAGCACGCATGCAGTTCCTGCATGAAGAGGCTCCTGGTCTGGAGCAGCCGGAAGTGTTGGGTGAAGAGGTCGATGTGGCCCTCGCCACCGCACCGGTTCGCAACGAGCAGAAGCTGGGTCGCAACGAGCTGTGCTACTGCGGTTCGGGCAAGAAATTCAAGCATTGCCACGGGCAGATCCAGTAAAACCCGTTTCAATCGCTGAAATACCCGCGCCGCGACCGGCCTATGCCGTCGCGGCGTTTTGCCATTCAAACCACCGCTCTTCCTGAAGCGGTGCAGACATCATCTATTAAGGAGCGCATTCATGGCTGTTGGTCTTGGTCCTTTGCCAACGTTGCACCCGGTTGCCGGATTTGAACTCGGTATTGCCTCGGCCGGTATCAAGCGCCCGGGGCGCAAGGATGTTGTGGTCATGCGTTGTGCCGAAGGCTCGACGGTGGCGGGCGTGTTCACCCTGAACGCCTTTTGCGCCGCTCCGGTGATCCTGGCCAAGCAACGTGTGCAAGGCCCGGTGCGTTACCTGTTGACCAACACCGGCAATGCCAACGCCGGTACTGGCGAGCCAGGCCTGGCCGCCGCCGAGCGCACCTGCGCCAAACTGGCCGAGCTTACGGGTGTTGACGCCAGCCTGGTGCTGCCGTACTCCACCGGCGTGATCGGCGAGCCACTGCCGGTCGAGAAAATCGAAGGGGCACTGCAAGCCGCCCTCGACGACCTGTCGGTTAATAACTGGGAAGCGGCCGCCACCGGCATCATGACCACCGACACCCTGCCTAAAGGTGCCAGCCGCCAGTTCCAGCATGATGGCGTGACCATCACTGTCACCGGCATCAGCAAAGGTGCGGGCATGATTCGCCCGAACATGGCCACCATGCTCGGCTACATCGCCACCGACGCCAAAGTCTCCCGCGACGTGCTGCAAAACCTGTTGCTGGATGGCGCCAACAAGTCGTTCAACCGCATCACCATCGACGGCGACACCTCGACCAACGACTGCTGCATGCTGATCGCCACCGGTCAGGCTGCACTGCCGGAAATCACCCGGGCCGAAGGCGAGCTGTTCGCCAAATTGAAGCAAGCAGTGTTCGAAGTGTGCATGGACGTGGCCCAGGCCATCGTTCGCGACGGCGAAGGCGCGACCAAATTCGTTACCGTTGAAGTCAACGGCGGCGGCAATCACCAGGAATGCCTGGACGTCGGCTACACCGTGGCCCACTCGCCGCTGATCAAGACTGCGCTGTTTGCCTCCGACCCGAACTGGGGCCGCATCCTGGCCGCCGTTGGCCGTGCCGGCGTACCGAATCTGGACGTGGGCAAGATCGACGTGTTCCTTGGCGAAGTGTGCATCGCCAGCCGTGGCGCCCGTGCCGCGACCTATACCGAAGCCCAGGGCGCGGCCGTGATGCAACAGGAAGAAATCACGATTCGTATCGAATTGGGTCGCGGCGATTGCAGCGAAACAATCTGGACCACCGATTTGTCCCACGAGTACGTGAAGATCAACGCCGAGTACCGTACTTAAGTCCGCATAAAAACTGCGCATAACCTGTAGGAGCCGGCTCGCCGGCGAAAGCGTTCAACACCGCGACAGCGGTGTTGAGGGCGCGACTGCTATCGCTGGCAAGTCGGATCGCCGCACCGCAGCTCCTACAGGATTCTTTATTTGCTTGAGGACGCCCGAACATGAGCCTCCACCTGATCATCGGCGACAAACTGCATTCCTCCTGGTCCCTGCGCGGCGCCCTGGCCCTTGATCTGGCCGGCGTTTCCTACACCGAAGAGCTGATCAAGCTGAACCAGCCGGATACACGCGAGCGCCTGCTCAAGCATTCGCCGACCGCTAAAGTCCCGCTGTTGAAAACCAAACACGGCACCATCGCCGATTCCCTGGCAATTGCAGAGTACCTGGCAGAACAGTTCCCGGACGCAGCACTCTGGCCCCAAGACGTTGGCGCCCGTGCCCAGGCACGTTCGGCATGCGCGCAGATGCACAGCGGATTCTTCGCCATGCGCGGCAACATGCCGTTCGACCTGAGCCATGATGCACCGCTGTCACCGGTTCCGGCTGATGTACAAGCGGACGTTGAGCGCATGCTGGCCCTGTGGGCCGAGTGCCGCGCCGCGGCTACTGAAAGTGGTCCATACCTGTTTGGCCGTAAAACCCTCGCCGATGCGTTCTTCGCCCCGATCGCCGTACGCCTGCGCACCTATCAGGTGAAACTGCCCGAGGCTGACGAAGCCTATGTTGAAACCATCTACCAATGGCCGGCCTTCAAGGCTTGGCAAGAAGCTGGACTGGAGGAAATCGAGCGGTGAAAAGAGTTCATGTAGCCGCTGCCGTCATTCGTGATGGCAGTGGCAAAATCCTCATCGCCCGCCGCGCCGATACCCAGCATCAGGGCGGTTTGTGGGAATTCCCCGGTGGCAAGGTTGAGGCCGACGAGTCGGTCGAGGCCGCCCTGGCCCGCGAGCTGCACGAAGAGCTTGGCATCGTGGTCAGCGCGGCGCGCCCGTTAATCAAGGTCCGCCACGATTACCCGGACAAGCAGGTGTTGCTGGATGTCTGGGAGGTCTCGGCGTTCACTGGCGAACCTCACGGTGCCGAGGGCCAGCCACTGGCCTGGGTGACGGCGCGTGAGTTGTCGAGCTACGAGTTCCCCGAGGCCAACCGGCCTATCGTCGCTGCCGCGCGGTTGCCCGAGCAATACTTGATCACCCCGGAAGACCTGGAAACTCCAGCGTTGCTGCGCGGTATTCAGAAAGCCATCGCCGGTGGTATCAAGCTTATCCAGCTGCGCGCGCCCAACGGTTACGATCCGAAATACCGTGATCTGGCGGTGGATGCCGTGGGACTGTGTGCAGGCAAGGCGCAGTTGATGATCAAGGGGCCGTTCGAATGGCTGGGGGATTTTCCCTCCGCCGGTTGGCACATCACCTCGGCACAATTGCGCAAGTACGCGGCTGCCGGTCGGCCGCTGCCAGCATCGCGCTGGTTGGCTGCATCCTGTCATAACGCTGAAGAGCTGGCATTGGCCGAGGAGATGGGTGTCGACTTCGTGACCTTGTCGCCGGTGCAGCCAACGTTGACTCATCCGGGCGCTCAGCCGCTGGGCTGGGAGCAGGCTTCGACCTTGATCGAGGGTTTCAGCAAGCCGGTGTTTTTGCTCGGTGGCGTTGGTCCGGCGGAAGTTGAGAAAGCCTGGGCGGCAGGTGCCCAGGGTGTGGCGGGGATTCGGGCGTTTTGGCCTGAAGCCTGATCCCTCGGTGATATTGCAGGCCCCATCGCGGGCAAGCCCGCTCCTACAGTTGACCGAGTTTTTACCTAAAATTCGATCACGGTGGGAGCGGGCAGGCCCGCGATGAGTGCCTGACAGGCGCCGACTAAACCTGAGGCTTCGCCGCAGCCTGCCAGAGTATTTCCGCAACCCCCTGACGCTTGGCAATCACCCGAGCCACCACAAACAACAAATCCGACAACCGATTGATATACGCCAACCCCACCCCGGCCAAGGGTTCGACTGCATTCAAGTGCTGACACCGGCGCTCGGCACTGCGGGCCAGGCTGCGGCAGACGTGGGCCTGGGCAATCAACATCGAGCCACCTGGCAAAATGAAGTTCTCCAGCGGCCCCAGCTCCTCATTCCACACATCAATCGCCGCTTCCAGGCGTTCAATTTCCACGACGGTCAACGCCTGATACTCCGGCATCGCCAGTTCACCACCGAGGTCGAACAACCGGTGCTGACAGGGTGCCAATACCTCGATCACCTCCTGCAGTCCCGGATAACTTGCGCTTTCAGACGCAAGCCCCGCCAACAGTACGCCTACCTGGCTGTTCAACGTATCGACTTCACCAATGGCCTCGATCCGTGGGTGGTCCTTGGGTACACGACGGCCGTCGCCCAAGCCGGTTTCGCCTTTATCGCCGGTGCGGGTGTAAATCTTCGACAAGCGAAAGCCCATGGTTACCTCGTTAGCTGATTGTGTTCTTGGGAGACGAGCGGGGTGCCCGACAAGGGCAGGCGCAGGGTGAAGCAAGTGCCTTGGCCCAGGGTCGATTGCACTTCCATCTGGCCCTTGTGGTTATTGGTGATGATGAAGTACGACACGGACAGTCCGAGCCCGGTGCCCTGGCCGATCTCCTTGGTGGTGAAAAACGGCTCGAAGGTGCGCTTGCGCACGTTTTCGCTCATGCCGATGCCATTGTCCTCGACCTGGATTTCCGCCCAGGGCGGATTCAGTCTGGTGCGCAGAGTGATCCGCCCCGGCTCGCTGTCGTCTTCACGCTGGTGAATGGCTTGCGCAGCGTTTTTCAGCAGATTCAGTAGAACTTGCTCCAATTCGTTGGCGGTGCCAGGCACCGGGCCGAGCGCAGGATCGAACTGACGGATGATTGCCTGCCCCTTGAAGTCGAAACCGATCGCCAGGTCGAAGTCGTTACCGGCGATTTCCACTGCTTGATCGATCAGCGCCGGCAGGTCGCACGGAGCCATTTGCCGAGTGCTGCGGCGGCTGAAACTGAGCATGTGGGTGACAATTTTCGCCGCCCGTGCGCCGGCCTGCTGAATACCGTCCAGTAGCTGCGGCACTTCCCGCGCTTGCAGGTAGTCGTTGACCGTCTCTAGCTCGACGCCGATTTGCTCGGCCTGCTCAAGGTTCTTCGGCAGTTCCGGTGACAGGCGTCGGCGAATATTCTGTACGTTGTGCAGGATCGCGCCCAGCGGGTTGTTAATTTCGTGGGCCATGCCAGCGGCGAGGCCGCCGACGGACAGCATTTTCTCCGACTGCACCATCATTTCTTCAAGGGACAGGCGCTGGGTGATGTCGTCGATTCGGATCACCACACCACGCCCGGCACCGCCCATCAGCGGGTAGAAGGTCAAGGCGTAGTGTTTGGGTTCATCGTCCTTGATCCAGGTCACGCGCTCGATCTTGGCCACGGTGTGTTGTTCAACGGTCTGCTTGAGTTGCGGCAGAAACGGCTTGAGCGGTTCGAAAGCGAGGAAGATCGGTTGGTTGAGGGCTTCGTCCAGGCGCGTGCCGGAAAGGGCGCTGGCCTCCTGATTCCATTGCGTCACGTAGAGCTGCTCGTCGAGGGCAATCAGCGCTGAAGGCATGGAGTCAATGATGCTGTTGAGGTAGTTCTGGAAGCCGGTGAGTTTCTTCTCGATCTTGCTGCGCACCTGGACTTCGAGTTCCAGTTTACGATTGGTGTGGCGGGTTTCTTCGGCCAGCCCTTGGGCCTGGTCATAAGCGGCCTGGGAGTCGTCCCGCGCCCGTTTCAGCTGCTGTTCCCGTGCCTCGATGCGCGAAAGCATGGTGTTGAACGCTTCGGCGAGGCTGCCGATTTCGTCATGGTTACCCCGGGAGGCACGCAGGGCGTAGTTCTCTTCGCGGGTCACCTGTCGGGACAACTCTTCGAGTTGATGAATCGGCCGGGTGATCAGGCGTTTGATCTGCCGGGCGATGATCAGCCACAACAGCACACTGAAGATCAGGATGCCGAGGCTGGCGGTCAGGGTCCCGGTGTAGAACGCCATCGGCAGTTCGCTGCTGGCCACCAGGAGTAGATGGCCTGGCGCGGTGCCGGGGCGGGGCAGGGTGATCACTTGATTGCTGCGAAATTCGGTGGCTTGCCAGGACTCGATATGCCGGTAGCGCGATGGCAGGTTCAGATGATCGCCATGCTGCAACTGCGCCAGGCGCTCGCCCTTGCCGTCATACAGCGCGGCCGCGCGCAGGGGGGAATAGCTGTTGAGTTCATCGAGCAAGCGTTGTGCGCTTTGCGGCGACTCCAGCGCCTGGTCCACGAGGCTTGGATTGGACACCAGTCGGCCGATGGTCTGGAGCGCCTGGGGCGCCATGCTTTCCTGGGAAATGTAATACGCGGCGCTGATAAACGTGAGGTTGGCGACCAGCAAAACGGTGGTCAACAGCACCAACAGGGCGGCCAGGAGTTTCTGGCCGACAGGAAGATTTTCAAGGCGCTGGCGCAATGGCATTGGGTAATTCGCTGCGAAGGAACAAGTGGGCAGCGTAGCCGCTGCTCAGTCGCTGGGCAATCCAAGGCTTTGCAGACGGGTGATCAGCCGCTGCTGTAGTTGATTGAGGTGCGGCAGGTTCAGTTGGTGGCGGGAGGCGACTTTACAGGCATGCCCCAGCAGGTAACTGATTTCGGTTCGGCGCTGATTGCTGACGTCCTGGTACATCGAAGAATAGTTGGCAGCGGTGGCGTGGATCACCCGCTCGACTTCTTGTTGCAGGTTTTCCGCCGCTGCGGGTTGGCCGCAACGTTCAAGCAACTCCGTCAGCTCGCCGCAGAGGGTGGCGACTTCACAGTGATGGTCCTGTAAACCGCCGTTGCGGCAATCGTGCAGCACCGTCAGTGGATTGATCGCGCAGTTGAGCGCCAGTTTGCGCCACAGCCGGGTCAGAATATCGGTGCTCCACTCGTGGGGGATACCGGCTGCGTTCAAGTCATCCAGCCATATCGGAGACACGGGATGCCCGGCATCGCCGAGCCAGGTGAAGCCGTGACCGGCGAATACAACACGCCAGTCAGCATCGCGGAACGCGCCTTCGGTACTGGATGCGTAGATGCAGCGCGCCTGCGGTACTTGTGCCGCCACGGCGTCCTGACTGCCCAGGCCGTTCTGCAACAGGATCAACTCAGCGCCGGTACCCAGGCGCGGTGCCAGTTGTGCCACGGCTTTTTCGGCGTCATAGGCCTTGCACGCGACCAGTAGTCGATTGATTGGCTCAGCGCCGTCGGGTGTTTCCGCTGGCACCGGATAGCGTTTTGCTTCCCCATGTTCGACCAGTGTCAGTCCGCCTGTCGCCTCATATGCCTGCAAACGCGCAGCGTCGCGCACGATCAGGCGCACCGGCACTCCGGCCCGCGCCAGACGTGTCGCCCACAACGTACCGAGACTGCCGGCGCCCAAGATATGCCAGGTGGTGGACATCAGCTTTTTGCTCTGTTTGACGCGTGCATGGAAGGCTCGCAGTGAATGATGGGAAAGACCCGTTATAATCAGCGCGGATTTTTACCGCAAGCCAGGCGTGCTCCATTGGCGCGCCTTTTATTTGGAGAGATTACATGCCGTCGTTCGACGTGGTATCCGAACTGGACAAACACGAAGTCACCAACGCGGTCGAGAACGCCGTCAAGGAACTCGATCGTCGTTATGACCTGAAAGGCAAAGGCAGCTTCGAGTTCAAGGAAAAGGACCTGACCGTCAACCTGACCGCCGAAGCGGATTTTCAGCTCGAAGCGATGATTGAGATCCTCAAGCTGGCACTGGTCAAGCGCAAGATCGACGTGCAGTGCCTTGAAGTCAAGGATGCCTATGCATCGGGCAAGCTGATGAAGCAGGAAGCGGTCCTCAAGGAAGGCATCGACAAAGAGCTGGCGAAGAAGATCGTCGCTCACGTCAAAGACGCCAAGCTCAAGGTGCAGGCCGCCATCCAGGGCGAGCAAGTGCGCATTACCGGCAAGAAGCGCGACGACTTGCAGGAAGCCATCGCAGCGCTGCGTGCCAAGACGTTCGATATGCCGCTGCAGTTCAACAACTTCCGCGACTGACCTGCGGCGGGAACCTCTCGGCGTTTTCGGCGTCCGAGGCCCAAGCAACGGCAGAAACGATCGATCCGGGCAGGTTCGGTTTTTTCTGCCGAATTTTTTTCGAGTGTCAGATAGCCGCAAAGCAGGAGAACGTACATGGATTTAAATGCTGAAGTAGAAAACCTTGTCAAGGAATCCCAAACCTGGATTCCGATGATCATGGAATACGGCAGCCGCGTGCTGCTGGCAGTCCTCACCCTGGCCATCGGCTGGTGGTTAATCAATAAGGTCACGCAAAAGCTCGGTGGCCTGCTGGCCCTGCGTAACGCTGATCTGGCCCTGCAAGGGTTCATCAGCAGCCTGGCGAACATCATCCTCAAAGTACTGCTGATCGTCAGTGTGGCGTCGATGATTGGTGTGGAAACCACTTCGTTCGTAGCGGCGATTGGTGCGGCGGGTCTGGCCATCGGCCTGGCTTTGCAGGGCAGCCTGGCGAACTTCGCTGGCGGCGTGCTGATTTTGCTGTTCCGTCCGTTTCGTATCGGTGACTGGATCGAAGCCCAGGGCGTTGCCGGTACCGTCGACAGCATCCAGATCTTCCACACCGTGCTGCGTACCGGCGACAACAAGACCATCATCGTACCGAACGGCAACCTGTCGAACGGCATCATTACCAACACCAACCGTCAACCGACCCGCAAGGTGGTGTTTGATGTTGGCGTTGATTACGAAGCGGACCTGCAAAAGGCCCGTCAAGTATTGCTGGAACTGGCCAAGGATCCGCGCGTGTTGGCTGATCCGGAACCGCAGGCGGTCATCTCGACGCTGGGCGACAGTTCGATCACTGTTTCCCTGCGCGTGTGGGTAAAGACTGCGGATTATTGGGATGTGATGTTCATGTTTAACGAGCAATCCCGTGATCGTTTGAAAACCGCCGGTATCGACATTCCATTTCCACAGCGGGTTGTTCGCGTGGTTCAGGAAGCAACAGTGCAGTAAGCCTTGTTTTATTAGTTGGTACTGACAGTAATGAGCCCAGGAGATTAATAGTCTCTTGGGTTTTTTATGTCTTTCTATCAGTTCATTGAAAAAAGTTCTGATGTTATGCGGCGAAGTTGTTTGCTGGTGTATTCAGTATGTGGCAGGCATAAAAAAACCGCCCACCTGGAAGGGTGGGCGGTTTTTGTCTTAACAGTACTGCCGGTGTTACACCCTGATTACAGGATGCTCAGCGGGTACTCGACAATCAGACGCACGTCGTTGTTGTCCGCAGTGTAGTCAGCGTTGTAAGCACCGTTTGCACGGTAGATTGCGCTACGCAGACGGAAAGACAGGTCTTTTGCCGGACCTTCTTGCAGCACGTACTTGGTTTCGAAGTTGAACTCGTGTTCCTTACCTTCGGTGCCTTCGGACGTTTCGATGTTGTCACCGTATACGTAGCGAGTCATGAAGCTCAGACCAGGTACGCCGTAGGTGGCCATGTTCAGGTCGTAGCGAGCCTGCCAGGATTTCTCTTCCACACCGATGAAGTCGGAGATCTGGATGGAGTTGGATACGAAGATGGCACTGCCACCGTCAACACCGTACAGGTAGTTGGTGTCGCCGGACGAACGCTGGAACGCGAGGGTGAACTTGTGCGCGCCCAGGCTGTAGGCAGCTGCAAGGCTCCACAGTTTGTTGTCAAGCTCGCCGTACAGCGCCTGACCCTGATCTTTGGTGCGATAGGCGTTCAGGTCGAAGTTCAGCGACTGATCGTCATTGATCGGCAGGGTGTAGTTGGCGTTGATGTATTGCTTCTTGAAGTAGTCGTCAACGTCGGACGCAGCAACACCAGCAACGAAGTTATCGGTGAACTGATAGGTTGCGCCAGCGATATTGGCGGAGGTCAGGCCTGGGGTGTGCTTACCGTTGATGGTGTCTTTGCCCATGCCGGTTTGCGAGCTCATCGCAGTGAAATGGCCGGCGCTGAGTTCCAGGCCTTTGATTTCTTTGCTGGTGAGCAAGGTGCCTTCGGCGACTTCTGGCAGCAAACGGCTGTCATCGGTGGCGAATACTGGGCTGGCAACGAATTGACGACCGTACTTCAGAGTGGTGTCGGAGAGGCGGACTTTAACGGCACCGCCGGTCTTACCCTGGCTTTTTTCCGGGTTGCCATCGCTATCGGTGGCGAACAAACCGTTACCGGCACGACCTGAACCGCCGTCCAGCTTGACGGTGCCCATGGCCATGGCGTCGAGGCCGAATCCAACAATCCCTTGGGTGAAGCCCGATTCGTAGGTCAGCAACTGGCTGATACCGGTATCCTGACGATAGCCGCTTTTGAAGCCGCCAGCACCGTCGCTAATATTACCGGCGCCATTACGGAAATCGCGGTTCATGTATTCCAGACGTGTTTTGAGTTTCAGGCTCGAGTCTTCGATGAAACCCTTGGATTCGTCTTGGGAAGACGCTACTGCGAACTGCGAGGTACCAGCTGCAACAGCCAGTGCGATCATGCTCCACTTCATCACGCGCATCGTGATTTGCTCCTTTGGTTTTTAGAAGAGTACTGCCGTCCCACCTGTTTTATTATCTGGGCGGCTCTTTCTTTTTGTGTCGGCGCAAACTTATATCACGCCGACAATGTTGGCGATACTTGCACATCTAACCTTTCAGCTTCTTTACGACCCTGTCGCTAACAGCTTGCTAGATGTCGCAAATTTACAGCCCCGATGCAACCGGAGTGACAACTTTAGTGCTGTTTTCCTGGGGGCTAGCATCGGTAAAAAGAGTCCCTGGTGAAACGTTTGAATCTCCATTGGGCTACCCTGCCACTGTTTTTTTTGTCTAGAAGGTTCCGCTTCCAGCGGTGCCTTATAGACGATGTGGGTGTGAATGCAACAAGCGTGCACAAATCAAAGTTTTACCCGTATTTTTTTTTAAGAGCTGTCTGATACCGTAAAAACCTCATAAAACCGGGGGTCTCATGCTTCTGCCGTTCAGGGTTGACGCGATGGTTTGCATCGTGTTGACCTCCTTGTTACCGCCCGGTGACAACCAAAAACGTTACCGGTTCACCCCGCCAGTGAGTAATTGGCGGATATCGAAGCACTCAGCGTAGACGTGCTGTGCAGTTTTGGTGCAAAAAATTTCAATCACTGTACTGAATTCATACAGTTCGACGTTTCTCTAGGTTTGTACGGATCGGTGTTTATCAGTCATTCCGGCGGGCTTGTTCGGGATGCTGGTCCGGTAATGGTGCGCACTGGCAAGAAATGTTTCATCTCGGGGCAGGTTGTGGGCCATTCGGCGATCCTCGAGCGGGCTTCGGCTGTGGTTCGTCGTGAAGCCAGCGACGTTCGCAGGTATGCTGCCGTCCAGTCGCTTGATGCGCGGTCCCTCGGGATGGGCGCTAAGCTGAAAATGATAACCAGGCAGGAGTGCGCGCAGTGTTCGCTTTAGATCCACGACTTCAACAAGACACGTTACCGATCGGCGATTTCCCGCTTTCTCGGTTGTTGTTGTCCAATGATTCGAACTACCCCTGGTTCATCCTGGTGCCACGCCGCGACGATATCAGTGAGATATTTCAGTTGGATGTCGCCGATCAGCAGCAGCTGTGGCAGGAAACAACCGCGCTGGCGGAAGTACTCAAGGACTCGTTCGACGCGGACAAGCTGAACGTCGGCGCCCTGGGTAACGTGGTCAGTCAGTTGCACATGCATGTCATCGTACGCAAACGAGAGGATGCCGCCTGGCCGGCTCCGGTCTGGGGCAAACACCCGGCCATTCCCTACAGCGCAGAGCAGGTTGCCGTTATACGCAAGCGGTTGCGTCTGGTATTGACCGAAGATTTCACGTTTCTGGAGGGTTGAAACATGAGCCTGGAAGACCGCGTTACCGATTTGGAGAGTCAATTGGCGTTTCAGGATGACACCATCCAGGCGTTGAATGATGTGTTGGCAACACAGCAACGTGTGGTTGAGCGTCTGCAACTACAGATGACCGCATTGCTCAAGCGCCAGGAAGAAATGGCCGGCCAGTTCGAATCATTCGAAGAAGAAGCGCCACCACCGCATTACTAAAATGCAGGCAATAAAAAACCGCGAACAGTCAGGCTGTTCGCGGTTTTTTTATGCCTTGAATCAGCGTCGCGGCAGGGCGGCAATCACATCTTCGGCTTGCAGGCCTTTATCACGATTCATCACAGAGAACTCCACGCGCTGGCCTTCGACCAGGACGCGGTGACCTTCTCCGCGAATGGCCCGGAAATGCACGAAAATGTCGTCACCGGAGTCGCGGGAAATAAAGCCGAAGCCCTTGGAAGTGTTGAACCACTTGACGGTGCCGGTATCGCGGTTGCTCATGTCATAGCTTGGCGAGGCGGCGGCCGGTGACGATTTGTAGAAGCTGATGGTCAGGTGCAGAACAACGGCGATCAAGGCAGCGACCAGGCTGAACAGGACGGCAGGTTGACCAGCAATGACCGGCATTGGTGCGATCAGCGTCAGGGTTTGCAGAACAACGGCGAGTATCAGCAAGGCGCTAACCAGGTTTTGCAATTGATGGCGCGTGCCTTTGTTCCAGTTGGGGATGACAGGTGCAAGGGTGAGGTTGAGCAGGCCGAACAAGGCCAGATACAGCGCATCGGGTTGTTGCAGGTAAGGTACGGCTTCGGTTCGCAGGCTAGGGATGAAGGACAGCAGCAAGGCCGCTGCGCCCATTAGCAGGTGGACGATTTTCAACATTTTGATTAACTCACGTTAAGACGGATCACAAGGAAGAGCTGATGGGGTACGGTTCGCTTCAGAACAATAAAAGAGGCGTAGGGCACGTATCCGGTATCAGCCTATGCGCAGCGCCCGGAAAATATGGGCGCCAGCGACACGTTGTCTATTTAACAGCAAAGCTTGTGGCTACTCAAATCAAGGAGTCCAGCGGTGCATTCGGGGCGATTTGTCGCAACCTGACGGGTAATCCAGGGCTGCAGCGTGCCAACAGGCTTGCTAGAGTGCTTCTGCACCTGTCGGATGAAATCAATCACCTTTAGGGGAAAAGCATGGCAATCGATATCGGTATCAGTGAAGAGGACCGCAAATCCATCGTAGATGGGCTTTCACGTCTGCTGTCGGACACTTATGTGCTTTATTTGAAAACCCATAATTTCCATTGGAATGTCACCGGTCCCATGTTTCGGACCCTGCACTTGATGTTCGAAGAACAATATAACGAGCTGGCACTGGCGGTGGACTCCATCGCCGAGCGAATTCGCGCCCTCGGTTTTCCTGCGCCTGGCGCCTATTCCGTTTATGCGCGTCTTTCTTCTATTAAGGAAGAGGAGGGTGTGCCGGCCGCCGAAGACATGATCAAGCAATTGGTCGAGGGTCAGGAAGCGGTGACGCGTACGGCACGCGGGATCTTTCCGCTGCTCGATAAAGTCAGTGACGAGCCTACGGCTGACCTGCTGACCCAGCGCATGCAGGTTCATGAGAAAACCGCGTGGATGTTGCGGTCGTTGCTGGCAAATTAAGAGTCATTGGTGCGCGGGTAACGCCTTTCTGGCGTTGTTCGCGCCCTGCCTTTCCCCTCGATTTCCCCTGTTCGCCGAATGATCTTTCGCCAGTCAATGTGGGAAAAAGCCCGGACTAGGACGCTCTCCATGATCCGCCTTCTGTTGTTGGCTTATCCTACGTGGATGGTCATAAAGTCATCTGGATATAACTTTGCCCTCGCGGTTTTATAGGCCAACAGATTGCGCTTATGCAAAACCAGGGATGGCAAAGGAGTGTCAACGGTATGGTTTATGAAAGCAGGCAATGCGGGGGGAGGGTCAGTCCCTACAAGGACATCAGGATTGATCCGTTTGTCAGTGAATTCGACATGGGGTTGGCCCAGCCGCTATCCCGATCGGTGCGTTTGAACGGCTTCGCCACCTGTTTGCGACTTGAGCAGGTCTACTGGGATATTTTGGGCGAAATGGCCAGGGTCAATTGCTGCTCGGTCAGTGCGCTATTGTCCCATGTGGATCGACAAGTGCATTTGCGTCATGGCGGGGTGAAAAATTTCAGCGGGCTGGTGCGGGTCGTCTGTGTTGTGCACAGCCTTAAGGAAGAAGGATGTGTCGTGTTGGCTTAGCTAAGCCAGTAAAAGAGCGGAGTATCAGTCTGTGCAGTCTAACGGCTGCACAGGCTGCATTTAATGGATATAATCCCGCTCTTTGCCGCAAAACCCAGCGTGTGCGGTAGCAATCTGATCGCCGAGACAACCCCCATGCCGATGTACGATTATCAATGTGCTTCCTGTGGTCATCAGTTGGAAGCCATTCAAAAGATCAGCGATGCACCGCTGGTCGACTGCCCTGCGTGCCAGGCGCCAGAGCTTAAGAAGATGTTGTCCATGCCAGGTTTCCGCCTCAGCGGCAGCGGCTGGTACGAGACCGATTTCAAGACCGGTTCGAAGAAGAACCTGGCCGGCGGCGACAAAGCTGACTAGGGTCGAAAGTCTGAACTGAACGACACGCGTGAGTTCTTGCATCATCGGCCATCTGGTTCATGTGCAAGACCTCCAACCGAATTTCGAATTACGAGAAGTGAAACCACGACCATGATGCGCAGCCATTATTGCGGCCAACTGAACGAAAGCCTGGAAGGCCAGGAAATTACCCTTTGCGGATGGGTCCACCGTCGTCGTGACCACGGTGGGGTGATTTTCCTCGATATCCGTGATCGTGACGGTCTGGCCCAAGTGGTATTCGATCCGGATCGCGCTGAATCCTTCGCCGCTGCCGATCGCGTGCGCAGCGAATACGTTGTGAAGATCACCGGCAAGGTACGCCTGCGTCCAGCCGGTGCCACCAACGCCAACATGGCGTCGGGCATGATCGAAGTCCTCGGCTACGAGCTGGAAGTGTTGAACGAGTCGGAAACCCCGCCGTTCCCATTGAACGAATTTTCCGACGTCGGCGAAGAAACCCGCCTGCGCTATCGCTTCCTGGACCTGCGCCGTCCGGAAATGGCCGAGAAGCTGCGTCTGCGTTCACGCATGACCACCAGCATCCGTCGCTACCTGGACGAGAACGGCTTCCTCGACGTCGAGACGCCGATCCTGACCCGTGCTACTCCGGAAGGCGCGCGTGACTACCTGGTGCCAAGCCGTACCCACGCCGGTTCGTTCTTCGCCTTGCCGCAATCGCCGCAGCTGTTCAAGCAACTGCTGATGGTGGCCGGCTTTGATCGTTACTACCAGATCGCCAAGTGCTTCCGCGACGAAGACCTGCGTGCCGACCGCCAGCCGGAATTCACCCAGATCGACATCGAGACCAGCTTCCTCGATGAAAAAGACATCATGGGTCTGACCGAAGGCATGATCCGTAATCTGTTCAAGGAAGTGCTGGATCTGGAATTCGGTGAATTCCCGCACATGACCTTCGAAGAGGCCATGCGTCGTTACGGTTCCGACAAGCCGGACCTGCGTAACCCGCTGGAACTGGTCGACGTTGCCGATCAACTCAAAGAAGTCGACTTCAAGGTGTTCAGCGGTCCGGCCAACGACCCTAAATGCCGCATCGCTGCCCTGCGCGTTCCAGGCGGGGCGAGCATGCCGCGCAAGCAGATCGATGATTACACCAAGTTCGTCGGCATCTACGGTGCCAAGGGCCTGGCGTACATCAAGGTCAACGAGCGCGCCAAAGGCGTCGAAGGCCTGCAGTCGCCAATCGTGAAGAACATTCCTGAAGCCAACCTCAACGTGATCCTCGATCGCGTGGGCGCGGTCGATGGCGATATCGTGTTCTTCGGTGCAGACAAAGCCAAAATCGTCAGCGAAGCCCTGGGCGCGCTGCGGATCAAGCTCGGCCACGATCTGGACCTGCTGACCTGCAAGTGGGCGCCAATGTGGGTCGTCGACTTCCCGATGTTCGAAGAAAACGACGACGGCAGCTTTAGCGCACTGCACCACCCGTTCACCGCGCCTAAGTGCACGCCGCAAGAGCTGGAAGCCAACCCGGCGGCCGCTCTGTCCCGTGCCTATGACATGGTGTTGAACGGTACCGAACTGGGCGGCGGTTCGATCCGTATCCACCGCAAAGAGATGCAACAGTCGGTGTTCCGCCTGTTGGGTATCAATGAAGCGGAACAGGAAGAGAAATTCGGCTTCCTGCTCGATGCCTTGAAGTACGGCGCGCCTCCACACGGTGGCCTGGCCTTCGGTCTGGACCGTCTGGTGATGCTGATGACCGGTGCCCAGTCGATCCGTGAAGTGATCGCCTTCCCGAAAACCCAGAGTGCTGCGGATGTCATGACGCAGGCGCCGGGTGTGGTGGATGCCAAGGCGCTGCGCGAGCTGCACATTCGTCTGCGCGAAACGCCTAAGGCCGAGTAAGGCTGACCTGAAAGGGCGCATCTGAGGATGCGCCCTTTCTTTATAGATGGAACAGGTCGATATTTTTGTTTGCTGGCCGGCGCGATACCGCGTGGCGGGCAATGTTTCAAAGAGAATTCGGAGCGAGTTATGGCAGGTCATTCCAAGTGGGCGAACATCAAGCACCGCAAAGAACGTCAGGATGCCAAGAGAGGCAAGATCTTCACCAAGTGGATTCGTGAGCTGACCGTCGCTGCCCGTCAGGGAGGTGGTGATCCGGGCTCCAATCCGCGTCTGCGTCTGGCCCTGGACAAGGCTTTGGGCGCGAACATGAGTCGCGACATCATTGATCGCGCCATTGCCCGCGGTACCGGCGCTGCCGACACTGACGATGTGGTCGAACTGACCTACGAAGGTTACGGCCCGGGTGGCGTGGCGGTGATGGTCGAGTGCATGACCGACAACCGCAATCGCACCGCAGCGGCTGTCCGTCACGCGTTCAGCAAGTGCGGCGGCAACCTCGGTACCGACGGTTCTGTGGCCTACCTGTTTGAGCGCAAGGGGCAGATTTCCTTCGCGGCCGGTGTCGATGAAGACGCGTTGATGGAAGCGGCCATGGAAGCCGACGCCGATGACGTAGTGACTAACGAAGATGGCTCCATCGACGTATTCACTTCGTTTGCCGGTTTCTATTCCGTGCGTAATGCTCTGGAAACGGCGGGTTTCAAGGGTGATGATGCGGAAATCGTCATGCTGCCGACCACCAGCGCCGAGCTGGATCTGGAAGGCGCAGAAAAGGTCCTCAAGCTGATCGACATGCTCGAAGATCTGGATGACGTGCAGAACGTCTACTCCAATGCGGATATTCCGGAGTCGGTCGCCGCACAGCTCGGTTAAGGGCGAGTAGGATTCATTGTGGGAGCGAGCCTGCTCGCGATAGCGGTTTTTCAGGCAACATCGTTGCCGATTATGAAACCGCTATCGCGGGCAGGCTCGCTCCCACATTTGTTATTCGCTGTATTGAATATCGTGCTTTTACTTAGCCGCAGGCGTTATGACTTTAATTCTAGGTATCGACCCCGGTTCGCGCATTACCGGTTATGGCGTGGTACGCGATACCGGTCGTGGCTGTGTCTACGTGGCATCGGGCTGCATCCGCACGGGTTCCGGCGAGTTGCATGAACGCTTGCAGATCGTCTATCGCGGCGTTCGCGAAGTCATCCAGACCTATGGCCCGGTGACGATGGGCATCGAAAAAGTCTTCATGGCGCGCAATGCCGACTCGGCGTTGAAGCTCGGCCAGGCTCGCGGCGCGGCTATCGTCGCCGGTGCAGAAGAAAACCTGGAAATTGCCGAGTACACCGCGACCCAGGTCAAGCAAGCGGTGACCGGAACCGGTGGCGCGAACAAGGAGCAGGTACAAATGATGGTCATGCATATGCTGAAGTTGACCAGCAAGCCGCAAATCGATGCCTCGGACGCCCTGGCCATCGCTATTTGCCATGCGCACACCCGATCCAGCCTGTTGCCACATGGCTTGGGCACCGCACGCAGTCGTGGCGGGCGCCTGCGTCTCTGATAGCATCAGCAGTCAATTTTAGGGAATGAGGCTTTTGCGCCTGGGTTGTCGGCGCAAATCCCTTGTTGCCGTCAGACGCCAGCAACGATCTGGCCAACGCTCAAGGATCTGAAACGTGATTGGACGCTTGCGCGGCACATTGGCTGAGAAACAGCCGCCGCACCTGATACTCGATGTAAACGGTCTGGGGTATGAGCTGGAAGTGCCCATGACCACGCTTTATCGTCTGCCGTCGGTCGGTGAACCGCTGACGCTGCACACCCATTTGGTTGTACGCGAAGACGCACAGTTACTCTATGGTTTCGTCGGCAAGCGTGAGCGAGACTTTTTTCGCGAGTTGATCCGTCTCAATGGTGTGGGGCCGAAATTGGCCCTGGCCTTGATGTCGAGCCTGGAAGTCGACGAGTTGGTCCGTTGCGTGCAGTCCCAGGATACTTCGGCACTGACCAAGGTGCCGGGCGTGGGCAAGAAAACCGCCGAGCGCCTGTTGGTTGAACTCAAGGATCGCTTCAAGGCTTGGGAAACCGTTCCGGCCATGTTTGCCCTGGTGCCGAATCAGCCTGATGGACCCGCTCCGGTGAACACCGCCGAAAACGACGCGGTCAGCGCGCTGATTTCCCTGGGTTACAAACCGCAGGAAGCCAGCAAGGCGATTTCCGCGATCAAGGAGAAAGGTTTGAGCAGCGAAGACCTGATTCGTCGTGCCCTGAAGGGAATGATCTAAGTGATTGAAGCTGATCGTCTGATCGCCGCCACGGGTGCCCCTCGTGAGCGCGAGGAAGTCCAGGACCGGGCGATACGTCCTGTCAGCCTGGCCGAATACATCGGTCAGCCGACCGTACGCGAGCAGATGGAGTTGTTCATCCAGGCCGCTCGTGGGCGTAGCGAGTCGCTGGACCACACGTTGATTTTCGGTCCGCCGGGTCTTGGTAAAACCACCCTGGCCAACATCATCGCCCAGGAAATGGGGGTCTCGATCAAGAGCACCTCGGGCCCGGTTCTCGAACGCCCGGGTGATCTCGCGGCGCTGCTGACCAACCTGGAACCCCATGACGTGCTGTTCATCGACGAGATCCATCGGCTGTCGCCGATAGTCGAAGAAGTCCTGTACCCGGCGATGGAGGATTTCCAGCTCGACATCATGATCGGCGAAGGGCCGGCCGCGCGTTCGATCAAGCTGGATCTGCCGCCGTTCACCCTGGTTGGCGCCACCACACGTGCCGGCATGCTGACCAATCCGCTGCGTGACCGTTTCGGCATCGTCCAGCGCCTGGAGTTCTACAGCACCGCCGACCTGGCGACGATTGTCAGTCGATCGGCGAATATCCTCGGTTTGCCGCTGGATCCGGAAGGCGCCTTCGAAATCGCCCGTCGTGCCCGCGGTACCCCGCGAATCGCCAACCGCCTGCTGCGTCGGGTGCGGGATTTCGCCGAAGTTCGCGCCAAAGGTCATATCACCAAGCCGATTGCCGACCTGGCTTTGAATTTGCTCGATGTCGACGAGCGTGGCTTCGATCATCAGGATCGGCGTCTGTTGCTGACCATGATCGAGAAGTTCGATGGCGGGCCGGTCGGGGTCGACAGCCTCGCCGCAGCCATCAGTGAAGAGCGCCACACCATTGAAGACGTGCTGGAGCCGTATCTGATCCAGCAGGGCTACATCATGCGCACCCCGCGGGGGCGGGTGGTAACCCGGCATGCGTATCTGCACTTCGGCTTAAACATTCCGTCACGATTGGGCGAAATGCCCGTAGTAGACGAGTTCCTTGATGCCGTGGACGATTAATTAACTTTGCGTGCTGATTTTTTCGGGCAATGTGTGGTCCCAGGACCGTACTTTTGCGCGAAAGCCGCAGAACATCGAAAAACAGTTGCCTGGCCGGATTGGCAACCTGAGGAGTAAGCACTAGAGTATGCGCGCGCAAAACGGGCTTGAGCCTTTCGCACATCGTTGTCGCGTTTATTACGAGGACACCGATGCGGGCGGCATCGTGTATTACGTTAATTACCTCAAGTTTATGGAGCGGGCTCGAACCGAGCGGCTACGAGATCTGGGCTTTGCCCAATCGCAGCTGGCAGGGGAGGACCTGTTGTTCGTCGTGCATTCCAGCGAAGCGCGCTATCACGCGCCGGCGCGACTGGATGACGAACTGCTGGTAAGCGCTGAAGTAATCGAATTGAACCGTGCCAGCCTGCGTTTCAAACAGCAGGTCAGGCGGGCTACGGATGATGCGCTGCTCTGTGAAGGGCAGTTTCTGGTGGCCTGTGTGCGCACTGAAAGTTTAAAACCCCGGGCCATTCCCGAAGCTCTACGAGCGGCCTTTGCCGACGTGAGCGGCGCGGGTACACACTCAAAGCAGGAGATAAAGCGTGGAAGCTAACGTCGTCGACCATTCCTCCATGTGGAGCCTGGTCAGCAATGCCAGTATCGTGGTGCAACTGGTAATGCTGATCCTGGTAGCCGCATCGGTGACCTCATGGATCATGATCTTTCAGCGCAGCAATCTGATACGCGCCGGCCGACGTGCCCTGGAGAGCTTTGAAGAGCGCTTCTGGTCAGGCATCGACCTGTCCAAACTCTACCGTCAGGCGGGCAGCAACCCGGACCCGGATTCGGGTGTCGAGCAGATTTTCCGCGCCGGTTTCAAGGAATTCTCCCGTCTGCGTCAGCAGCCAGGCGTCGACCCTGAAGCGGTCATGGAAGGTGTGGCCCGTGCCATGCGCGTTGCCATCTCCCGCGAGGAAGAAAAGCTCGAGCAGAGCCTGCCGTTCCTGGCCACCGTCGGTTCCGTCAGCCCCTACATCGGTCTGTTCGGTACGGTCTGGGGCATCATGAACTCCTTCCGTGGCCTGGCGACTGCCCAGCAAGCGACTCTGGCCACTGTAGCGCCAGGTATCGCCGAAGCACTGATCGCCACCGCGATCGGCTTGTTCGCCGCCATCCCGGCCGTTATCGCTTACAACCGCTTCTCTGCTCGCAGCGAAACCCTGCTGAGCCGTTACTACACCTTCGCCGATGAATTCCAGGCGATCCTGCACCGCAAAGTGCACACCAGCGAAGAATAAGCAGGTAATTTCCAATGGCTTTAATCGCTCGAGCTCGACACAAGCGCAAGCCGGTCGCCGAGATGAACGTAGTGCCTTACATCGACGTGATGTTGGTACTGCTGGTCATCTTCATGGTGACCGCGCCGATGCTCAATCAGGGCGTGAAGGTTGATCTGCCCAAGGTTTCCAGCGAAGCCTTGCCGCAGGACAACAACACCCAGGTCCTGACCATTTCGATCAAGGCTGACAAGACCTACTACTGGAACCTTGGCAGCGAAGTCGACACAGAGAAGCAGCAAGACCGGGCCATGACCCTGCCGCAGATGACTGACGCCGTGACCAAGATCATTCGCGTCGGCAACGAAGGCGGCAAGCGCACGCAGGTCTTCATTCGCGGCGACAAGACGGTTGACTACGGTGCCGTCATGGGCGCCATGGGCGGGTTGCAGAAAGCCGGGGTCGGTAATGTTGGCTTGATTACCGAGGCGCCCTGATGCAGCAACAGCGAGAGCCGTCCGCCTCGGAAAGCTACTTCTGGCCTAGTGTTTGGGCGATTGGCTTGCACGTGCTGGTGTTCGGCATGCTGTTTGTCAGTTTTGCCTTCACCCCGGAATTGCCGCCGGCCAAGCCGATTGTCCAGGCGACCCTGTACCAGCTGAAATCGAAAAG